>NZ_JBITFF010000007.1:168010-351248 GCF_044455885.1 Streptomyces sp. NPDC051109
GGGCGGGGGCCCCTGACCGGGGGGCCCGCCGTCCCCGCGCCCCGCCCGGCCCCCCCCCCGGGGGGCGCGGGGGGGGGGGCGCCCCCGCCCCCCCGGGGGGGGGGGGGGGCCCCCCCCCCGGGGGTGGGCCCACCGCCCGGTCTGTGCGGCCTCACGTCAGAGGCCCGTGCCGTGTCAGGACCGCGGCGCGCCCATGGTCCGGGCGAACTCCTCCGGATCGGCGTCGAAGCCGCGTACGGCGGCGTCCAGCGACCAGGCCCCCGAACCGTCGCGCGTGAACTCCGCGATGGTGGCCGCCGTGGCCTCCGGGACCCCGGCGAAGTCGGTCACCGCGAGATCGGTGTAGCCCTCCCGGATCCGGACCCCCGTACCGCCTATGGCCGTGAAGGTCTTCGTACGGGCACCCCGCTCCCCGGTGCCCTGGATGACCACGCCGACCACCACCCGCGCCAACGCGGATGCCATCCGGTCCAGTTCGAGGGTCATCACCTCGTCGAAGCCGAAGCCCTGGCCGGTGTGGCTGTCGCGGTTCAAGGTGATGGTGCCGTCGGGAGACCGGCTCCCGAAGTGCACGAGGTGGACCGGCTCCCCGTGGGGGTCGGAAGCACCGAACACCGCCGCGATGATGTCCAGGTCGTGGGCGGGCGTGCCCGCGGGGCTCGGATCCCACCGCAGTGCGATCTCCACCTTGGCCAGGCCCTTGCGTACTCCGCTCGTCGAAGTGCTCACCGAACTCCCCCTCCGCTTGCCGGGTGTTGCCCGGCCATGCTGTCACGCGGGGGCCCCGCAGGTCCGGACGAGCGTACGTTCCCGGCCAGTTGAGCCGGGCGCCGTCCGCCGCTCAGGACCCGGACGGAACCCGTACGGTCTCCACCCAGCCCGGCGGCTGCGGCGGTTCGGCCCCGATCAGCGCGGCGATCAGCCGGCAGGACGGGGTCTCATCCGGCCACGGCGTGTACCCGTCGGTCAGCACGACGACGATGTTCGGCCGCTCCGCCGCCGCCAGCGCGGCCCGGATTCCGACGCGCATGTCGGTGCCGCCGCCCCCGGCCAGGGTCACCTGCTCGGTGCTCGTCACCCGCGCCACGGTGTGCACGTCCGCATCGCAGGCCAGGACGGCGACCCGGTTGCCCCGGACCCCCACCTCCCGCAGCACGCCGGTGACCTCGCCGAGCGCGGCGGCGAGTTCCTCCTCGCCCATCGACCCCGAGGTGTCGATGACGATCGCGACCCGCGGCAGCGGCCGGCGCAGGCTGGGCAGCACCACGCGGCCGCCCAGTGCCGGAGTGCGCCGCGAGGGGCGGCGGTAGGTGTAGTCGACCGCGCCGCCCGCCCAGGCGGCGGCCTCCCGTACCGCCCCGGACAGCGCGCGGCGCCAGTCGACGGTGGGCTCCAGCAGCTCCTGCGCCCAGCGCTGCCAGCCGGCCGGGAGCCTGCCGCGGGTGCGCTGGTGGGCGCGCATGGCCTGGGCGGTCTGCCGGCGCAGCGCCTCCGCCTCGACCGGGCCGATCCGGGCGGGTCCCGCCGCCTCGCCGAGCTCCCACGGCATCGGCGTGCCGTGGGCCCCCGAGCCGCAGTCCGGTGCGTGCGGCGGGGTGGCCGGGATCGCGGGCAGGTACGCCTCGAACATCCCGCCGGCGGCGAGGCCGAACAGCCGGGGCTCCATCCGGCCCTCGGGCAGCGCCAGCCCGTCGGCGAGGAGGTCGTCGTTGATCTCGCAGTCCTGCGCGATGTTGACGCGGCGCCGGTCGCGCTGGTCGGCGGCCGGGAGCCGGTCCGCGCGGGCGTGGTGACCGCGCAGCAGGTGGGCCGCCTCGTGGATCCACACCCCGGCCAGTTCGGCGACCGGCGTGGCGTCGACGAACGCGGGCGAGACGTAGCAGCGCCAGTGCCGGTCCACACCCATCGTGGGCACCCCGGCCGAGGGGACCACGGTGAGTGCGTACAGGGAGGAGGCGAGGTACGGCCGGGCCTCGGCAGCCTTGTACCGGGCGGCCAGCAGCTTGGCCCGGTCCAGGCGGGCGGCGGCGCGGGCCGCGTCCCCGCGTGCGGCCGCCGGGCCGTCCATGGGCACGCTCACCCGCCTGTCAGCCGCCGCCCGGCAGGGCGCCGGAGAGCTGGAGCAGTTCGACGAACGCGTCGATCCCCGCGGGCACCGGCCAGTCCAGGTCGCGCATCGCGGCCAGGTCGGTGGCCGCACGCGCGGCCACGTCGGGCACGCCCGCGTCGACCGCCTTGGCGAGGACCGCCCAGCCCGCCTCCCAGCGGGGCCGGGTGAGCTCGCCCTGGACGGCGGCGACCACGGCGATGAGGAAGGCCAGCTGCCGGTCGCCGCGTTCCGGCAGGGCGAAGGCGTCCGGGTCGGCGAGCACCCGGTCCGGGTCGGGCAGGTCGAGGTGTTCCACGTACGAGAGCAGCTCGATCCCGGCCGCGTCCCCGACGGCCCCGGTGAGCGCGGCGGCCAGTGCGTCCCGGCCGGCGCCGGCCGCGTACCCGGTGGCCAGCAGCCGCAGCGCCATCTCCCAGGTGCGCGGGGAGGGCCAGGCCCGGCCTCGGCCCTCGGCCTCGTTCGGCATGTGGTGGACCAGGCCCGGCCGGGCGGTCAGGAAGCCGGAGATCACGCCGCGGGCGCGGGCGACGGCCCCGGAGGCGCGGGCGGGGTCGACGGCCGGGATGGCCACCTCGGGCCAGGTGCCGGCGAGGCCCCGGGCCACGGTGCGCGGGTTGTGGGTCCAGTCGAGGTGGACGAAGCGGTTGGCCAGCGGCGGGCTGAGGTGCCAGCCGTCCGCCGCGCTGGACGGCGGGTTGGCCGCGGCGACGATCCGTACGGACTCGGGCAGGACGAGGCTGCCGATCCGGCGCTCCAGGACCACCCGCAGGAGGGCCGCCTGCACGGCGGGCGGGGCGGAGGACAGCTCGTCGAAGAACAGCAGTCCGTGGCCGGTGCGGGCGAGGCGGACCGCCCAGTCCGGCGGGGCCATGGGCACGCCCGTGGTGGCGGGGTCGTCGCCGACGATGGGCAGCCCGGCGAAGTCGGAGGGCTCGTGGACGCTGGCGATGACGGTCTCCAGCCCGACGCCGAGGGCGGTGGCGAGCTGCTGCATGCCGGCGGATTTGCCGATGCCCGGCTCTCCCCACAGCAGGACGGGCTGATTGGCCGTCACGGCCAGGGCCAGCGCTTCGAGTTGGGGGTTGGTCGCCGGTTCGGTGCGGGTGGCGCGGAGCCGGGCGCCCAGGGCGTCGGCGGCCGCCAGGGCCCGCGGGGGCCGCGGCCGCTCGTCCCGGTCCGGGCGGGGCTGCGACGGTGGCCGCGGCGCGCGCGGCGGCTCGGTGCTCATGCGTCCTCGTACTCCTCGTCGGACTCGCGCTCGTCCAGGTACTCGTCGAACCACTCGGAGCCGATGTCGGGGTACTCCTCCTCCACCCGGCTGCGCAGGAAGGCGAGATCGGTGCGCTTGTGGCGGCGGATCACCTGGCCCAGCGACAGGTCCGCGTCGTCGACGACGTCGATCCTGCTGCCGGCCGCGAGAAGGGCCCGGACCAGGCCCACGCGGGCCCCTCGCTCGACGGCCACCTGCAGCGGGGTGCACCCCGACTTGTCCCGGGCCTCCAGGTCCAGGCCCGCGGCCAGCAGCCGCGGCAGCAGCACCTCGTGGTCGAGCAGGTGCAGGACGTGCAGCAGCGTGTACCCGCGGGCGTCGCGGACCCGGGGGTCCGTGCCCGCGTCGAGCAGCGCGACGACGCCCGGGGTGTCCCCGTGCTGGACGCGCAGGAACAGCTCCCGGCGCTCCGCCCGCAGGGCCCGCGGCAGCCGCCCCTCCCCCGTGGTCCAGATCTGCTGCACGGCGAAGCAGCCCTCGATCGCGCCGCCGAACGCCCGCATGGCGCGCTCGCGCCGCTGCTCCTCGGGGCTGTGCGGGAGCAGGTCCAGTACGCCGCCCTGGGAGCGGACCTCGTGCCACTCGCCGCGGCAGCGCACCCGTACGGGCTTCGCCCCGGCGGGGCCGGGCGGCCCGGCGGCGGGGCCGGCCCCGGGGAACAGCGCGTCGGCGACCAGCGGATGCAGCTCGCGCGGGGCGATCCGGCCCGTGCGGACCAGTTCGAGGTCGGGGAGCCGCTTCCAGGCGAACAGCGGCAGCGGGGGTACTTCCCCCAGCTCGTCCCGGCCGGCCGCCCGGACCCGCACCCCGTGGCCGGAAGCGGAGCCGACGGGTTCCAGCACCAGGCTGCCGCGCCAGTCGCCCATCCGGAAGCGCTCGCCCGCGCCGGCCTCCGCGAGGCGGCGCACCTCCGCTCCCAGCCGCGTCAGGTCGGCCCCGGCCGTGGCCATGAGGGTTTCCGGGGCCGGCGCGGTGCCGTACCGCGGGACCGCCGGGGGTTCGGTCAGGTCCCGTTCGATCCCCGCGGCCTCGTACGCCCCGGCGAAATCCCCGCGGGCGTGCAGCAGGGCGACCCACTCGGCGTGCCGGGCCGGGTCGGCGGTGCCGGGATCGCCGGTGGGCAGTTCGTCCGCGGCCAGCGGGGTACCGTCCGGGCGGAAGAAGGGCAGCCGCTCGCCGCCGCCGAGGCGCTCGCGCAGCGAGAGGGCGTGCCGGGCGTCCCAGAGCGGGCGGGCCGCGGTCCAGTCCTCGGGGCGCAGCCGGTCGAAGCCGCCGAGGGCCCGGCGGGGCGAGGGGGGTTCGACCGGCGCGCAGTGCAGCAGCAGCCGTTGCGGCCCCTCGATCATCGGGCCGGTGGTCACGGACAGCACCGGCGTGCCGGCGCCGCCGCCGTAGCGGGCGAGCAGCACGCGCACGTCGGGTTCGACGGTCGTACGGCCTCCCAGGGCGCGGGGCAGGTGCCAGCGCACCAGGTCGGGGGCGAGGTGGCGCAGGTCCTCCTCCACCGCCTCCGCGACGGGGGCTCCGTACCGGGCGGCGAGCGCGGGCAGGTCGAAGGTGAGGTCCACGGCGGCCGCCGCGCAGGCGGCCCGCCAGTCGCCGGCCAGCCGGTGCGCGGTGGCGCGCTCGATCATCCAGCCGGGTACGGCGTAGCGGCGGATCCGCCGCCAGGCCGAGCCGTCCTCGGCACGGAAGCCCCCGGGCAGCTCGCCGCGCTCCGTGTACCCGCTCACCGGTACACGCTCGTGATCGCGCCGAGGTCGGTGTGAGCGGGCCGGGCGGGCCGCAGCCGGGCGGTGAAGGACCGCTTCACCTTGCGGGGCAGGCCGGGGCCGAGGCCCACGTACTCCAGCGGGGAGTCTTCGGGCACGGCGGCCAGCAGGCACTTCGCACCGCGCCCCGTGATCCCGGTGTGGCGCAGTTCGAGGCGGCGCAGCGGGCTGCCGGGGAGGGCGGCGGCCAGTGCGGACGCCCCCTCGTCGCCGGTCTCGTTGCCGGGGGAGCCGAGGCTGCGCTCGGACATGGCCCGGCCGAGGTCGAGGGCTTCGATCCCGCCGAGGGCATCGGCGAGGGCCCGGGCGCCGGCCGGTCCGATGCCGTTGCCGCCGAGGCCGAGACGGACCGGCCGCAGGGGGTCGGCGGCCGCGGCGGCGGCCAGGACCGCGGTGCCCTCGTCGCCGAGGTGGTTGGCCGGGAGGTACAGCTCGCGCACCCCGGCCTCCCGGATGAGGGCGGCGAGCAGCGGTGCGGCCTCGGCGGTGAGGCCGTTGCCGCCGAGGAAGAGGCGTTCGAGCGGCGTCTCGCGGGTGCGCAGGGCGTCGAGGAGGAGGCGTACGCCTTCGATTCCGATGCCGGTGTTGACCAGGTCGAGGGTGCGCAGGGTCCGGTTGCGGCGCAGCAGGGCGGCGAGGGTCCGGGCACCGTCTTCGAGGACCGGATTGCGTTTGAGCCACAGGGCCTTGACGCCTGTGTCGTCCGCGAGCGCGTCGGCGAGGGCGGTCACGCCGTCGGGTCCGATGCGGTTGCAGCCCAGGTAGAGGGTGTGCAGGCCGTGTCCGTCGGTGAGGGCGCCGGCGAGGGTGCGGGCTCCTTCGTCGCCGATGGAGTTGGTGCCGAGGAGCAGGTGCCGGGCGTGGGCGGAGCCGGCGGCTGCGGCGGCCACCCGGGCGGCGCCGGCCGGTCCGAGGCCCTGCTTGCACAGGTCGACGCGGCCGTCCGCGCGCAGGGTTCCGATCGGGAAGGCCTCGTCGGCCCCGACGGCGTCCTCGGCGGCGAGCCGCGCGAGCAGCGGGTCGAGCCCGGCCGGGTCTGCGAGCGGCAGGTCGGGGTGCTCGATCGCGGGGCAGCGTACGGGTGTCGGCTGTGTCATCACCACTCCACCGGTCCTTCGCCGGTGCCCGGCGTCCACAACGACATGGGGAAAAACGCGTGAAACATGAAAGAAGACGCAAGACCGGTCGGATTCGAACCGACGTCCTCCAGCTCGATGCGTGGGCGCGACGACCTCTGCGCTACGGCCTTGCTGCGGCAGATCATACCCATCCGCAGGCCTGATTTCGATCACCAGTTTGAACGGTTGCGGGCTGGCCGCAGTGCGCGAGCGGCCCGGGTGCCGGACCGTCACCCTGCGCCGTCCCGTACCGGTTCGCCCGGCCGCGGGACGTTTCCCGGCGGCTTCACCCGGCCGGGGCCGGGCGGGCTCCACGGGTCGTGGTCACCGCCGAGCCAGTCGCCCACCGGCTTGATCCGGGCCAGGGTTTCGGCGGGGTGCGAGACCGGTGCCGCGCTCGTCGCGGTAGTCGAACCAGGGCAGCCCGGGGTGGGTGTACGCGGCCATGGCCGGAGCCGCCGCGACCGGCCCGGCGCCATGGGCCCCGGCGGCAGCGCGTGGGCGACGGATTCAGGATGGGGGAATGTACGGATAAAACGGACCTGGAATACTTCCCCCGGTAGCAGCGCATTTCCCTTGACCTGTACGGAATCCGCCACGCCTCCGGCCCGCTTTATGCCGTTCACCGCACAATTCGCCGGAGAAACGCCGGTCGCGCCGGATCGTTACCTCAAGTTTTGCTCAATTGCAGTGACATCGCGCCGGGCGCCTTCCTAGCTTCCTCGTACACGCGTCTCGACTCTTCTTGACGCTTCGTACGAATCCGCGGTTCCCCCCGCTGCCGGCGATCCCCGCAGCGCGTCCCGCGGCCCGAGGAAAGAGTGCAGCATGAAGGTTCCCAAGGCCGGTGCTTTGGTCGCAGTGGTCGGCCTCGCCCTGACCGCCTCCGGGTGTGGCGGTGACAGCGGCCCCCAGGGGAACCTCGCGATCGGCATCAAGTTCGACCAGCCCGGTGTCGGGCTGCGCGAGCAGGGCGGGACCTTCTCCGGTTTCGACGTGGACGTCTCGACGTACATCGCCAAGGAGCTGGGCTACAAGCCGGAGCAGATCGAGTTCAAGAAGGTCGACAGCTCCGACCGCGAGCTGCTGCTGCAGTACAACGAGGTCAAGTTCGTCGCGGCCAGCTACTCGATCAACGACAAGCGCAAGGAGAAGGTCGACTTCGCCGGCCCGTACTTCCTCGCGCACCAGGACCTGCTGGTCCGTGCCGACGACACCACGATCACCAAGGCCGAGGACCTCAACAACAAGAAGCTCTGCTCGGTCACCGGCTCCACCTCGGCCGAGAACGTCAAGAAGACCCTCGCGCCGAAGGCCAGCGTCCTGGAGCTCGACGGCTACTCGGAGTGCGTCGTCGCGCTCCAGGACGGTCTGGTCGACGCCCTCACCACGGACAACTCCATCCTGGCCGGCTACGCCGCCCAGAAGGGCAACACGGGCAAGTTCAAGCTGGTCGGGCTGAGCCTGAGCAACGAGAACTACGGCATCGGCGTCAAGAAGGGCAACAAGGACCTCCAGGTCAAGATCAACGCGGCCCTGAAGAAGATGGTCCAGGACGGTTCCTGGGAGGCCGCCGTGAAGAAGAACTTCGGTTCTGCCAACTACAAGAACGAGCCGGCCCCGCAGATCACGACGGGCAGCTGACGATCGTCGACGCGGTGGCGGGATCCGACCAGTCGGAGTCGAAGGCCGCGTTGACCACGTAGAGGCGGCCGCCGTGGACCGCCGCCGTGGTGGGTTCGTCGAAGCGCGGGTCGGTGATCCGCCGCACGAAGGCGGCCCGGCGGGCGTCCGCGGCGATCGTGAACACGTCGACGGCCTGGTCCCGGTTGCGGACGACGTACAGCGTGCGGCCGTGGACGACGAGCCCGTCGCCGTTGGCCACCGATCCGCCGTCGAGTTCGACCTCGGTCGCGCCGCCGGTGCCCGGGTCGACGCGGAACAGCGCCTGCACGTTGTCGTTGACCACGAGCAGCGCCCGCCCGTCCGGGGTCCGCTCGATGCCGTTGGCGCCCCAGACCTGGCCGCCGGGCGGGGTCGGCGCCCACTCCCCGGAGAGCGCCACCGCGCGCGGGGCCCGGCCGGCGGGCAGGAAGTACAGCACGTCGTTGAACGAGTCGGTGAACCAGGCTCCGCCGCAGCCGACGACGACGTCGTTGACGAAGGCGGTCCCGGTGGCCGCCTGGTGGGTGGCCAGCACCCGGCCGTCACCGGCGTGCACGACGCGGATCCGGCCGCTCGCACCGCCCGCGACGAGCAGTCTGCCGTGCCCGTCGAGCTTGAGCCCGACGGAGGCCTGGCCGGGCCCCGGCGCCGGGGTGATGATCCGCCCGGCGCCGGTGGCGAGGTCCACCCGGTAGACGGACCCGTCGAGCAGGGAGCCCGTGTAGGCCAGGCCGCCGGGTGAGACGGCGATGCCCTCCGGCTGGAATCCGGGCGGGGTGTGCAGGGTGTCCGGCCGGGACGCGGCGGGCCTGGCCCGGGCGAGCGGTGCGAGCGGCCCCACGAGCGCGGCGCCGCCGAGGGCTGCGGCCGCGCTGAGGAAACTGCGCCGACCCAAGGGTCCGGTCACGGTGGTGTCCTTTCAACTGCCGAACGAGCAGAGGTGGTTGAACAGCATCGGTTGACCCTGCCACCTCAGCACACCCCAGCCGCCCCGTCAGTCCCGGATCCGGACACTTCACAAGGGAATGGGGAGCCTCCCCTTCACCGCCACCCGTACGCGGCCAGGGCCGCCACCGGCCGCCGCCGGCCCGCCGCGTACGTCAGGCCAGCGGAGCCTTGGCGCGCAGCACCTTCAGGAACTCCCTCATCCAGGCGGAGTGGTCGGGCCAGGCGCGCGCCGAGACCAGGGTGCCGTCGACCACGGCCTCGGAGTCCTCGTAGGCGGCCCCGGCGGCCTTCATGTCGGGTTCCAGCGCCGGGTACGCGGTCACCCGGCGGCCGTCCAGCCCGCCGCTCGCCGCCGTGATCAGCGGGCCGTGGCAGATCTGGGCGACCGGCTTGTCGGAGCCGGTGAAGGCGGCCAGGATCCGCCGCACCTCGGGATCGTTGCGCAGGTACTCGGGCGCCCGGCCGCCCGGGACGACCACGGCCGCGTACTCCTCCGTCACCACGTCGGCGAACGCCACATCGGCGGGCCAGGTGTAGCCGGGCTTCTCGGTGTAGGTGTCGAAGCCCTCCTCGAAGTCGTGCACCACGAACCGCAGCTTCTTGACCGCCGGCGCCGCGATGTGCACCTCGTAGCCCTCCTCGCGCAGGCGCTGGTACGGGTAGAGGACCTCCAGCGACTCCGCCGCGTCGCCGGTCACGATGAGGATCTTCACTGCCATGGGCTGCTCCCGGTGGGGGTGTTCACGGTGTGCACGGTCCGCGCGGCCCCGGCGGGGCCACCGCCACCGTGCCCGCAGCCGAGCGATCTGCCAAGGGGCCCTCGCCCGTTCGGCCCAGAGACCCGGAGGCCCCGAGGGCAGAATCCGGCCTTCCGACACATGGATTTTGCCTGTAGGGCACATGACAATGTGAGCCTCTGCTCTGCCACCTGACGCCCCGCCAACTGCCATGGCGGGGGCGGTGCCTGCGAAGAGGTATCCCCCACATCATGAAGATCTCCCCACGCGCCCCCTGGGCCGCCGGCCTCGCCGTCGCGGCCCTGGCCCTCATTCCGGCCACAGCGTCGGCCGGCTCCCAGCGCACGGCGGCTCCCCACGCCGACGCCGCCGCCACCGCGGCCACCACCGCTTCCGTGGACGCGTGCTACACGGCCGCCGAGGGCAAGACCGGAGCCGAGCTGAAAACCGCGCTCCACAACATCATCAAGACCCAGTCCAAGGTGACCTACGACGGCGTGTGGAACGCGCTGAAGGTGACCGACCAGGACCCGGCGAACCCGAACAACGTCATCCTCGTCTACTCCGGCCGCTCCCAGTCCAAGTCCACCAACGGCGGCGGCGTCAACGACTGGAACCGCGAGCACGTCTGGGCCAAGAGCCACGGCGACTTCGGCACGGCCACCGGCCCGGGCACGGACCTGCACCACCTGCGCCCCGAGGACGTCACGGTCAACAGCACCCGCGGCAACAAGGACTTCGACATGGGCGGCAGCCCCGTCGCCGAGGCTCCCGGCAGCTTCACCGACTCCGACTCCTTCGAGCCGCGCGACGCGGTCAAGGGCGACGTCGCGCGCATGCTGCTCTACATGGCCGTGCGCTACGACGGCGGCGACGGCTTCGCGGACCTGGAGGTCAACGACAAGGTCAACAACGGCACCGCCCCCGCCATCGGCCGGATCAGCGTACTCAAGCAGTGGAACCAGCAGGACCCGCCGGACGCCTTCGAGCAGCGCCGCAACCAGGTCATATTCGACACGTTCCAGCACAACCGGAACCCGTTCATCGACCACCCGGAGTGGGTCAACTCCATCTGGTGACCCCTCCTCGACAGCCAGGGGACGGCCCGCGAGGGTTGGGCCGCCCCTGGTCGGGTATTCGCAGGCCAGAGGCTGTGGTGCGCGCCGCCCGGCGACGCCGGCCGATGGAGGTCGTCATGGACGGAGCCGGACTGTCCGACCACGAGCGGCGCGCCCTCTCGGCGATCGAGGCCGATCTCGAAGCGGACCGGTCTCTCCAGCGGATCCTGCGCGCCGCGCGGACCCGTCCGCGCAACCGCACCGCGGCCGCCTGTCTCCTCGGCGCGGTGACCCTGGCCCTGCTGGTCGCGGCCTCGGTCACCGTGTCGCTCCCGCTGATCTGGGGCTTCGCCGCGGCCTGGACCCTGACCGTGGTCCTGGCCCTGCCGCCGGCCGCCCGGTGGATCCGGCGCCGCTGGCAGCGCCGGGAGCACGCGGAGCGGCCGTAGCGGCCGCTCCCCTACTGCTCGCCGAGCACCATCCACTTCTCCCCGTTCGCCAGGGGCTCGAAGCCGACCTCGGCGTAGACCGTGTGCGCGTCGGCCGTCGCGAGCATCACCCGGCGCAGCCCGTACGGGGCCAGGTGGTCGCGGATCGCGGCGACGAGGCCCGTCCCCAGCCGTTTGCCGCGTGCGGCGCGGTCGATGTAGACGTCGCACAGCCAGGCGAAGGTGGCCCGGTCGGTCACGACGCGGGCGTAGCCGAGCTGGGCGCCCGAGGCCGTGTCGTAGACGCCGAAGTTCAGGGACTCCGCGATGGCCCGGTCCTGCTTCTCCCGGCTCCGGCCGAGGGCCCAGTACGCGTCTTGCGACAGCCAGCGGTGGATCAGCTCGGCGTCGAGCCGGTCGGGGTCGGTGGACAGCTCATAGCCGTCCGGCAGCTCACTGTTCATCCCGGCATCTCAGCACGGGGGCGGCGGTCGGGCCAGTGAATATCCGGGGCGGCTGTCGGCGGGTCAGCCCGGCGGCTGGAGCCGGTCGGCGAGTGCCTTGAACTCGGGCCACGCGGGCTGCGGCGGGCGGGCGTCCCAGACCTTCTGGGACAGCGCCGCGAGCGGCAGCCGTATCCCCTCGGCGACCTGGGCCTGGGTCTGGGCACCGGACAGGTCGCACCACACGGCGAGCCGGGCGCCGAGTACCTGCGCCGCGTACTGTGCGGGTACCGGGGTCGTGCCGCGCAGGACGAGCGGGGTCCACTGCTCGTAGATCCGCTTGCCGGTGGGATAGGTGAACTGGTTCGGCTGGCCGAGCACGTAGTAGAGGTACTCGTCGTTCAGGTTGACCACCTTGCGGCCCTCCCGCAGGTACTCCAGCGGCGGCCTGGCCCCGATCTCCCTGCCCGTCCAGTACTCGACCTGGATGTCGCCGGCCGCCCGGACCACGCCTGCGGTGAAGAAGCCGTCGTTCCACGCCTTGGGCACCTTGCCCGCCGGACGCACCACGTCCGCGCGGTCGTTCAGCCAGCCCTCGGCAAGGTCCTGGATGCGCGCCGAGGGCCCGTACTTCTGCCGGGCGGCCCGCGCGAGCTGCGGGAAGGAGGCCTGCGGGTCGCGGTAGACGAGCGCCTGGTACTCGTCGGCGCCCAGGTGCCAGAACGCGCCGGGGAACAACGGCAGGTATTCGCGGAGAAGTTCGTCGATCAGCTTGGCCGCGGCCAGGTCGGATATGTCCACGGCGCCCTTCACGGCCCTGCCCTGTACGTCGCGCAGCTGGAGGGCGGGGTGGGCGCGCAGTACGGCGCCGAGGTGGCCGGGCGAGTCGAGCTCGGGCACGACCGTGATGTGCAGGCGGGCGGCGAGGGCGGTGATCTGCCGGACCTGGGCTTTGGTGAGGTGGGGCGTGGAGACGATCTCGGGGTGGGTCTGGGACTGGAGCCGGAACGCCTGGTCGTCGGAGAAGTGCAGGCCGAGCTGGTTGAGTTTGAGATCGGCCATGCGGCGCAGCTCGTCCTCGATCCAGCCGACGGTGAAGTTCTTGCGGGCTATGTCGAGGTTGAGGCCGCGCTGGGACTTGGCCGGGGCGTCGCGCACGGTGCCCTCGGGAGCCGAACCCGCGGACCTCACCGCCTGTTTGAGGGTGCGCGTGCCGTAGAAGACCCCGGCCTCGTCCGGGCCGGTGACCCGGACGCGGCCGCCCTGGACGGTGAGCGTGTAGGACTCGGGCGGTCCGGAGTTCTTGGCGCCGAGGACCAGTTCCACGTCGCCGGGGCGCGGGTCGGCGGTCTGGGCGAAGCCCATGCGCAGTTCGCCGGCGAGCAGCTTGCCCTCGTCGGTGAGGGCGGCCGCGTTCGCGGGCGGTACGACGACCCGGGCGGCGGCGGCCGGCTTCCAGCCGGGGCCGCGGGCCGGGATGTGCTCCCGTACGGCCGGAATGGTGCGCGGGGCCTTGGACAGCGCGTACGACGGGGTGGACGAGGGTGCCGGGTCCGTCGGCGCGGAGAGCGTGGTGGCGGGGGCGGCTGAGCCGCCGGTGGTGCCGCCGTCCCCGGTGCTGCGGCCCTCGTCGGAGGCGGCCGTACACCCGGGTACGGCGAGGGAGGCCAGCGCTGCGGCGACCGCCGTCGCGATGACGTGGCTCCGCCTGACCTGCCTCGACCGGACCCGCGTGGACCGGAGCTGCCTGGACTCTCGCATCATGCACCCCTGTCCCCCGTACCAACGTGGCACGGGGGACCGGGGCGCGCGACCCGGAGGCCGGGCCGAAGGCGTCAGGCCAGCGCGTCGAGGGCGGCCGCGGCGAAGCCGTGGTCCTGGTCGGGGGCGCCACCGCCCACGCCGATGGCGCCGACGAGGCGGCCGTCGCGGTGGACCGGCAGCCCGCCCGCGATGAACAGCAGCGGCCGGTCGAGGGCGGTGGGCAGGGTGTGGAAGGGCCCGCCGGGCCGGACGGCGTCGACGAGGTCGGCGGTGGGGGCGTCGAGCTGGAGGGCGGTGAAGGCCTTGCGGGTGCTGGTCTCGCCGGAGATCAGCACGGCCCGGTCGTCGCGGCGGAAGGCGAGCGGGTGCCCGCCGGCGTCGAGGACGGTGACGCTGACCGCGACACCTGCCCGTTCGGCGGCGGCGCGGGCCGCCGCGAGGAGGAGCTCGGCGTCCTCGGTGGTCAGCGGGGCGACGGCGGTACGGGCGGGGCTGGTGGCGGCGGACATGCGGGTTCTCCTGAATCGTGGTGCGGGGGATGTCGTACGAGGGGTGGCGTACCAGGGGTTTCGTACGAGGGGTCGTGGATCAGTGGTGGACGGGCACGGGGGCGGCGGCCGGGGCTCCGGCCGCGACGACCCGGCCGCCGGAGCCCGCTCGGGCGGCCGTACGCCGCTCCAGCGCGCCGGAGGCGAGGGCGAGGACCAGGGCGGAGGCGGCGAGCGCGGCGCCGACCCAGTTCGGGGCGGTCCAGCCGAGCCCGGCGGCGATGACGAGCCCGCCCAGCCAGGCGGCGAGCGCATTGCCGAGGTTGAAGGCGCCGATGTTGACGGCTGAGGCCAGGGTGGGGGCCCCTGCGGCCTGGTCGAGGACCCGCTTCTGCAGCGGCGGCACGGTTGCGAAGCCCAGGGCGCCGATGAGCACGATCGTGGCGGCGGCGGCGATCTTGTGGTGGGCGGTGAAGGTGAACACGGCCAGGACGCCGGCCAGGGCGCCCAGGGACACGTAGAGCATCGGCATCAGCGCACGGTCGGCGAACCGGCCGCCGACGAGGTTCCCGGCGACCATGCCGAGACCGAAGAGGACGAGCAGCCAGGTGACGGAGGTGTCGGCGAAGCCGGCGACCTCGGTCATCATCGGCGTGATGTAGGTGATCGCGGCGAAGACCCCGCCGAAGCCGAGGACGGTCATCGCCATCGCGAGCAGCACCTGGACGTTGCGGAAGGCGGCCAGCTCGTGGCGGATCCGGACGCCCTCGGGCCGGGGCAGCTCGGGGACCAGCCTGGCGATGCCGAACAGGCCGAGGACGCCGAGGGCCGCGACGATCAGGAACGTGACGCGCCAGCCGAGGGTCTGGCCGACGAGGGTGCCGAGCGGGACGCCGACGACGTTGGCGACGGTCAGGCCGGTGAACATCATGGCGATCGCGCCGGCCTTCTTCTCGGGGGCGACGAGCCCGGCGGCCACCACCGAGCCGATGCCGAAGAAGGCGCCGTGGGCGAGGGAGGCGACGACGCGCCCGGCGAGCATGACGCCGAAGGCGGGGGCGAGCGCGGAGAGCACGTTGCCGGCGATGAACAGGCCCATGAGCAGCATCAGCATGCGCTTGCGGGGGACGCGGGTGCCGAGGACGGTCATGAGCGGGGCGCCGAGGACGACGCCGAGGGCGTATCCGGTGACCAGGAAGCCGGCGGTGGGGATCGAGGTGCCGTAGTCGGCGGCGACCTCGGGGAGCAGGCCCATGATCACGAATTCGGTGGTGCCGATCCCGAAGGCCCCGATGGCCAGGGCGAGGAGTGCGAGAGGCATGAGGGGGTGCCCTTCAAAGGGAGGTGGGGGTGCGGTCCGCGACACTTGCCGTCGCCGCTTACATGCGTCCACATTAATTGCAGGCGCGGGATAATTGCAAGCGCGGGCTATTGCGGTGGTGACCTATCCTGGGAAGGAGATTCCCCGGGAACACGGGGAAACGGGACCGCCGGAAGCGGTGTGAAGGAGCAGGGAGCAGCCATGACGGCCACCGACAGCGCACTCACCGGCCTCGCCCAGGGCTGGTGCGCCCTCTCCCTGCTGCACGGGCGGATCGAGGCGCACATCGAGCGGGCCCTGCAGAGCGGCCACGGGCTGAGCGTGCGCGAGTACTCGCTGCTGGACGTACTGAGCCGCCAGCACAGCGGCCCGGGCGGGCACCTGCGGATGCACCAGGTCGCCGACTCGGTGGTGCTGAGCCAGAGCGCGACCACCCGCCTGGTCAGCCGGCTGGAGGACCGCGGGCTGCTCAACCGCTACATCTGCGACACGGACCGCCGGGGCATCTACACCGACGTGAGCGAGGCGGGCCTGGCCCTGCTGGCCGCCGCCCGGCCGACCAACGACACCGCGCTGCGCGAGGCGCTGGCCGAGGCCGGCCGCAACCCCGAACTCGCCCCGCTGGTCGCGGCGGTGGAGAACACCGGCGCCTGATCCCCGGCTCCCCGGGGTGCCGGGGTGCCGGGGTGCCGGCCAGGGGGTGCCCGCTACCCCTTGGACGGTCCCGTGCTCGGGGGCGGCGAGGACCGCAGCGGCGTGGCGGACGGGCTCGCGGACGGGACCGAGGACCTCGACGGCGGGGCGGAGCGCGCTCCCGACGGGCTCGGCGTCGGCCCGGGCGCCTGCGGGGAGCGGGTCCGGGGGGCGGTGGGGGGCATCGGGGACGACGGCACCGCCGACGGGTGCGGACTGCCCGTTCCCGTACGGGAATCGGAGGTCGGTCCGGGTCCGGTGAACTCGGGCGGCGAGGCCGGCGGCTCCGGCCGGGCCGGGGACGGGTCAGGGCCCAGTACGAGGTACCCGGCCACGGCGGCGGCTGCCGCGGCCAGTCCCGCCAGCGGCAGCGCGAACCGGCGCAGCCTCATCCGCAGCCGCGCGGCGGGCAGCCGTCCTGCGTGCAGGCGCGGCGGATCCGCGGGGCGCAGCTCGCGGACGGTGATCCCGGCCGCGCGGGCGTCGAGGGCCTGGCGCAGCCTGCGTTCGACGGGGCGTTCGCCGAGCGTCATATCCGTCCCTCCAGAATCCGTTCCAGCGCGTCCAGGCCGCGGCTCGCGTTCGACTTCACCGCACCCCGGCTGATTCCGAGGGTGGTCGCTATCTCCGCCTCGCTGAGTTCGGCCCAGTAGCGCAGTACGAGGACCTGCCGGCGGCGCGGGGTCAGCCGGCCGAGTGCGGCGAGGACCTCGCGGTGTGCCTCGTCGAGGACGACGTGCTCCTCCGCGGACGGGATGTCGGCCGCCGCGGGCGGGGTCCACGCCCGGGCCGTGCGGCGGCGGCGCAGCACGGACCGGGACGTGTTGACCACGGCGGTGCGCAGGTAGCCGAGCGCGTTGTCGACCTCGCTGATCTGCTCCCCGTGGCGCCGGTACAGGGCCGTGAAGGCGTCCTGGACCACGTCCTCGGCGGTGGCGAGGTCGTCGACGAGCAGCACCGCCAGCCGGACCATGGGCAGGCGGTGTGCGTGGTAGAGCTCGGTGACGGTGGGCTGCGGTGCGTCGCCGCGCGGATCGCCGTCGTACGCGGTCCCCGCCCCGTACTCGGCCCCCGCCCCGTACGCGGCCCCCTGACCGTGGGCGTGCCCGTACGGCCGGGCGGGCGGCGGGGTGGCGCGCTCGCGGCGCACCACCGATGACCACAGGACCCGCCACGACCACGAGCCCCGCCACGCCCGGCCGAGGCCGAGCGTGAGGGGGCGTGCGGAAGGTGCGGGCGGTACGAGGTGGAGCACTGGATTCCCGGGTTCCTAGCCGTTGGCGCGGCGCCGGACGGCGTAGAGGGTGCCGGCGCCGGCGGCGATGAGCGCGGCGGCCCCGCCCCCGATGGCGGCGGTGGTGGCGGAGGAGCCGGTCTTCGCGAGCTCGTCGCCGGCCGCCGAAGGGGCCGCGGAGGGCACCGCGCTCGGCTGCCCCGTGGGCTGGACGCTCGGCGCCGCCGTCGGCGGGACGCTGCGCGAGGGCGAGGGGTGGACGCTCGGCGCCGAGGTCGGAGGGACGCTGCGCGAGGGGGTGGGCGAGGCGCTCGGCATCGCGCTCGACGACGCGCTGGGGACGGGCGACGGGGTGGCCGAGGCCCCCCGTGCGGCGAAGGCGGGCCCGGCGAGCGCGAGGACCGCCCCGGCGGCGGCAGCGGTGACGGCCGCCCGGCGGACGGTCGAGGGGACGCGCTTCAGGTTCATCACAGTGGTTCTCCACGGTCGGGTCACGGTCGGTGCAGGGCTCGGAATGCCGCCCTTCACCCCCGCACGACGCGCGAACCCCCGCGAGGTTGCCGCCGATTCCGAGGAATTTTCCCCAGGGGGAAGAAACTTCCTCAGGCTGAGGGCAGCGGGATCCTGCGGACCACCTCGAAACTCAGGTTCCCGTACGAGGTGAAGAAGGCGGCGGCCGTGAGTTCCGTGGCTCCGCCCGGGTCGCGGGCGAGGACCTTGGCGCGGCGGGCCGTGCGGTCGAGCTCCGGGGCGTGCCGGCGGCCCAGCCGGACCGTACGGGTGACCCCGTCCGCCCGTACGTTCAGGAAGCAGTCCCAGGTGCCCGGCGGTAGCGGATCCCCGTCGGCCAGCTTGGCCAGGTCGAGCTCCGCCAGGAAGCCGGCCATCATCAGCTCCGGGTTCTGCTCGGTGAGCTCGGGCGCCGGCCGGGCCAGGACGGGGACGAGGTGCTCGTCGCCCGTCTCCCGCGCCCTCAGCAGCAGCTCGCTCTCCATGCGGCCGGTCCCGAGCGACTGGATGTACGCGTGGCCGGTCAGCCGCACGCGCCCGCCCTGCCAGGTCAGCGAGGCGAGCCGGTGCTGCGTTTTGAGCCTGTCGGTCACGTCGAAGAGCACGTCCGGCAGGGCCGCCGCCGGGTCGCGGAACAGCGGGTAGCAGCGGTACACGCGGCCGTTGTCGACGATCTCCTGCGGCGCCGGCTCCAGGGCCGGGTCGTACTCCATCAGCTGCTCGAAGGCGGGCAGCGGGCCGCAGGCGAAGGCGTACAGCCGGATCCAGTCGATGGGCGGCAGCTCGCCGCCCATGTCCGGCCGCCAGTACGTCTGCACCAGCGCCCGCGCCCGGTCGTACACCTCGCCGGTGAAGCCGGGGTTCTCACGGCGGGCTTCGACGGCCGGTCGCAGTGCCGTGCGCAGCAGGCTGCGGAAGTGCCGTCCGAGCATCCGGCGCCGCCCGACCGGGTCCTGGACCCGCTCTGCCACCAGGGCCATGACGCGCTCGATGTGGGCCACGGTCTCGCCGGCGGTCCGGGGGCGCGAGGTGATGTTCTGGCCGTCGTCGCGGCGGCGCAGGAAGTAGCAGTCGTAGTCTCCGACGACCGAGATCTTCCCGGCGGCCAGGAACACCTCCGTCACGAAGACCTGGTCCTCGCCGTACCAGAGGTCCTCCGGGTAGCGCAGGCGGGCGTCCTCGATGACCTGGCGGCGCATCAGCTTGCCCGAGTGCAGCGAGCGGTAGACCTCGGAGGTGTGGAGGTCGGCCTCCTCGGCGTGCCGGTGGGCCTTGTCCGACACCGTCCGGCCGAGCCCGACCTGCTTGGCGAGCACCACGTCGCTGCCCTGGGTCTCGGCCATGTCCAAGAGCCGCTCCAGCGCCTCGGGGCCGAGGTGGTCGTCGGCGTCGAGGACGAAGACGTACCGGCCGCGGGCCAGGTCGAGGGCCCGGTTGCGGGGGGCGCCGGGACCGCCGGAGTTCGGCTGGTGCACCACGCGGACCTGCGGATACCGGGCGGCGTAGCGGTCCAGCTCGGCGCCGCTGCCGTCCGTGGAGCCGTCGTCGACGGCGATGACCTCCAGGCGCTCGACCCCGAGGCTCTGGCCGAGCGCGGAGTCGAGGCACTCGTTCAGGTAGGGCATCGCGTTGTAGACGGCGATGATCACGGTGATGTCGGGGGCGGACGCGTGGTGCATGCACCTGAGCATAAAGTTCCGCTTCCCGGACTCCGGAGGGGGTGTCCCGCGGACCTGGCGGCCGGGCCGGGCCGGGCCGGTTCAGCGGAGTCGGTCGAGGGCTCGGCCGAGCAGCGCGATGCCCTCTTCCAGTTCGCCCGGCGGGCCCGCCGCGTAGCCGAGGACCAGGCCGGGTGCGCCCGGTCGGATGCGGTGCCAGGACAGCGGGTGGGACTTGACCCCGAGGGCCAGGGCCTCGGCCGCGAGGGCGGTGTCCTCGAAGGGCGCGCCGTCGAAGGTGACCATCAGGTGCAGACCGGCCGCCGCGCCGTGGACCCGGGCGCCCGGCACGTGCGCGGCGACCGCCCGGAGCATGGCGTCCCTCCGGCGGCGGTGGCGGCGCCGGACGAAGCGCAGGTGGCGCTCCAGCTCTCCCGAGTCCATCAGCCGGGCCAGCACCAGCTGGGCGAGGACAGGATTGCCGAGGTCGGCGTAGCGCTTCGCGGCCACCACCGCGTCGCGCAGGCGCGGCGGGACCAGCAGCCAGCCGAGGCGCAGCGCGGGGGCGAGCAGTTTCGACACGCTTCCGGCGTAGCAGACGCCCTCGGGCAGCAGAGCGCGCAGCGCGGGGACGGGGGCGCGGTCGTAGCGGTGCTCGGCGTCGTAGTCGTCCTCGACGACCAGGCCCCCTCCCGCCGCCCAGCCGAGCAGCTCCCGGCGGCGCTCGCCGTCGAGCACGACCCCGGTGGGGAACTGGTGCGCCGGGGTGAGCAGGACCGCCGGGGCTCCACTCGCCCGGAGGGCGGCGGTGTCCAGACCGCCCTCGTCCACCGGAACCGGTACCGTCTCCAGCCGTCCGTACTCCAGCTGTTGCCGGGCCCCGAGCGAGCCGGGGTCCTCCACGGCGACCTTCCGTACGCCGCCCTCGCGCAGGACGTGGGCCACCAGGGCCAGTGCTTGCGCGACGCCGGCCACGATGACGACCTCCTCGGGGTCGGCGCGGATTCCGCGGTTGCGGGCGAGCCAGCCGGTGACCGCCGTACGGAGCGCGGGCGCGCCCTGCGGGTTGCCGTAGCCGAAGTCGGCGGCCGTGAGCGCGCCGAGCACCCGCCGCTCGGCCTGCAGCCACGCGGTACGCGGAAACGCCGTGAGGTCGGGCACGCCCGGCGAGAGGTCGATCCGGCACGGCACGGCCCGCAGAGCATCGACGAGCGCCCCGGCGGACCCCGTACCGAACGGGCCGCCAGGCCCGCCGGGTCCGCCGGGTCCGCCCGGCGCCACCGGTCCGCCGGAACGGACGGGCTCGGCCGGGGCGAAGGGCCCGGCCGGGGCGAAGGGTCCGCCCGGCGCGCTCCGGCCGGCCGGGGGCTGCGGGAGTACGGGGGCGGCGACCACCGTCGTGCCCGAGCGGCCGCTGCCGTGGATCTGGCCGGCGTCCGCCAGCCGCTGGTAGGCCCCGGTGACCAGGCCTCGGGAGACGCCGAGCTCCGCCGCGAGCACCCGGCTCGGCGGGAGGCGACTGCCGACCGGAAGCGTGCCGTCGGCGATGGCGGCTCGGATGCGGGCCGTCAGCCATTCCGTGCGGCCGCCCGGCGGCGCCTCCTCCCGGTCCAGCTGGAGGAAGTCCGAGCCGCCTGCGGGTTCCGACGGTTTGGACCCCTCGGATCGACGTGGTTCGGCACTCCCCATGGGGCCAATGCTCGCAGAGGCTGGCCCGTATGAACACCTTCGCTCCCCTCGCCCCCGGCGCCCTCGGCATGGTGTTGGTCGGCAGCAGCGTCACCGTCTCGCGCTCCCTGGTCCACGCCCCGCTGTTCGCCACCCAGGCCGTCCGGTACGCGGCCGCCGCCCTCCTCCTGATCGCGTTCGCACGGGCCGCCCGGGTGCCGATCCTGCGTCCGCGCGGCCGGGAGTGGCTGTGGCTGGCCGGGATCGCGGCCACCGGGCTCCTGCTGTTCAACGTGGCCGTCGTCCGCGGGGTCGCGCACGCCGAACCGGCCGTCATCGCCGTCGCGGTCGCCTCCGTACCGGTCCTGCTCGGGGTGCTCGGCCCGCTGCTGGAGGGCCGCCGTCCCACCAGGCGGATCCTGGCGGCGGCCGTCGTGGTCGTCGCCGGGGCCGTCCTCGTCGAGGGGACCGGCCGGACGGACGCCGCCGGAGTGGCCTGGGCCGCGCTCGCGCTGGCCTGCGAGGCCGCCTTCACCCTGCTCGCCGTACCCGTGCTGCCGCGCCACGGACCGTGGGGGGTCTCCGTACACGCCGTGTGGCTGGGGGCCGTGATGCCGGCGGGGCTGGCGCTGCTGACCGAACGCCCCGCCGACGTACTGGCCCTCGGAGCGGCGCAGTGGGCGGCCGCCGGGTACCTGGCCGTCATGGTGACCGCGGTGGCCTTCCTCCTCTGGTACCGCACGGTGGCCGCCGTCGGGGCGGGCCGGGCCGGGCTGCTGACCGGGGTCGCGCCCCTGGCCGCGGCCGCCATCGGGGCGCTCTCCGGCGGTGGTGTGCCGGGCCCGCCGGTCTGGCTCGGCCTGGTCGTGGTGGTCGCCGGGCTGGCGGCCGGGCTCCGCGCCCCGCGCCGATCCGGAAACGACGACCCGAGTCCCGTACGGAAGGGGCCGCGGCCCGGCAAGGGCCGGGCGCCCGCGTCCCCTTGAGGGCGCCCGGCCCGGTGGATCACAATCCGCAGATGCCGAAGCTCCCGTACAGCAGTTGGATGCGGTACTTCTCCCCCACCGCCAACCACCGGCGACTCGGCCTGGTCTGTCTCGGCGTCGGGGTGCAGCAGGGCGTGCTGCCGGTGGTCGGCCCCCGGGCCCTCGACCACCACGTCGCGGTGGTCGTCACCCGGGGGCGCGGCTGGTTCAGCCACGGCGGGCGCCCGCCGCAGCCGGTGACCGCGCCCGCCCTGCTGTGGCTGGTGCCGGGCGTGGAGCACCACTACGGTCCGGACCCGGAGACCGGCTGGGACGAGTGCTTCGTGGACTTCGCGGGACGCGGCGTGGAGGCGTACACCGACCTCGGCTACGTCACCCCGGACCGTCCGGTGGTCCCGCTGAGCGGGACGGAGGGCGTACGGCACGTGGTCGACGGGATCGTGCGGGCGGCCCGGCGCGGCGGCCCGCTGCTGGAGGTGGAGGCCGCCGCGGCCGTGCACGGGCTGCTCGTGGCGCTGCGCTACGCCAGAGCCGAGGTGTCCCGGCACGGGGACGCGGTGATGGACGCCCTGGCCCGGGACGCGCTGCTGCCCATTTCGGTGGCCGAGCACGCGGCCCGGCTCGGGATACCCCTGCCCGAGCTGCGCGGGGCAGTTCGGCGCAGCACGGGCGAGGGGGTCAAGGAGTACCTCCTCGGGATCAGGCTCAGCCGGGCGAAGGAGCTGCTGGCCCGGACCGACCTGCCGGTCGCGGGGGTCGCCCGGCGGGTCGGTTACGAGGATCCGGCTTACTTCAGCAGGCTGTTCAGCCGCCGGGTGGGCATGGCGCCCGTCCGGTTCCGCCAACAGCAGTCGGTGCCGCGGCAGTCGCCGCCGCCCCGCGCTCAGCCTCCGGGCAGATAGCCGACGTTGAGCTCCGCGACCGAGGTCCAGGGGTTGCCTCCCACCTCCCGGGTGGCCTTGAGCTTGACGTACCGGGCGGTCCTGGCGGCGAACGTGACGTCCTGCTGGGCGGTGGTGTTCGCGAAGGTGCCGGTGGCGGCGGCCGTCCCCCAGTTCACCCCGTCGGTTGAGGTGAACACCTGGTAGTCGGCGATGCGGCCGTTGCTCTGCGTCTGCCGGGGCAGGCAGTGCAGCGCCGAGACGTCGTACGGGGCGCCCAGGTCGAGGGTGATCTCGTGCGGCATCGGCGCGGTGGCAGCGTACCACTCGGTGTGCCAGATGGTGGCGGCGTCGCCGTCCAGGACGTTGGCGGCGCTGCCGTTCTCGCCGGCGGTCTCCTGGCTGTCGACGGCCTTCACGCTCATCTGCGCCTGTGGTACCGGTAGTTCGCCGCCGCCGACCAGCCCGAGGTCGTCCACGGCGAGGTCGTCGAGGACGAAGTCGGCCTCGTTGTGGGAGCCTTCGGCGGTGACCTTGCGGATGCCGATCCAGGCATCGCTCCCCGCGGTGAAGGTCTTCGTGAACGGGGTGGCCGTCCGCGCCTGGTTCAGCGCGGTGGCCGTCTCGGTGCTGCCGGAGCCGGTGATGAACTGGTAGTCGCCGGAGTAGCCGTTCTCGTATCCGAAGGTCACCCTGTACGAGTGGCCGGGGACCAGCCGCAGCGTCTGCGGGAGGGTGCGGTAGACCAGGCCCTGGCGCTCCTCGTGCGATTTGAGCGAGTTCTGCCCGGAGATCACGTCGTCGACCAGCTTCCCGTTCCAACCCGCCTGGGTGTAGGGGGCGTTGCGCTGGGCGATGTGCGTGCGCGGATCGGTGGCCGAGCCTCCGGCGCCTCCGAAGGCGAAGGGGCCCCAGCCGGCGTCCACGTTCTCGAAGTCCTCGGTGAACCAGTGCCCGGCGAGCGGGGTGCGGGCCGAGCGGACGACCCGTACGTCGTCCAGGCGGACCGTGCCGGAGCCGGCCGCGGCGGAGAGCCTCAGGTTGGCGGTGGACTGCCCGGCCGGTACGTCGAAGAGCACCTTCATCCGCTGCATCCTGGTGCCGTTCTTCTCGCTGCCGCCCAGGTTGTCGGTCAGTGTCGAGGAGTCGGCGTACACGGATGCGGCGCCGCCGCCGGCCGGGGTGACGGTGAGGGTGGTCGCGCGGCCCGTCGGGGTGGAGACCCAGACGGAGGCCGCGTAGGTGCCGGGGGTCAGGCCCGTGAGCTGCTGGGAGACGGCGGGGGCGGTACCGGGGGCCAGGGTGAGTTCGTTCTGGCCCTGGGCGTTGCGGGTGACGGCCGCGCCGGTCCCGGTGACCGTCCAGGCCTTCAGGTCGCCCGCGTAGAAGGAGGGGTCCTTGACCGGGGTGCCCTGGCCCCATTTCGGGTCGGCCTGGGCGGGCGCGGCGCCGTTGGTGACGAGGTAGGCGGTCTTCGCGCCGGCGTTGATCGTGACCTGGCCGCCGCTGACGGCGAGGTCGCCGACCAGCTGCCGGCCGGTGTCGGTCAGCTGGTACAGCTTGGGCGCGGACCAGCCGGCGGGCAGGGTCCAGGTGGTGGAGCCGCCCTTGTCGTTCCAGTGGTAGAGCTTCCCGTCGCGCGGGAGCAGGTAGCTGCCGCCGCTGAGGACGGTGCGCCCGCCGGTGGTGATCTTCCGGGTTCCGCCTGCGGTCGTGGCGGTGGTCCCGTTCGCGAGGGTGACCGTGTCGGTGGTCCACTTCACGATCGGGGATTCCTGGAGGTACTTGGTCGGCAGGTTGACGGCGAAGGTGGTGTTCAGGAAGGCGGTGTAGTCCTTCTTGCCCTGCCAGCCCTCGTAGGCGGTGAGTTCGGCGCCGCCGAGCAGCGGGTTCGCGGCGATCCAGTCGTCCTTGGCGTGGTTGCCGATGAAGCGGGCGATGGTGGAGTTGACGCCCTTCAGGTCGCTGCCGCCGTAGTTGACGTCGGCAGCCCAGTGGTGCCAGAGGGACTGCTCGGTCAGGGTGTTGGGGAACTCGGTGGCGAGCTGGAAGCCGAGGCCGCCGATCTCGCGCTGGAGCTTCCGGGACACGTAGCCGTCCCCGTACCAGACGTCCACGTACAGGAAGTCGAGTCCCGGCGCGGCCGCCTTGAGGTCCTGGAGCCGCTTCAGCCGCCCGCCGGACTGGCCGTCTTCGCGGGTGTCCACGTAGTACGACTGGTCGAGCCAGTCCCAGCCCAGTCCCCCGCTCTGGTGGGCCGGGTCGAAGGTGGCGGAGACCGGGTACTCCTCGGTGGCGTTGATGTGGACGCCGAAGTCGGCGTTGTAGGCGTGTCCGGCGGTGGTGAGGGCGTTCAGATCAGCCGCTCCGCCCAGCTTGGAGCCGATGTTCTTGTAGTCCATGTGCGCGGAGTCGTGGCCCTCGGAGGCGTACCCCTTGAGGAGGACGAACTGGCCGAGGCCGTCCGTGGCGAGGCTGACGCGCTTGGTCTCGTCGAGGGTCTCGGCGAAGGGGTGGGTGGCCTGGGAGGCGAAGTTGAAGGGGATGCGCTGCACGACCCGGTCGGCGGTCTGCTGCCAGCCGGTGGACGGGGTCCAGATGTCGCGGTAGGCGACGGCTGCGTCCTGCCAGTCGACGGTCGCATCGCCGTTGCGGTCCCCGGTGATCGCGATCCGCGCGTACGGGAGCGGCTCGGTGTCGGTGTCGGCGGCGCCCGCGGCCCGGTAGAGCCAGGCTCCGCTCCACAGTCCGGCGCGCCGGTAGGCGCCCTTGTCGGCGACCCGCTTGCTGATCCGGCCGTTCTCCCGGGCGGTGCCGCCGGAGGGGGTGTCGTAGAGGGAGTTGGAGTCGATGGCGGCGGCCAGCTTGGCGGTGCTGGCCAGCCCGTACATCACCGTCGTCGCGGCGGGGTCCACGGGGGTGCTCGCGGTGACGGGGGTGAAGGTGTCCCCGGTGCCGGTGGTGGCGGTGTACATGTTGGCGGTGGCCAGCGCGGCGCCGGGCTGGTCGCTGCGGACGCTGACGAGGGTGTGGTCGGGGATGGCGAGGCTGCGTACGCGCAGGGTGGCGGTGTCCTCGATCGCGGTGACCTTGAACTCCACGACCGAACCGGTCACCGAGAGCCGGGATCTGATGGTCACGCCGGAGAAGGACAGCGCGTAGTCCACCGCGGAGGCGGAGGGCGTCGACGTCACGGCGGGCGTGTACGCGGTGCCGTTGACGAGGATCGCGGAAAGGGGGTCCTCGTTGCCGTTCAGCACGTCCCCGGTGGCCCGCCGGGTGTAGCTGACGACCCGGGGGAAGCCGCTGTCGACGCTGACGGACAGCTCGGGCGAGGTGATCGTCACGGGTGCCGCGGCGGTGGCCGCGGCGGCTCCGGCGGCATCCGCCGCGGAGGCCGCGGGCACGGAGACGAGGAGGGTGGCGAGGAGACCGGCGACCGCGGCTGCGGTCGGCCAGAGGGGGGTGCGCATCGGGCCTCCGGGTGTCGGTGCTTCCTGGGCGGAAGACCGCACGGCACGGAGCCCCGCGGTCCGCTCACTGACCTGTCAGCTTGCGGACCGCGCCACCGCAGGCCCATGGACAAAGCGGAGCCCTGTCCTGGACTTACGGAAGTGGATGAAGGGGATCAGGAGGCGGCGGGGGTGATCACCACGGCCGTCCCGTACGCACACACCTCGGTCCCGACGTCGGCGGCTTCCGTCACGTCGAAGCGCATCATCAGGACCGCGTTCCCGCCGCGGGCCTTCGCCGCCTCGATGAGCCGTTCCATGGCCTGGTTGCGGGTCTCCACCAGGGTCTTGGTCAGGCCCTTCAGCTCGCCGCCGATCATCGACTTCAGGCCGGCCCCGATCTGGCTGCCGAGGTGGCGGGAGCGGACGGTGAGGCCGAAGACCTCGCCGATGACCTGCTCGACCCGGTACCCGGGAACGTCGTTCGTCGTCACGACCAGGACGCCGGTCTGCTGGGCCCCGGGGCCGCCGCTGTAATCTTCGATACCCATGGCAACCACTCTGGCGGCGGACGCGGGCCCGCGCATCCGGAGGGGACTGTTCTGCCCGTCCCGGGAGGGCGGCTTCAGGGCAGCCGGGCTTCGAGACCGATTCCTGTGCCGGGACGACGGCTTGGGCGCGGCCGGCCACCCGGAGCCTGCCCATTCGGCCGCGCGATGCCCCGAGCGTCCCACCGTTGACGCCGAAAGCCGCTTATTGCGCATTTCGGGTTAAACGACGGCGAGTCACCCGGCCCGCTCGACCCGCCCTCGCCATAGTCGACCGTGGCAGCCGACTGGCTGCCGCCCCGGCCCGCGGCCCACCGCGGCCGGGCGGATGACTTCGCAGAGGAGCCTGCACATGCGGAAGCCCACCAGGACCATCCTCGCTCTCACCGCCACAAGCCTGGTGCTCGGCGGGGTCGGGGCGGGCGCCGCCGTCGCGGACGACGGTCCGATGGCCGACAGCCCGGCGCAGGAGCTGGTCGTCCTCGAACCGGACGGCGACCAGGCCGGCACCTACCAGGGCAAGGAGTACTCCGTCGGCAAGGTCGTCTCGCGCGGACCGCTGACGCTCCGCTACAAGCCGACCAGCCACTCGAAGTCCGTGGGACACGTGAGGCCGGACCACAGGATCGCCATCGTGTGCAAGGTGCGCGGTGAGTCGATCGACGGCAACGACATCTGGTACCTCCTCCACGTCAAGGAGAAGGACGACCGGGAGACGGACGGACGGCAGCCCAGGGACCAGTCCGCCGCCTCGAACAGCGAGGACGGGGAAGACGGGGAGGACGGGGCGGAGGCGAAGGACCGCAAGGACCAGAAGGACCGCAAGGACCAGAAGGACCGCAAGGACCGGAAGGACCGGAAGGACCGTGAGGACCGCGAGGACCGCAAGGACCAGAAGGACCGCGAGGACCGCGAGGACCGCAAGGACCGCAAGGACCAGAAGGACCGCGAGGACCGCGAGGACCGCGAGGACCGGAAGGACCAGAAGGACCGCAAGGAGCACAAGGGCGCCTGGGTCACCGCCCGCTACGTGAAGAACCTCCGCCACGTGGAGTGGTGCGACTGACCCTGCGGTCCCCGCACCGGCCGGTCAGTCCGCCGGGCGTACGGTACGCGGCCCTACGCACCGCGCTCCGTACGCCCGGACCCGCTCGCGCAGTTCCCGGTCCGCCGTGACCACGACGCAGCCGCGCTCCGCGTGGGCGGCGGCCAGTTCCACGATCCGGTCGTCACCGCTCCCGGGCGCCGGGTCCACCCGCACTCCGGGCACGGACTCGACGCCCCGGGCCGCGCCCTCGACGACGAGGACGATCTCCTCGACCGCTCCGATCCCCTCGATCTCCCCGCCCGCGGCCGCATCCCGCTCCGCGAGGCGGTCGCGCAGCCGCTCGGCCGCGGCCCGCCGGTCCCGCCACCAGCCGTCCGGTACGGAGCCGACCACGTTCGCGGCGTCCACGATCAACACGCTCATGGCCCCAGTATGGGGAGATCCGCCGTACTCCTAGAAGTCGCCGTAGTTGACCTGCCAGGTCGGCAGGCCCATCCGGCGCCAGACCGCGACCACCCGGTCCCGGTCGTCCAGCGACACCCGCACCGCGTACCGGTGGCGCACATGCGCGTCGAACAGCTCGGCCTTCACCACGTCGTCGCGGCGCGTGTCGCCGAGCGGCCGCATCCACAGCTCGTCGTACGGCACCTCGTGCCGGCGCAGCCACGCCTCCGTCTGCGGCCGGTGCTCCTCGCCGCGCCCGGACAGCAGCACGATGGTGTCGCCGTCGGCACGCCGGAAGGCGTCCAGCGCGTACCGCACCGGCTCGTTGAGCGCGTCGATCTCGCACCGCGAGAAGTCGTACGGGCTGCGGTCGCCGGTGAGCGCGAGCGTGCCGTCGATGTCGCACATCACCGCGGAGGGCAGCGCCGGGTCGGGCACGTACGGCTCGACCACGGGCTGGTCGTTGAGCCACTCCGCGGTGAGCCGCCAGCCGCCCCTCTTGGCGCTCATGTGCTTGTCGTTCAATATCCGGATGATCTCCTCGCCGACCGGCCGCTCCCGCGCGGCGTCCCGGCGCAGGCACTCCTCCACCGGCACGTCGGTGAAGTCGTGCACGACGAAGGTCGCGCGCCCGCCGACCGCCGCCTTGAGCCGCTTGGGGATGTTCGAGGTCAGGTGCGTGTTGTCGACGACCACGTCGAAGCCGCCGTCGACGGCCGCGCGCACGGCCGCGTCCTGGACGGCCAGGACGGTCTGCTCGTGCCGGTAGGAGCGGCCGCGCTCCGGGTCGGGCAGGTCGAGCATGGCCCGCAGGTCGTCCAGGTTGACGCGGCGCATCCGGCCCGCGGCCTCGGCCTGCAGGGCGCGCGCGGCCGTCGTCTTCCCCGAGGCCGGCAGCCCCGTCATGACGTGGACGACGGGGCGTGCGGGGTCTTCGGACACTGGTCAGTTCTCCTCATCGGTCGTGAAGGGGTCGGACGCCTCGGGCCGCACGTGCCGCCATACGACGAGCTCCGTGGACCGGCCGTCCAGCCGCAGGAACATCGCGGCGCGGATCCAGCGGTCGGGCAGCGCCTTGGCGGCGCGCGCGAACGCGCCCCGGTCGCCCGCCAGATGGGCGAGCTGCGCGTACGCCTCGTCGATGGCGCGCTCGCGCCGCGCCGCCGCGTCCTCCAAGCGGGCGACCACCTCGCGCACCCAGGTGTCGAACTCGTCCGGCACCTGCTGCAACAGCGCTTCGAGCGGCTTGCCGCCCGAGGCCTCGATGTCGGCGGGGGTGCAGTTCAGGCCCTGCGCCAGCTCCTTGGCGGGCAGTCCGGCGAAGCGCTCGATGCCGTGGGTGCGCCAGATGTCCCGCTCGGTGACTCCGGTGACGAGCTTGTGGAGGCGTACGTATTCGGACAGCTTGGCCTTCGCGCGCACGCCTGAGGCGAAGCGCAGCACGAAGCCCTCGGCGTCGGTGCCCGCGGCGTTCTCACCGCCGGGCAGCGTGTTCGACTCGGCCAGCGCCAGGAGTTCGGCGAGCGGCATGGCGGGCCACACCGTGACGACGGATCCGATCCCCTGCCAGTGGCCCGCGGCCTCGGCGAGCGGGACCTCGGTGCCGTCCAGGCCGAACGCGGCCAGGAGCACCAGGTCCCGGCGGTCACCGTAGTCGACGACGATACGGTTCTGCGGGTACAGGATCTCCGCGAGGTAGGTCACGCCGGGGACGAGGGCAGAGGTGTCGCGGCCGTCGAGGTGGCGCTGGCCCCAGGTGGCCTGGGTGCTGATGAAGGATCCCTTGGACGCGACGCGCCAACGGCCCGCGTAGTGGAAGACCACCCCGAGGCTGCCGTCGACCTTGTCGTACACCTCGAACGGCTCGTCGGGCAGGGCCGGGGCGTACGGCCGGCCGGACTCGTGCTCGCCGACGTTGAAGAACTTCGGCAGCGGCAGCGCGACGACGGCGCCGGTGGCGTCGTCGGCGACGAGTCCGCGGCAGCGCATGGTGATCCGGTTCCAGACGCCCTCGTACTGTGCCGTCCGCGTGTACGTGTAGATGGACAGCGGCAGTTCGGGGTGCGCCTTGCGGGTCACGAGTCCGGCGTCGATGGCGGCCGCCAGCTCCTGCTGCGGCAGCAGATCGTGCAGGGTCGGGTAGGCCTGCTTCTGGCCCATGGGTTCCTCCCGGTTCGAGATGGTTCATTCTCACGTGCGGGAGGGGTGGCCCGATAGCGAATTATCGCTGGTCCGAGGGGCTCCGGCCCAGCCGGTTGATGTCCTGGGGCCGCAGGATCCGGGTACGGACACCGCGCCGGTCCTCGCGACGGCGATCATCGCAGGGCCCAGGGCCTCGGTGGTGGTGACGAGGTTCGGCGCGAAGCGGCGCAGCAGCGGGAAGAGCGGTGCGGTGACCAGGTAGCCGACCCGGTAGAGGAGGGTCTTGGAGGGCATGCCGCGGACGGGCAGCCTGCGGGCGTCAGTGCGAGACGCAGAGCTCATTGCCCTCCGGATCGGCGAGAGTGGTCCAGGTGTAGGGGCCCTGGCTGCTGTCGTGCAGGTGCCGGGCGCCCTTGGCGATCAGGCGCTCGACGACCTCCTGCGGGTTGTCGGAACCGGTGCGAACGTCGAGGTGGACGCGGTTCTTGACCGTCTTCGGCTCGGGGACGAGCTGGAAGAGGACGCGGGGTGCGCGCTCGATCCCCTCGGGGTGGCGGATGGCCGCGCCGACCTTCCAGACGAGGGCTCCTCGGTGAGTGGTGGTGTCCTCCTCGGAGGCCCGGCCCTCGGCGACCATCTTGCGGATGAACTCCTCGTCGGTGGGCTCCACTTCCCAGCCGAGGGCGTCGGCCCACCAGTCGGCGAGGGGGTGCGGGTCGGCGGAGTCGATCGTCACCTGGAATGTGTATGCCATGAGGGGGACCCTACTGAGGACCACTGACGACGGCCCCGGAAGGCGTACGGGGACTCCGGGTCGTTCATTCGATGCCGCCCGTTCGGCGGGTACGGTTTCTCACCAGAAGTCCCTTTTCGGAACGGGGTTGGCGCATGGAATCGGGCCGTGTGGAGCGGGCGCCCTTCGCCGGCGACGGGCAGGGGGCCGGGGCGGCGGGTCCGGCGCGGTGACGGCCGGCGCCGCCCGGCGGGGGATCCTGCGGCCGCTGGCCGCGCTGCTCTTCCCGCCGGGACCGGAAGGCAGGAGCGGGCCGCACGGGGTGCTGCCGGCGCTGCTGGTCGCGCTGACCTTCGTGAGCGGGGTGGTCGACGCGGTGAGCTACCTCGGGCTCGACCACACCTTCGTCGCCAACATGACCGGCAATGTGGCCTTCCTCGGGTTCGCGCTCGCCGGGGACCGCCAACTGTCGGCCGCGGCCTCCCTGCTGGCGCTCGGCGCCTTCCTGGCCGGCGCCACGGCCGCCGGGCGGCTGCGCGGCGGCCGGGAGCCCGCCCGGACGTTCGCACCGCTGGTGGCCGTGCAGGCCGTACTGGTGGCCGCGGCTCTGGCCCTGTCGGCGGGCGGGGCGGGGGCACTGCCGGTCGTGGGGCTGCTCGCGCTCGGCATGGGCCTGCAGAACGCCGTCGTGCTCCGGCTGGGCGTGCCCGATCTGACCACCACCGTGGTCACCCGGACGCTGACGGGCCTGGCCGCCGACCCGTGGGACCGGGCCGCCGTACGCAGAGTGGTCTCGGTGGTGGTCCTGTGCTGCGGGGCCCTGGCGGGCGGGCTGCTGACGATCCACCACGGATCGCGCTGGGCCCTGGCGCTGGCGGTGGCCCTGCTCCTGGGGGTCTCCCTGGCGGGCGCCGTGAGGGCGGCCGAACACCACGGGGCTTAGGGAGTGCCCCGGCGGGTGGCGACGAAGGCGGCGAAGGTCAGCAGCCAGGCGCCGACCGCGATCCAGAGCAGCACCTCGCCCAGCGGGCGCAGCGGGGCGACCCCCGTGGGGTCGGCCGCCGACAGGCAGGCGGTGGCCGTCATCCCGAGGGGGAAGACCGTCGCCCAGCGCCGGATGTCGTAGCGGGGCCGCCACCGGCGCAGCTCGGCCGTCAGCAGGAACACGTACCAGCCGAGGGACAGGGCGAGCGTCACCAGCGTGAGGGTGCGCAGCGCCGTGTGCGCCGAACCGGTCCACACGGGTGACGCCGTGAGCTTCGACCCCGCCAGCGCCGAGATGGCGAGCGCGCCGCCGGCCACCCAGTGGTCGCCCGCGCCCCGCAGCACCTCGCGGAAGTCGAAGCGTACGAGGGCGACCGCGTACAGCGGCAGGCCGAGGCAGAAGGCGGCCAGCGCCGCCCGGGCGAGCCAGTCGCGGTGGAGGGGGGCGGCCAGGGTCGCCGCCAGGACGGCGAGCCCCTGGGTGGCCACGCAGACGAGGAACGCGGTGCCGGGCATCCGCCGTTTCCAGTGCCGTACGGCGGAGATCAGCAGTACGGGCCAGAGCACGGCCGCCAGTACCAGCAGCACGGCGGCGAGCCCCTGCCATCCCAGCAGGGAGACCCGGGTGCCGAGTACGGTCGTCGCGGCGACGGCCGTCAGGGCGGCCGGGGTGTCGGCCTCGGCCCGGAAGCGCCCCCGGTCGCCCACGAGCCGGGCCGTGAAGTCGGCGGCGAGTACGAGCCACAGTCCGGCGGAGAGGATGAGCGCGGCGAGGGACAGCGCCTCGAAGCCGATCAGGTGCAGGCCGACGGAGAGGATGCCGGCGGCCATGACGGCGGCGCCCGCGGCCGGGGGGAGTCCCGTCCACCACCGGCGGCCGGGCAGGGAGAGCACCTGCTTCACCCTGCCAGCGGACACCGCCGGGCCGCGGCCCGCGAGCGCGATGGGCCACCCGGCCCACACCGTGTGTACCGCGCGCTTGCCTTGACTTCCCCGGGGCGCTGCCCGACCCTCTGCGCTCATGGGACAGCTCGACGGCAAGGTCGCGGTGATCACCGGCGGGTCCGCAGGCATCGGACTGGCGACGGCGCACCGGTTCGTACGGGAGGGCGCCCGGGTGTTCGTCACCGGACGCCGGGAGGCCGAACTCTGCGCTGCGGTGGAGGAATTGGGCGGCGGTGCGGTCGGGGTGCCGGGCGACGTCACCCGCTCGGCCGACCTGGAGCGGCTGTACGCGGCGGTCGCCGCCGAAGGAAGGGCGATCGACGTCCTGGTGACCAACGCGGGCGGCGGGAAGGCGGGCGGCGTCGCCGAGTTCACCGAGGAGCAGTTCGACATCGTCTCGGACCTGAATTTCCGTGCGACGTTCTTCACCGTGCAGCGGGCGCTGCCGCTGTTCGGGGAGCGCGGTTCGGTCATCCTGGTCGGCTCGACCGCCGGCTCGTCGGGGTCCACCCGCTTCGGCGTCTACGGCGCCACGAAGGCGGCCGTACGGTCGATGGCGCGCAGCATGGCGCTGGAGCTGGCGGGGCGCGGGATCCGGGTGAACGCGCTCAGCCCCGGCCCGATCGACACCCCCGCGCTGTCGCGGGCGCCCGCCGCGATCCTGGAGGAGGTCACGTCCGGGGTGCCGCTCGGCCGGACGGGCCGTCCGGAGGAAGTGGCCGCGGCGGCGCTGTTCCTCGCCTCGGAGGAGAGCAGCTACATCACGGGCATCGAACTGTTCGTGGACGGCGGAGCCGCCCAGGTCTGACCCGGCCCGATCGACGAGACACCCCCTTAGGCTCGGGGCATGCGCATCGTCTCCCTGCTTCCCGCCGCCACCGACATCGTGGCCGAGCTCGGGCTGGCCGCCGATCTGGTGGGCCGTACGCACGAGTGCGACTGGCCGCCCGGAGCCGTCGCCGGGGTGCCGGTGGTGACCGCCGCCGAGTTCTCCTCGGACGCGCTGGGCAGCCGGGAGATCTCCGAGGCGGTCGGCGGCGCCGCGCACACCGGCTCCTCCCTCTACACGCTCGACACCGGGGCCCTCGGCGCCCTCGCACCCGACGTGGTCCTGACCCAGGACCTGTGCGACGTCTGCGCCGTCTCGTACGCGGGGGCGAGCCGGGCGGTGCGCGTGCTGGACGGCGGGCCGCGGGTGCTCAGCCTCGAACCGCGCACCCTGGGCGACGTACTGGACTGCCTGGTCACCGTGGGCGAGCTGCTGGGCGTGCCGGAGGCCGCTACACGGCGCCGGGCCGAGCTCTCGGCCCGGCTGGAGGCCGTACGGGCCAGGACGGCGGGCCGGCCGCGGCCGCGGGTGGTGGCCGTCGAGTGGCTCGATCCGCTGTGGCCGGCCGGGCACTGGGTGCCGGAGCAGATCGCGGCGGCGGGCGGCGAGGCGCTGATCGCCGCGCCGGGCGAGCACACCCGGCCCATGGACTGGGAGGCGGTCCGGGCCGCCCGTCCGGAAGTGCTGCTCCTGCTGCCCTGCGGGTTCAGCCCGGAGCGCACCGTACGGGAGCGGGAGCTGCTCACCTCGCTGCCGGGCTGGGCGGAGCTGCCCGCGGTACGGGCCGGAGAGGTGTGGGTGCTCGACGGGCCGGCGTACTTCAACCGGCCGGGGCCCCGGGTCGTGCGCGGGGCGGAGGTCCTGGCGCACGTCCTGCACGGGGTCGCGGTGGGCGATCCGGTGACGTCGGCTGAGGCGTTCCGGCTCGCCGGGGTGTGATCAGGGAGCTCCGGGATCCGGACGGGCGGTGGTGAGCGTGAACATCGCGCCCTCGGGATCGCGGAGGTTGACCCAGCGGTCGGTGGGGCTCGACATGACGGTCGACAGCGTGGTCCCGCCGGCGGAGGTGGCCGCCTCGATGGCCTCGTCGAGGTCCGGGACCCGGAAGTAGACGTGCCAGCGGGGTCTGGTCTCCGGTGCGTGCGTCGCGGCCTCGGTGATCCCGCCGTTCAGGCGGGCGACGGGATCGCCCGCCTGCCGCAGGACGACCTGGTCGTCCTCGTACGAGACCTCGCAGCAGCCGGGACGGCCGGTGGCCCATTCCAGCACCTCGCCGTAGAAGATCGCCGCCTCGAAGGCGTCCCTGGTCCGCAGTTCCAGCCAGGCCGGTGCCGGGCCGCGGCCCACCCGCCAGTCGGCGGACACCCCGCCGGCCCAGATCCCGAAGACGGCGCCGTCCCGGTCGGCGACCAGCGCGCCGCGGCCGCCGGAGGGGAAGGAGACCGGGCCGACGGCGACGGTGCCGCTGCGCTCGCGGACCCGGTCCGCGACTTCGTCGGCGTCCTCGACGGCGAAGTACGGGGTCCACGCCGCGGCGACCGGCAGGTCGGAGGTCAGCGTGCCGACGCCGGCCACCGGCACCCCGTCCAGCACGGCGACGGTCCAGCCCTCGCCCAGCCGGGCGGGCCGGAACTTCCAGCCCAGGACCTCGCCGTAGAACTGCTGGGTTCCCTGGAGGTCGCGGGCCATCAGGCTGACCCAGCACGGCGCGCCGAAGACCTCCCTCGTAGAAATCTCCACCACACACGCTCCGTCCCTCGTCCAGCCCATCGTCCCGTCGGGGCCGCCGCCCCGCACCTCGGCCGGGTACCGCCGCGGCCGGCTCAGCGGCCGCTCCCGGCGCCCTGCCCGGTGATCAGGTCGGCGAGGGCCGCCATGCCCCCGTCCGCGAGGGCCCGGCGCTGCCGGTCCGCGGGCGTGCCCTCCCGGAGGAGCCGGTGCAGCAGGGAGCCGACCTCGCGCTCGTCCCCGGACTCCTCCAGGGCGGGCGTGATGTACCCCATCAGCAGGGACAGCACGTCTCCGGCGCTGCGGCGACGGCCCTGCGGGTCCATCAGGGCGCCGTCGAGGCCGTGCCGGGCCGCGTGCCACACGGCCGCCTGGAGCAGCTCGGGCGCGCACGTGACGGGCGCGGCCCCCGCCTTCTCCTCGGCGATGGCGGTGCTGACCAGCGCGCGGACGATCCCGGTGAGCAGCACCGCGTCGGTGGCGTCCAGCTGTACGTCGAGGCAGCGCACCTCCACCGTGGGGTAGCGCTCGGACAGCCTGGCCTGCCAGTAGAGCTGGCCCCGGTCGGCGATCAGCCCCGCGTCCAGGAGCGCCTCGACGCGCTCCTCGTAGTCGGCGAGCGTACGGAAGCACGGCGGCGGCCCGCTGACCGGCCAGCGGCCGAAGACGATCGTGCGCCAGCTGGCGAAGCCCGTGTCGCGCCCGTCCCACAGCGGCGAGTTCGCCGACATGGCCAGCAGGGTCGGCAGCCAGACCCGCAGCCGGTTGAGGACCGCCACGCCCGTCTCCCGGTCGGGCACCCCGACGTGCACGTGCATGCCGTTGATCAGTTGCTCGTCGACGAGGCGGCGGGCCTCGCCCTGCATCCTGAGGTACCGGGGCTTGCGGGTGACCGGGACCGGTACCGCGTCCCGCAGCGGGGCCGCGGCGGAGGTGGCGAGGAGGCAGCCGTACTCCTCGGCGGCGGACCCGACGGCGTGCCGCAGCCGCAGCAGGTGGCCGGCGACCTCGTCCAGGTCCGTGCAGACGGGTGTGGCGACCTCGATCTGGGCCTGGAGCAGCTCGTTGTGCACCTCGCGGGCGTCCACGAACGGCCCGAGGCCGGCCGCCGTCCGGACCTCCTCCGCCCGGGACACGGGCAGATGGGTGACCGGATCCAGCAGGACGTACTCCTCCTCAACCCCGACCGTGATCATGTCGCGTCGGACTCCTGCCTTGAGTTCTGAATTCCCGGCGCCCACGGCACCCGCGGCGGCCGCCCGTCGCGGTCCGGTCCCGCTGGCCCTGCGTCTGCCCGGCCGGGGGCCGCCCCATGCAGGGGCGCCCCCCCGCTCGGGGCGCGGGCATTCGGCGGTTCCTTCGGGCGAATCTGGCTCCGGGTGCGTGGGCCGCCGATTCCAGCGTGGCAGTCCACAGGGAAACGCACCCATCGGCCATCGGCAGAGGCGGTACATGACCAGGCGATCCGCGGGCCGGCCGGCTTCCCGCCCGGTCGGGAGGCGTACGGGGGCACCGCGCACCCGGGTGGCCGTCCGGCGCGCCCGGGCCCTGGGCCGCCGCCCGGGCGGGAAGCCGGTCGACAGACCGTACGCGTCGGTGTCGCCCCTGCTGCGGACGGCTGCGGCCTACTGCTGGCGGCTGCTGGTGGTCGGCGCGGTCGTGTACACGGTGTTCATGGTGCTGGGGCGGTTCCACGAGCTCGGTGTGGCCGTCTTCCTCGGCCTCGTCGCGACCGCGCTGCTGCGCCCGGTGGCCGATCTGCTGGACCGGTGGATGCCCCGCTCCCTCGCCGTGGCCTGCTCGCTCCTGGGCAGCTTCGTGGTCGCGCTGGGCGCGCTCGCCTTCGTGGGCGAGACGATCGCCGCGGAGTGGAACTCGCTGGTGACGGAGTTCCGGGAGGGGCTGGACCGGCTGGAGCCCTTGCTGGAGCGGCCTCCCCTGCGGCTCAGCCCGCACGCACTGGGCGATCTGCGGGACCGGATCGGCGACTACCTCTCCAGCCACCGGGCGAGCCTGCTCAGCACGGCCGTGAGCGGTGCCGGTCGGCTCGTGGAGGCCTTGACCGTGGTGGCGCTCTCGGTGTTCTGCTCGGTCTTCTTCATCTACTCGGGTGACCGGCAGTGGCGCTGGGTGTGCTCCCAGTTCCCGATGGGGGCGCAGCAGCGCATCTCGGTCGCGGGCCGGGCCGCGTGGCGGACGTTCACCGGGTACACCCACGGGATCGTGCTGGTGGCGGCGACCAACGCCGTCCTGGTCGGGGTGGCGCTCTACGCGCTGGGCGTCCCGCTGGCGGTGCCGCTCGCGCTGCTGGAGTTCTTCGCCGCGTTCATCCCGCTGATCGGCTCCCCGGTGGCGCTCGCGGTGGCCGTGGTGGTCGCGCTGGCGGCCAAGGGACCGCTGATCGCCGCGCTCGTCGTCGCCCTGATCGTGATCATCGGGCAGATCGAGGGGCATGTGCTGCACCCGATGCTGATGAGCTGGGCGGTGCAGTTGCACCCCGTGGTCGTGGCCCTGTCCGTGGTCGCGGGGGCCATTGCCGCGGGCGTGCTGGGCGCGGTGGTCGCGGTCCCGCTGGTCTCGGTCGTCTGGGCGGTCCGCCAGTCGCTGCGGTCCCCGGAAGCAGGGCTCTGAGCTGCGCTTCCCCACATGGGCGGCTTCATCCGGCGGGGAGGGGGGTATATGTACCGAGAACAGCTCACGAGACGGCCGTGCCGCACCGATGCGGCGCGACCACCCGTCGGAGGAGCCGAGATGCCCTACGCAGACGTCACCGAAAGCATTCCGCAGGACCCGCTGAGTGTGAGCACCGGCGAGGCCCGGGCGCTGTCGGGGGCCCTCTTCCACCGGCTGCGGAGCCTCGACGAGGGCAGCGCAGCGTACTCGTACGTGCGCAACACCCTCGTGGAGCTCAACCTCAGCCTGGTGAAATACGCCGCCCGCCGTTTCCGCGGCCGGAGCGAGCCGATGGAGGACATCGTCCAGGTCGGGACGATCGGCCTGATCAAGGCGATCAACCGGTTCGACCCGGAGCGCGGGGTGGAGTTCACGACCTTCGCGATGCCGACCATCGTCGGCGAGATCAAGCGGTTCTTCCGCGACACCAGCTGGGCCGTCAAGGTGCCCCGGCGGCTGCAGGAGCTGCGGATCGACGCCGCGAAGGCGCACGACGCGCTGGAGCAGGACCTGGGGCGCGAGCCCACGGAAGCCGAGCTGGCGGGTCGTCTGCGCGTCACGCCCGAGGAGCTCGTGGAGGGGCAGAAGGCGGCGCACGCGTACTCCGCGCGCTCCCTGGACGCGCCCGCCCAGGAGGACGGCGACCACAACGCGTACGCCGACCGGCCCTCGCTCGGCGCGGAGGAGACGGCGTACGACACGATCGAGTGCCTGGAGTCGCTCAAGCCGCTCCTGGCGGAGTTGCCCGAGCGGGAGCGCACCCTGCTCTCCCTGCGCTTCGGCGACGGGCTGACCCAGTCCGAGATCGGCGAGCGGTTGGGGCTGTCGCAGATGCACGTCTCGCGGCTGCTCAACCGGACGCTGACCGCGCTGCGGGCGGGCTTGCTGGAGGATCCGCCGGAGGAGTCCGCGCCTACGCGGCCGTGAGCGGCGTAGGGACTTCCGCCCACACCGTCTTGCCGGGCCGCCCGTCGCCGTAGGGCTCGCAGCCCCAACTCCGGGCGAGGCGCTCCAGGATGAGCAGGCCGTGGCCGCCGGGAAAGGCGGGCCCGGTGTTGCGCAGGCGACGGGGGTGCTCGGGGCTCCCGTCGCCGACCTCGATCCGGAGCCGCGAGGGGCTGCGGCGCAGCACCAGTTCACGGGGGCCGCCCGCGTGCAGGCAGGCGTTGCCGACCAGCTCGGAGACGAGCAGGAGGACGTCTTCGGCGGCCTCCTGCCGGTCCGGGTCGTACGGGCCCTCCCCGTCGCCCGCGTCGGCGATCCACTGCCAGTCGGCCAGTGCGCGCCGGGTGAAGTCCCGGCACCGGGTGACGGCCCTGTGCGTCCCGCCGCCGAGGATCAGCGTGCGGGTGTCCTCGCTCATGGGGGCCGCCTACCCAGGCCGGGGGAGAAAACACCGTGCCTCCGCCATCCGATGGCCCGGCCGGAGGCGGTGTCAGGGCACCGGCGCGGGATCACTCCCCGTCGGCGTACGGGAGGCGACCGGTACGGCGCGCGCGGCCGCCGAACGCTCCATGGCGGCCAAGCGCCGCAGACCGGTCCGCCGTTGGACGACGGAGACCCCCGCGACGGCCGCCCCGAGCACCAGCCAGCCCGCCGGTCCGGCCGCCATCACCACGCCGGTCAGCAGCAGCGGCCCGGCGGACTTCTGGATGGACTGGGACATGCCCGCCACCCCCAGGTACGAGGCCCTCGCCTCCCGGGGTGCCAGGGAGACGGCCAGCTCCCAGGAGCTCACGGAGCGCAGCAGCTCCGCGGCCGTGGCCAGCACGGCGGCGGTCAGCAGCGCGATCGAGGCGGCCCATGCCCCGTGTTCGGGGGTGAGGGCCAGGAGCGTGCAGCATCCGAGCAGGGTCAGTCCGTACAGCCGGGCGGCTCCGGCGGCCTGGCGCGGCCGCCGGACCCGAGCCGACACGGTCATCTGGAGGGCGACGACGAGCACGGTGTTGACGAAGAGGAAGGCCGGGACCACGGCGTGCGGGGCGTCGGTGTGCCCGACCAGCCACAGCGGCAGCCCCACCCCCAGGATCGAGTCGTCCAGGCACAGCGGGATGTCGAGGAGGACGAACCGGAGGTAGCCGCGGTCCCGCCAAGGGTTCGCGGCGGCCGGGCGGTCCGTGTCGGTCGTGCCCGCGGGCTCCGCGTCCGCGCCCCCTCCCCCGCCCTCGCTTCCGCTCCCGAGACCGTGCCCCGGCCCGTGGCGCTGTTCCCGGGTACGCCACACGAGCGCCGCGGCCACGAGGAACGACAGCGCGTTGCCGAGGATCAGGACCTGGTAGGCCCCGCGCGTGCCCACCGCGAGGCCGATGGCGGCGAGTCCCGCGCCGAGCGCGTACCCGGCGTTCGCCACGCTGCGCGACAGCGCCTGGTACGTGCCGCGCTGCTCACCCGCCGCCCGCGTGGCGAACAGCATCTCCAGCATCTTGGCCGCCCGGTCGCCGAGCGAGGTGACGGCGACCACGAGCAGCAGCACCTCGAAGCGGGTGAACACGAGCAGCGCGCAGATCGCGACCATGCGCAGCAGGTGACAGCCGATCAGCAGCGTGCGTACGGGGAACCGGGCGGCGAGATGGCCGGCCAGCGGTGAGCCCGCGATGCCCGCCACGCCCGCCGCACCCAGCAGCAGGCCCAGCTGCCGCCCGTCCAGGCCGGCCACGAAGGTGAAGAAGAGGACGCAGGACGCGGCCCACACCCCGGTCCCGGTGCGGTCAAGCAGCTGGGCGAAGAGCATGATCCGTGCGTCGCGCCCGCCGGGCGGTCGGCGCAGCTGCGCCAGCAGCCCGGTCCCGCCCTTCCGGTCCCCCGGGTCCTTCCGGTGTGCCCGGTCCTCCCGCTTCCCCACGCCGCGCCGCCAGATCATCCCGGGCCTCCGCATCCCCCGCCGAAGTATCTCGACATCGAGATACTTCGCGGTAGCCTGCCGGAAATCAATCTTGACGTCAAGATAAATCTGCGGTCAGCGGCCCCTGCCGTATTTCGCCCCGGGGCCCGGCACCCCGGCGATAGGCTGGGCGCACGGACGAGAGGAGCAGTCGTGACCGACCGCAAGCCACCGGGCGTCAACTTCGAGTCCTGGGTGGACCGGCAGATCCGGGAGGCCGCCGAGCGCGGCGAGTTCGAGCAGCTCCCGGGCTACGGCAAGCCCCTGGCCTCGATCGACGCCCCGTACGACGAGCAGTGGTGGATCAAGGACAAGATGCACCGCGAGGGGTTCGCCGCCCTGCCGCCCGCGCTCGCCCTGCGCAAGGAGGCCGAGGACGCCCTGGAGGCGGTCCACGCCGCCCGCTCGGAACGCCAGGTGCGGTCCATCCTCACCGGGATCAACGAGAAGATCCGCGCGGCCCTGCGCCGCCCGCCGCCGGGACCGCCCCTCCACCTCGCCGAATTCGACGTCGACGAGGTGCTCAGGACCTGGCGGGAGAGCCGGACCGACTGACGGCGCGCCCGGACGCGGCGGTGGCGGCTCTCCCGGCCCCGGACCACCGACAGTGCTACAAATGGTTCGTGACCCATCCTTGCAACCCGTGCCGGGGACGTCGGTGCGGTCACTGAGCCAAAAGCGCCCGCGCAGCGTCGCCCGACAGGTATTCGTCCTCCAGGTGGCGATCGTGGTGCTGCTCGCCGCCGGTGCGGTACTGGCCCTCGTACTCCAGTCCCGGCACGACGTGGACCGGGAGGCCCGGACCCGCTCGGTGGCGGTCGCGCAGACCTTCGCCCATTCGCTCGGGCTGCGCCAGGCCCTCCTCGCCCCCGACCCCTCCAAGATCCTCCAGCCGCTCACCGAGGTGACGCGCAAGGACGCCGGGGTGGACTTCATCGTCGTGATGAACGACCAGGGGATCCGCTACACCCATCCGCTCCCCGACCGCATCGGCAAACAGTTCGTGGGCACCATCGCGCCCTCGCTGGCCGGCCAGGTGTACACCGAGAGCGTGAAGGGCCCCCTGGGCCAGGAGATCCAGGCCGTGGTGCCCGTCTTCGCCGACCCCTACAAGGACGGCGGCCCTGTCGTGGGACTGGTGTCGGCCGGCCTCACGGTGAAGAACGTCACCGGTGTGTTCCAGCGGCAACTGCCCCTCATCCTCGGCACCAGCGCGATCGGCCTCGCCCTGGCCACCGCCGGCGCGGCGCTGATCAGCAGGCGCCTGCGCCGCCAGACCCGCGGCCTCGGCCCCCTCGAAATGACCCGCATGTACGAGCACCACGACGCGGTGCTGCACTCCGTGCGCGAGGGCGTGCTGATCACCGACGGCGGCGGCCGTCTCCTCCTCGCCAACGACGAGGCGAAACGTCTGCTCAGACTGCCGCCCGACGCCGAGGGGCAGCACATCCGGGAGCTGTCCGGACTCGACCGGCAGATGGCCGACCTCCTGCTGTCCGGCCGGGAGGCCACCGACGAGGTGCACGAGGCCGGGGACCGGCTGCTGGTCGTCAACCAGCGCCCGACCCGCCGCGGCGGCAGGTCCGAGGGCACGGCCGTCACCATCCGGGACTCCACGGAGATGCAGGTGCTCAGCACCCGGGCCGAGGCGGCCCGCAAACGGCTCCGGCTGCTGTACGACGCGGGGGTCGGCGTCGGCACCACCCTCGACGTGGAGCAGACGGCCCAGGAGCTCGCGGACGTCGCCGTACCGCGCTTCGCGGACTACGTCACCGTCGACCTGGCGGAACCCGTCCTCCTCGGCGACGAGCCCACCGCCCTCAAGGCCGACCTGCGGCGCACCGGGGTGAGCGGCATCCGGGACGACGTCCCGCTCTACCCGCGCGGCCGGCTGATCGACTTCGTGTCCACCACACCGCAGGCGCGCGGGCTCAACAGCGGCCGCGCCGAGATGGTGACCGATCTGGCCGACGCGCCGGGGTGGCACGCCCAGGACCCGCCCCGGGCCCGGGCCATCGTCGAGTTCGGAGTCCACTCCCTGATCACGGCACCGGTCAAGGCCCGCGGGGTCGTCCTCGGCCTGGTCAACTTCTGGCGCTCCGAGAAGGAGCCCTTCGACGAAGAGGACCTCTCGCTGGCGGAGGAGCTCGTCGCCCGCGCCGGGGTCAGCATCGACAACGCGCGCCGGTACACGCGCGAGCACGCCCTGGCCGTGACCCTCCAGCGCAGCCTGCTGCCGCGCGACCTGCCCGAGCAGAGCGCCGTGGAGGTGGCGCACTACTACCTGCCCGCGCAGTCGGGGGTGGGCGGCGACTGGTTCGACGTGATCCCGCTCCCGGGCGCCCGCGTCGCCCTCGTCGTCGGCGACGTCGTCGGGCACGGTCTGCACGCCGCCGCGGCCATGGGGCGGCTGCGTACGGCCGTACTGAACTTCTCGTCCCTGGACCTGCCGCCCGACGAGCTCCTCGCCCGCCTCGACGACCTCGTCCAGTACATCGACCAGAGCGTGGCGGGCGGCGACGGCGCCGAGGGCGGCCTGATCGGGGCCACCTGCCTGTACGCCGTGTACGACGCGGTGACCCAGCACTGCACGGTCGCACGGGCCGGCCACATGCCCCCGGCCGTGGTGCGCCCCGACGGCACGGTGGAGATCCCGGAGCTGCCCGCGGGCGCGCCGCTGGGGCTCGGCGGGTTCCCCTTCGAGTCGGCGGAGCTGGACCTGAGCGAGGGAACCCAGCTGGTGCTGTACACCGACGGACTGATCGAGGACCGCGCCCGCGACATCGACGAGGGGCTCGTACTGCTCCGCTCGGCCCTGGCGCACGCGGACCGCAGCCCGGAGGAGACCTGCCGGGAGGTCCTGGCGGAACTGCTGCCGGTGCGTCCGCGCGACGACGTCGCCCTGCTGGTCGCACGGACGTCTGCGCTGCCTGCGGAGCGCATCGCCGAGTGGGAGGTCCCGTTCGAGCCGAGTGCGGTCGGGGCCATGCGGGCCCTCGCCATGGAGAAGCTGGAGGAGTGGGGCCTGTCGGAGCTCACCTTCGGCACGGAGCTGGTGCTGAGCGAGCTGATCACTAACGCGATCCGGCACGGCGCCGAGCCGGTCCGCGTACGGCTCCTGCACGACCGGGTGCTGACCTGCGAGGTCTTCGACGGCAGCAGCAGCTCGCCGCGGCTGCACTACGCCCAGACCACCGACGAGGGGGGTCGCGGCCTCTTCCTGGTGGCCCAGCTCAGCCGCCGCTGGGGGGCCCGGTACACGCCGGAGGGAAAGGTCATCTGGTCGGAGCAGGCGCTGCCGGACCCGGAGGAGACCGACCCGTCCTGACTGCGTACACCGGGACCTGGAGATCTGCTCAGCGAATCCGGCGCACCCGCTGGCTGGTGAGTTCGTACCGTGCTCCCACCACGGCCAGCCTTCCGGCCGCGACCCGGGCGGCGAGATCGGGCTCCGCCGCCAGCCGGGAGCGGACGAGCCGGACGTTCTGGGTGACCGCCGCATCGACGCGCGCGTCCCTGCTCAGCGTGCGGTCGACGGCCGGACGGATCTGCTCCGCCAGGTAGCGCAGGTGTCCGGGCAGCTGCTCCAGCCCCTCGGCGGCGCGGACCGCGGCGGTCACGGCCCCGCAGGACTGGTGCCCGAGCACCACCACCAGCGGAATGGCCAGCTCCACGACCCCGAACGCGATGCTTCCGAGCACGGCGTCGTCCAGCACCTCACCGGCCGACCGCACGGTCATCAGGTCGCCCAGCCCCTGGTCGAAGACCAGCTCCGGCGGAACGCGGGAGTCGACGCAGCCCAGGATGACGGCGAACGGATGCTGTCCCCCGACCAGCGCCTGCCGTACGGTCCGGGTGGCGTCGGGATGCCGCTCGTGGAAGGTCCGCCAGCGGGCGTTGCCGACCGACAGCTCCAGCAGCGCCGCCTCGGGCGTGTCGGGCCGCGGACCGTTCAAGCCGGTCCGGGTGGAGCCGCCGGTGGAGCCGCCGCCGGCGGCCAGTCCGGCGCCCAGGGCCAGGGCCCCGGTGAGGGCGCCCCGTACCAGGCGACGCCGCCCAGGAGTCCCGTCGGCCCGGTGCTGCTCGGCAAGGACGCTCATGCGGGCCCAAGCTAGGCCCCCCGCGGCCGGGGATCCGGAGGCGGGCCCGCCCTTGGGGAACTCTTGGGCAAATGCCGGGGCCGGCGTGGCGGTTCAACGGCCCCCGGACGGTACCTGGCCCTCGTCGAAGTACGCCGCCAGGGCCGGATCGAGCGGTGGTACCCGTCGGGGCGTGCCCCCGTCGCGCAGGGATTCCGTCGCCATGCAGCCCGCCGCGACCGCCATCCGGGCGGCGACCGGCGAGGTGTCCGTCGCTCCGCCGTGCCGCACGAAGCGCAGGAACTCGTCGATCAGCAGCGGGTCGGCGCCCCCGTGCCCGCCCGTGTCCTGCGCGTCGGGGACGGCGTACGAGGCGTCCGGCACGGCCCGGTATCCGGAGCGCCGGGCGTTCCAGACCCGGACCTCGGAACCCGGGCCGTCGCCGAAGTTCTCCAGGCGGCCGGCGTCGCCGATGACGGTGTAGTTGCGCCAGTAGTCGGGGGTGAAATGGCACTGCTGATAGGCGGCCAGAACGCCGCCCGCGAGGCGGAGGTTGAGCAGCGAGACGTCCTCGACGTCGATGACGGGGTTGAGTCCGCGCTGGGTGTGCGGGGGCCAGTGGCCGTCCTCCGTGTACCAGTCGTCGGGCTTGGGTTCGCCGGGGGCGCGCCGGTGCGGGTTGTCCCCGTAGACCAGCAGGTCGCCCATCGCCTGGACGTCGTCGGTGTAGGAGCCGGCCAGCCAGTGCAGTACGTCGATGTCGTGCGCGGCCTTCTGGAGCAGCAGGCCCGTGGTGTGGCGGCGCTCGGCGTGCCAGTCCTTGAAGTACCAGTCGCCGCCGTAGCCGACGAAGTGCCGGACCCAGACGGTCCTGACCCGCCCGATCGCGCCGGCCGCGATCAGCTCGCGCATCATCCGCACGACGGGCATGTGCCGCATGTTGTGCCCGACGTACAGGGGGGTGCCCGTCGCGCGGGCGGTGCGCAGGATCTCGTCGCAGCCGTCGACGGTGATGGCGAGCGGCTTCTCGACGAAGACGGGCTTCCCGGTGACGAGCGTCCTGCAGGCCAGGTCGGCGTGGGTGTGGTCGGGGGTCAGGACGAGGACGGCGTCGACGTCCGGATCCTCGATCACGGCGGCGGGATCGGGGGCGGCGCGGGCGCCGGGGAAGGCCGCGGCGGCCTCCTCCCGGGCCCGCGGATCGGGATCCGCGACGGCGGTGACGGTCGCGCCGCGGCCGGGCCGGTGTGCCGTCCGCGCGATGCTGCCGCGGAGCCCGTATCCGAGGACGCCGATGCGAAGGTCGGTGGTCATGGCCGAGTCCCTTCCCGGCTCGGCCGCGTTCATCCGCCCGGCCGAGCACCGGATGCCGCCCGCGCCCGGCGGGGGCAGGCTGTGGGCAAGGCAGTCACCACCGCACAGACGAGGACCGCGCCATGTCCCACAGCCGGCGTATCGGCGTCATCACCGCGGCCGCAGCACTGCTGCTGACCGCCACCGCCTGCTCGGGCCTGGGCCGGAGCACCGTCGGCGTGCTGACGTTCCGCAGCCACGACTCGCCGGCGGAGCTGAATTACTCGAACACCTCGGTGAACGGATGCCACAGGATCGCCCTTCCGAAGGGCGCCACCCACGTGGAGAACAACACCCTCGTCGACGTCGTGCTGTACCGGACGGCGGACTGCAGCACGCCCTTGGGGAACGAAGGCATCTACGTCGCCACCACGCTCTCGAACGTCACGGCCCCGGTCAGCCTCCCCTGGCGCAGCTTCAGCGTCATCCACTGACGCCGGAGGCACTGCCGCCGGAGCCGGCGAGCGACCCCGAGTGCGAGGGCGCCGCCGGCGCCCTCCAGGCCGCGCTGGACGCCCGGGACATCGCGGAGGTGCCCGGGAGGGCCCCGGAGCGTTTCGGTCCGGGGCCCTGCCGCGTTCCGGGTCAGGCCGGGAGGGAGTCGACCGTGGGGGCCACCGGGGCGAAGAGGTCGGCGATCGTGGTGAGGCCGGCCGCCTGGAGGGTGGCGGCCGGAATCAGCGTGCCGTCGGGCGCCGCCAGGGCGCGCGTCGCGGTGGCCTCGGCGACGACGACCGGGCGGTAGCCCAGGTTGAAGGCGCCCTGGGCGGTGAAAGTGACGCACATGTGCGTCATGAACCCGGCTATCACCAGGTCGGGTCCGGTGCCCAGCTCCCGCAGGGTCCTCTCCAGCTCGGTGGCGTGGAAGGCGTTCGGGAACTGCTTGACCACGACCGGCTCTCCCTCCCGCGGTGCGACCTCGGCGCTGATGGCGCCGACCTCGGCCCGGATGTCGTACGGGGTCCCCTCGCCGCCGTCGTTGACGACGTGCACGACCGGCGCGCCGGCGGCCCGGGCCGCGGCCAGCAGGCGGGCGCCCGCCGCCAGAGCCTCCTCGGCGCCGTCCAGGGCCATCACACCGGAGCGGTAGGTGTTCTGGAAGTCGACCATGACCAGGACGGACTCCGCCAGGCGGGGCAGCGTGCCGGGCAGGCCGATCACATCGCGCAGCGACTCGGACGCGCTGCTCGTGGTGGATGCGGCGGGTGCCGCGGACCCGGTGGATGCAGCGGCTGCGGTGGATGCGGACATGGTGAAGGGGTCCTTCTCTCGGGAAGCGGGCATGGCGAAGCGCGGCCCGGCGCGCGGTCGCGCCGGGCGGTCAGTGGGCGGTACGGAAGCGGCGGCGGTACGCGGCCGGGGTCGTCGAGATCTGCTTGCGGAAGGCCCGGTGCAGCGTTTCCACCGAGCCGAGGCCGGCCGCCGCGGCGACCTGCTCCAGCGGCTGGTCGGTGGTCTCCAGCAGCCGGCGGGCGGCTTCCACCCGTACGGCCTCCACGTAGGCGGCGGGGCTGGTGCCCAGCTCCCTGCGGAACGTACGGGCGAAATGGCGCTCGCTCAGGCTCATGCGCTGCGCGAGCGCGGCCGCCGACAGGTCCGCGCCGAGGTGTTCGGCGATGTAGACCCGCAGGGCGTCGATGTCCCTGCGGGAGGCCGCCGGGCGGCTGAGCGGCACGCTGAACTGGCTCTGGCCGCCCTGCCTCTTGAGGTACATGACCAGCTGCCGGGCGACCGCCAGGGCCAGTTCCTCGCCGTGGTCCTCGGCCACCAGGGCCAGCGTCAGGTCCATGCAGGCGCTGATCCCGGCCCCGGTCCACACCCGGCCTGAGCGGACGAAGATCGGGTCCGGGTCGACCTCCACCCGCGGGTACTCGGCCGCCAGCCGGCCCGCCGTGGACCAGTGGGTGGTGGCCCGGCGCCCGTCCAGCAGGCCGGCCGCCGCCAGCAGGTGGGCGCCGACGCACACCGAGGCCACGCGCGCGGCGTGCGGGGCGGTGGCGGCGACCCACCGCACCACCGCCTCGTCGACGCGCGCGACCGGTCCCTCCTCCGCGAGCTCGACGGCGCCGGGCACCACGAGCGTGTCCACGGCGGCGCCGACCTCGGCGAAGGAGAGGTCGGTGACCAGCCGGACACCGGCCGAGGTCGTGACCTGGCCGCCGTCCGGGCCCGCCAGGCGTACGTCGTACAGCCGACGCCCGGCCTCCCGGCTCGCGAGGGCGAAGACCTCGGCGGGGCCGGTGACGTCGAGCAGGTCGACATCGGGGAAGACCGCGATCACGACGCGGTGGGGCGTGGGCATGTGTCCATCCTGGCCGGACGGGCAGATGGCCGCAATGACGGTTGTCTGTCACATCCGGACACCGGGCACGCCGACTGGAGCCTGCCGCGTGCGGCACGGATGATGGAGGGGCACGAGGCCCGGGGGTTCGACGACGCCGGACACGGGACGGTGACGCAATCATGTCCGCGAACGCTTCCCACTACCGGTCGGTCAGGGTGAGCGCCGACCTCGACAGCCCGCTGTCGCGCTGGCTCTGGCTGGTGAAGTGGATCCTGGCGATCCCGCACTACATCGTGCTGTTCTTCCTCTGGATCGCCTTCATCGCGGTCAGCGTGATCGCCTTCTTCGCGATCCTGTTCACCGGGCGCTATCCGCGCGGCCTGTTCGACTTCAACGTCGGCGTGCTCCGCTGGTCGTGGCGGGTCTCCTTCTACGCGTACGGCGCCCTCGGCACCGACCGGTACCCGCCCTTCAGCCTGGGCCCGGAGCCCGGCTATCCGGCACGCCTGGAGGTCGCCTACCCGGAGCGCCTGTCCCGGCCGTTGGTCCTGGTGAAGTGGTGGCTGCTGGCGATCCCGCACTACCTGGTCATCGCCTTCTTCACCGGCGGCATGCGGCACGGATGGTGCGCGGGCGGCGGTCTGATCACGCTGCTGGCCCTCATCGCGGTGGTGGCGCTCGCCTTCACCGCGACGTACCCGCGCGACCTGTTCGACCTGATCGTGGGGCTGCACCGGTGGGTGCTGCGCGTGGCCGCGTACGCCGCGCTGATGACGGACGAGTACCCGCCGTTCCGGCTCGACCAGGGCGGCACCGATCCGGCGCCCGCCCCGGCCGCGGACCCGGCGGCGCCACCTGCCCCGGCCTGACGGCCCGCCCCGGCCTTTCCCGCGCAGGTCCGTCCCGCCCGGGCCGGTCCCCACCCGAACCGAAGCGGATCCGCCGCCCGCCGCCGGAACCGGGAGCGGCCTGCGTCCGACCAACTCCGGGTGCGGGGAGCCACCCGGCACGCGGACGACGGGAGGGCGACGGATGGGCGGGCTGGACGTACGCATGCGGGGGGTCGCCTGCCGCCACGGCCGGATCGAGGCGGTCGCCGAGGTGGACCTGGAGATCGCGCCGGGCGAGCGCGTCGCGCTGACCGGGACCAACGGCTCGGGCAAGACCACGCTGCTGCGCGCGGTACTCGGGCTGCACCGCCAGGTGTCAGGCAGCATCCTGGTCGGCGGCCGCGGTACCGCCTCGGCGGCCGAATGGGCCTGGCGGCGGCGCTCCTGCGCCTGGATCCCGCAGAAGCCGGCGGCCGGCCGGTTCCCGCTCCTCGGGGACGAGCTGCTGGCCAGCGGCGGCGCACCGGCCGAGGCGGCCGAAGCGGCACGGAAACTGGGCGTCGGCGCACTGCTCGACAGGCCGCTGCACACGCTGTCCGGCGGGCAGTTGCAGCGGATGTACCTGGCCCGGGCGATCGGCGCGGTGGCGGCGGGGGCGGAGGTGCTCCTGGCCGACGAGCCGACCGCCGCACTGGATTTCGACGGCCAGGAGGAGGCGGCCGACGTACTGGCCGCCCTGCCGGTGACCCTCGTCGTGGTGACGCACGACCGGGCGCTCGCGCAGCGCTGTGACCGCGTGCTGGAGATGGCCGCGGGCCGGCTGCGGGAGGTCGCGTGATCCTCGCCGGCGCCGATCTCGGCGAACTGCTCCAGCTGGTCCCCGTACAGCGGGCGGGCTTCGCCCTGCTGCTGGCGGCGGTCGGCCTGCCGGTGATCGGCGTGGTCATCGTCGGGCTCGACATCATGCCGGTGCGCTTCGCGATGATGCACGTCGCCCTGCTGGGCATCGCGGTCGGGCTGCTGACCGGGCTGGACCCGATGCTGTGCGCCCTCGTCGCCTGCGCCCTGGCCGGCGCCGGGGTGGCGCCGCTCGCCCGTACCCCCGACGGGCTGTCCGGGGCCATGGGCCTGCTGATGAGCCTGGCCATCGCGGCCGCGCTGCTCGTCCTGGCCGTATCGGGGGTCAACGCCTCCGGTGCGTTCGCCCTGCTGTGGGGCTCGATCCTGTCCGTGGGTACCGCCGACCTCGTGGTGCTCGGCGCGCTGGCGGCCCTCGTACCGGGGCTGTTCTGGTGGCGGCGGCGCGATGTGGCCCTGCTGCTGTACGACCGTGAGCTGGCCCAGTGTTCGGGCGTCCCGGTCCGGGCGCTGACCGCCGTACTGCTGGTCCTGGTCGCGGTGGCGGTCGCCGGGGCCATCAAGCTCACCGGCGCACTCCTCGTCGACGCCCTCACCCTGCTGCCGGCACTGGCGGCACGCCGCCTGGGCACTTCGCTGCGGTCCATCACGGCGTGGGCGGTCGGCATCGGGGTGGCCGTGAACCTGACCGGGTTCCTCCTCGCCCTGCGGCTCGACTGGCCGCCGGGACCCGTCCTCGTCCTCACCGCGGGGGCGCTCGTCCTCGCGGTCCATCTCATCCCCGAACGGAGCACCAGCACATGGCGCGCACCCGCGTCCGATTCGCTTCCCTCCTCGCACTGACCGCGGCCCTGACGGCTCTCGCCACCGGCTGCGGCAACGGCAACACCGACACCGCTTCGAAGGACGGCGCACCCGGCCACCACGGCGGAAAACCGGCCGTCGTGGTCACCACCACCTGGGAGGGGGCCTTCGCCAAGGCCGCCGGGGCCGAGGACGTCAGGGTGATCGTGCCGCAGTCGGTACACCACGCCCCGGACTACGACCCCAAGCCCTCCGACCTGGCCGCCGTCGGCAAGGCCGACTTCGTGCTCTACGCGCCCTTCGAGCCGTACGCGGCGAAGATCAAGGAGGCGGCCGGCTCGAAGGCCGAACTGGTCGAGGTGGACCTCGACAACGACGCCGACAAGGTCAAGGCCGAAGTGGCCAGGCTGGGCAAGCTGTTCGGCACCGAGGAGGCCGCCGCGCGGTGGACGGCGTCGTTCGACTCCGAGTACGCGAAGCTGTCGAAGGACGTCCAGGCTTCCTGGCCGGGCGGGAAGAGCCCGGCGGTCGTCAGCCAGGTGTTCACCACCTGGTCCGCGAGGCTGGCCGGGGCCGCGCCGGTCGGCACGTACGGCCCCGAGGCGGTCACCCCGGCGCAACTCGCCGAACTGTCGGGGAGGAAGCCCGCCTTGGTCCTGGACAACGCCCACATGTCGACCGGTACGGTCCTGCCCGATTCGGGCGCCCGGCAGATCGAGATCGTCAACTACCCGGGCACTGACCTCGATCTGCTGCCCGTCTACCGCAACGCGGCGGCCGAGCTGAAGAAGGCCGCGGGCGCTTCCTGACGCGCGCGGCACCCCCACGAGGGGTGGGAGGGCAACTCCGGTCGCCCTCCCACCCTTTGCGCATGTGCCGGTGCCGTTCTGCGGGCGCGTCAGCCCGCGTGGGCGAGCGGGGGCGCCGGGGCCGCGGCGGGGGCGGAGCGTGCGGGCTGCGTCAGCCGCTCGCGGAGTGCCGCGCGGTCGGGCTTGCCGGCCGGGGTGAGCGGGAGTTCCGCGAGCACCAGCAGGCGCTCGGGGTGCTTGCGCTGTTCGAGCCCGCGGCGGGTGAGGTGCTCGCCGAGCGATGCGAGGGCGGGTGCCTCGGGGCCTCGCGGTACGACGCAGGCCGCGAGGCGCTCGCCCATCAGCCGGTCCGGGATGCCGACGCACACCACGTCCCGTACCCGGGGGTGGGAGGCGAGCTCCCGCTCGACCTCGGCGGGGCTGATGTTGGCCCCGCCGCGGATCACGATGTCCTTGAGGCGGCCGACGAGGTGCAGGGCCCCGTCCTCGTCGATCAGGCCGAGGTCTCCCGTACGGACCCAGCCATCGGGGGTGCGGTAGCGGGCGTCCAGCTCCGGGGAGCCCACATAGCACATCGGGGTCATGGGACCGCGCGCGATGATCTCGCCGATCTCGCCGTCCGGGAGCTGCTCGTGCGTGTCGGGGTCGGCGATGTGGATGTCCGCGACGCGGGCGTCGGGTCGGCCTGCCACCACTCCCGTGTGCGCCTCGGCCCCGGGGTACCCGGCACCGAGCCCGGTGTGGCAGTTGACCCCGTCGGCCGAGCCGTAGAGGTTGACGACCGGGCAGCCGAAGGCGCGGGCCGCGTCCTCGGCCGTGGTCTCGTCCAGGGCCGAGCCGCCGAGGACCAGGGCGGTGGGCGAGGGCAGTTCGCCCGCGCCGGGGTCGAGGCCGTCCGGCCGCCCATCCCACCGGTCCAGCATCATGCGGACCATGGTCGGGACGCCCAGGATGTGCGTCGGCCGGTGCTCGCGTACGGCGGCGAGGGCGGCCTCCGGAGTGAAGTGGTCGAGCAGGATCAGCGTTCCGCCGTGCCGGGCGAGGGTGACGGCGGTGCCGTTGGACCCGAACGCGGACCCGAGCGGTACGAGGAACAGACAGCGCGGCGGGGTCCCGTCGGGCATCAGCGAGGCGAGGAAGTTGCCCCGGCCCCCGGCGAGCGCGTTGTGGGAGTAGGCGACCATCTTCGGCTCCGCCTCCGAGCCGGAGGAGACGAGGATGCGGGCGGCGCTGTCGGGGTCGGGCCGGGCGGGCACGAACGCGGCCGGGTCGCAGCGCAGCAGCCCGGAGAGCGGAATCGTTCCTTCAGGCGCGCTGCCGGCCCGCCCGGCGGCGATGACATGGCGCAGCTCCGGCAGGGCCGGAACCAGGGCCCGCAGATCGGCGGCGGGGTGGCTGCCCCGGTGTTCGACGGGGGCGAGGACCGCGACGGCCTCCGCCTTGCGCAGCAGGGCTTCCGCCTCCAGGCTCCCCCGGCCGATCGGGAAGGGCAGCGCCACCGCGCCGAGGGCGGCCAGGGCCAGTTCGGCGATGACCGCGCCCCTGCCGTTGGGGAGTTGGACGCCGACCACCTCGCCGGGGCGTACGCCGAGGCCGGCGAGGCCGGCGGCCAGACATCGCACCTTGCGGTCCAGCGCGGTGTAGCAGAGCTCGCCCTTGGCGTCGACGACGGCGGTGGCGTGCAGATCGGCGATCTGGCGTGCCCGGAACAGGCTGTAGAGGTCGAGGTCGGGGCAGATCCCGTCGGCCGCCCAGCCACGGCGGAGGCCGGCGGGCAGCAGGTCGTGCAGGACGACGGTCATACGAAGCTCCAGGGGTCGGGAACGGCGGGGGCACCGTGCGCGTCGCGGCTGATCGAGCCGGGGAAGCGCGGGTCGTGGTGCAGGTCGGCAGGCTCGGCGGTGACGGGGGTCGCGGACAGGCCGTGGGCGCGCAGCTGCGCCAGGGCCTCGGCGGTGGGCAGTTCGCGCAGGTCGTACGCGGCGGCCGCGCGGGCGCAGGTGTCGGTGGGGGCGATCCAGCCGTCCGCGGTGCGCAGCGGCCGCCGGAAGCCGGCCGGCCGGCGCGGGTCCTCCCCGCGCAGCGCCCGGCGCAGGGCCGGGGCGGTGAGCACGTCGGCGGCTCCGAGCAGCGAGGAGTCGACGCGGACGCCCGCTCCGCCGCTCCGCTCGCGCAGGAGCAGTCCGGCCAGTGCGGCCTCGGCGCCCAGGAGTCCGCCGAGTACGTCGAGCAGGGTCATCAGGGAGGGCGCGGGTGCCTCGTCCTGAGGGCGGGCGGCTTCGCCGACGCCGGTGCGGGCCTGCACCATGAAGTCCGTACCCATGGGGGCGCCGGGGATGCGGCCCGCCCAGCCGCCCGTGTAGGTGTAGACGAGCGCGGGGTTCACGGCGGCCAGATGGACGGAGTCGAGCCCCAGCGCGGCCGCCTTGCCGGGGGCCCAGTTGTGCAGGAAGACGTCGGCGCCGGCGGCCATCTGGCGCAGTCGGCGCCGGTCCGCGGCGGACTTGATGTCCACCTCGACGGCCCGCTTGCCGCGGTTCAGCGCGAGCCAGCGGGCGGAGATCCCGGAGCAGGCGGGCGGCATCCCGCGCAGGGGGTCTCCGCCCGGGGGCTCGATCCGGACGACATCGGCGCCGAGGAGGCCCAGCAGGCGGGCGGCGAGGGGGGCCTGGATCCGGCGGCCCGCTTCGAGCACGGTCAGCCCGGCCAGCGGCCGGGCGGGGGCGGGGGCCACGCGGTCGCGGTGCGTGGCGCGGGTCCGGTGTCCGAAGCCGTACGGGGCGAGGGTCCAGGGCGCGGCGCCGTCGCGTTCGGCCGCGCGCTCGGCGAGGGTCCGCAGTCGGCAGACCTCGGCGCCGGAGGCGGCGGCCGCCGCCTCGATCCGCCGCCAGGAGTGCGTTCGGGCGGTGTCGTGCAGGGCCGTCGGGAAGGGGGCGCAGGCGGTGGCGTACCGGAACTGGAACGGCCGCCACCCCGCTCGCACGGCGCCGAAAGGGGCCTCCAGGGCCCGCCAGAACGCGGCCCAGGCACCCGGGTCGAGGGTCTCCAGCTCGAAGAGGACGCCGTCGGCGGAGGTGAAGGGTGGTCCGCCCGGGGCCAGTTCGGCGGCCTCTCCCTCGTCGGCCCCGGCTGCGGCGAGGTACTGGGAGACCGCCAGCAGCCCGGCCCGATCGGCGCTCGTGGAAACCCCGGCCGCCCCGCCGCCCCGGGCTTGGGCCAGCAGCCCGGCGAGCAGCCCCTGTACGGCGAGTACGCCCGTGGCGGTGGCGGCGTAGTCCACGGCCAGGCCGCGGGGCGCGCCGTCGCGCCGACCGTGCACGGCCATGATGCCGGTGGCCGCCTGGACCGTGGCCTCGTCGGTCATCCCGTTCGACCGGTGCGCCGACCAGCGGACGGTCGCGTCCTGCCGGTCGAAGTCGCCGCCGGACAGCGCGATGTGCGCCGTACGGCCGTCCCGGGGTTCGGCCGGCTCCGCTCTCGCTCCTGCTCCTGCTCCCGCTCTCGCGCCGAGGAGCCCCAGGTGCTCCGCGGCCAGGCCGGTCAGCCCGGGCGGCCCCGAGGCGGCGAGGTGCAGTCCTTCGAGTGGCCGGACCGTGCGGGTGACGGCTGGTGAAGCCATGCCTCTCCTCTTCTCGGATGTGCGCAACGCGGGAACCGGTGCGGGTGCGCGCCCGACCAGTTCCTCGGGGAGGCAGTCGGACTGCCGTTCCCACGGGTTCCCGGCACGTTGGAGGAAAGTGGTGCAGAGCCACGGAGATGCGGATCACGCCTACGCAGAACTCCCTTGGGGAGATGGGGAGTTGCAAGAGCGGGTCACGCGGTTCGTCCGGAGCCGGGTCATGCCCTGCGAGCCCGTACTCGACGCGGGCGGCCCGCCCGCCGCCGCGGCCCTGCGGGAGTTGCAGGCCCAGGCCAGGCAGGAGGGCCTGTGGGCGCTGCCGCTGCCCGTGGAACTCGGCGGCCAGGGGCTCCCCTTGGCGCGATACGCGCTGCTCGCCGAAGCCGAAGGAGCGAGCGACCACGGACCGGCGGCGCTCGGCTCCGCGCCCCTGCTCGACACGGCCATGCTGTGGAAGCACGGCAGCGACCGGGTCCGCGACCGGTACCCCGGAAGGCTGGCCGCCGGGGAGCTGCGTGCCTGCTACGCCATGACGGAACCCGACACCCCCGGAACCGATCCGTTCCGTACCGCGACCCGCGCCGAGGAACGGCCCGACGGCGGTTGGCGCGTCAGCGGCCGCAAGTGGTTCGTCTCGGGAGCGGCCGCTGCCGATCTGGTGACCGTGCTCGCCCGGACCGACGGGGAGCCCGGGGACCGCGAGGGCCTCTCCCTCCTGCTGGTCGCCACCGACTCCCCCGGTTTCGGCGTCGTACGCGAACTGCCCGTGTTCGGGGCCTCCGGCCAGTGGGAAGTCGACTTCGACCGGGTCTCGGTGGACGCCGACCACCTCCTCGGCCGGCGCGGAAATGCCCTGGCCATCGCCGCGGAACGGCTCCAGCTGGGGCGCACCCTGCGCTGCCTGCGCTGGCTCGGCCAGGCCCAGCGCGCCTTCGACCTGATGTGCGCACGCGCCAACTCCCGCACCGGGTCGCGCGGTCCGCTGGGCGGCCACCAGCTCGTCCAGCGGCACGTGTTCGAGGCGCTCCTCGCGCTGCGCACCACCCGCCCGCTGGTCCACGAGGCAGTGGCGAAGATCGCCGCCGGCCTGGACGCGCACGTGGAGGTGGGGCTGGCCAAGGTCGCCGCGGCCCGGATGCTCCAGCAGGTCGCGGACGCGGCCATCCAGGTCCACGGCGCGGCCGGGCTCGGTCCCGACACCCCGCTGCCGGCGCTCTTCCGCACCGGCCGCGCGGCCCGGATCCTCGACGGCCCGGACGAGCTCCACATCACCTCGGTGGCCCGCCGGGTACTCCGTACGTACGAGAAGCACGAGACGTACGAGAGGGACGGGGCATAAGGCCTGCTACACGTCCCCGATCTCGACCAGCCCGGTCAGCGCCGCCAGGCCGAGCGCCAGGAAGAAGTCGCCCCACACCAGCTCGTGGCGTACCGCAATGCCCTTCCCTGCGTCGTAGCAGCCGTCCAGCAGCATGCCCCGGGTCAGGTGCTCGCCCACCAGGCGCTCCAGGACCGCGGCGGCCCGGTACGCGTACTGCGCCGCGGCCGGGCAACCGGGCACCCGGGCGAGTTTCAGCAGCGCGACGGCCGCGATGGCGGCGGCGGAGGTGTCGAGGGGACCGGTCGGCCGCGCCTCGTCCGCCAGCGGGACGAACGGGGTGCAGGGCCGCGTCCACGCGTCGGCCAGCCGCTGGGCCGCCGCCTCCAGCCGGTCCGGGGCGCTCCGGGCGACCTCGGGGCGGTGCAGGGCGTCGGCCACCGCCAGGAGCAGCCAGGCGCTGCCCCGGCTCCAGCCGGCCGGCGGCTCGTCACACGCCCGCCAGCCCGTCTCGGCGTCGAACTCCCAGGCCGGTACGGTGCGTCCGCCCGCACCGAGGCAGAGGTCGAGATGCCGGTGGAGGTGGGAGGCGGCGGCCCGTGCGCCCTCCGGGCCCGCTGCGGCGAGCAGCGCCACCATGCCGGGTACGCCGTCGACCCGGGCCAGCAGCCGGGGGCCGCCGAAGGCCGACCCCCAGGGCACCAGCCCCAGTTCGGGGTCCAGCGCGGCCAGCGCGGCCTTGGCGGCCCGGGTCCGCAGCTCCCGCGCCCCGGGATCTCCGCCGGCGAGCGCCGTCCCGTACCAGAGGATCAGCCCGCGCGTCGCGGTGTCGGCCTCGACCCAGTCGGCCAGCCGTGCCGTGCACGCGGCGGCGGCCGCCCGGTCGCCCGCGTCCCCGGTGTGCCGGGCCCGCAGCCACAGCAGCCCGGCCCAGAAGCCGCCGGTCCAGGCCCCGCGGCCGGTGGTCGTCCAGCGGCCGGTGTCCGGGTCGGCGTACAGCGGGAACCGGTCGCCGGTCCCGGTACGGGTGGCGGCGGCCCGGTCGAGTACGTCGGCCAGTGCCCGGCCCGCCCAGTTCACCGGGGTCACGCCGGGGTCTCCGTTCGCGGGCCGAGCCGCCGTTCCCGTACGGCCCAGGCCGTCGCGACGGCGGCGGCAGCGGTGAACTCGGCGGCGACCAGCAGCCAGCCCGGCCCGTACCGGCCCGCTTGCGCCAGCAGTCCGAACAGCGGCGGCCCGACCGCGAACCCGGCGAAGAACCCGGCGGCGACGAGCGCGGAGTCCTGGCCGGCCCGGCCGGGGGCGGCCCGCTGCATCACCAGCACCATCGAGACGGCGTTGCCGGAGACGGCGAAGGCCCCGACGGCGACGACCGCGACCCAGACCAGCGGCCGGGCGTACAGCGCGGCGGCCAACAGGCAGGCGGCCGGTACGGCGCCTGCCGCCAGCGCGCCGGGCAGCCACTCGGCGCGCCCCGGTCCGGCCGCCTTCGACCAGCCCACCCGGCCGGCGATACCCGAGACACCGAGGACCGCCACCAGGGCCGCGGCCGCCGTCGGCCCCATGCCGAGCTTCTGGGCGCCGAAAAGGGCCACGTACGTGTTGACCGAGGCGATTCCGCAGCCCAGGAAGAGGGAGAAGACCGCGAGCCAGGCGATGGCTCCCCGCGGGACGAGCGAAGCGCCCGGCGCCGCGGCCTTCGCCGGCGGATCGGCGGGCAGGGCGCGCCGCGCCCAGAGGGCGGCCAGCGCGGCCGCGGCGGCGGCCGTCCACACGGCCCCGCGCCAGCCGACACACCCTGCGAACGCCGCCAGCGGCAACCCGGCTGCGAACGCGCCGAGTTGGACACCGGACTGCTTCATCCCGGTCACCGATCCGCGCCGGGCGGGCGGGACGGCGGCCAGGATCGCCTTGTTGGTCGCCGGATTGGCCAGAGCCTGCGGCAGACCGCCGAGCGCCACGGCGGCGAGGAGGAAACCCGGCCCGGGCGCTGCGCCGATCAGCGCGAGCGCGGCCGCGGACACCAGCAGTAGGACGACGAGGGAGCGGCGCGGACCCGCCCGGTCCACCATGCGGCCGCCGACCGGCGAGAGCACGGCCGCCGTTCCGAAGCCGATCGTGGTCGTCAGGCCGAGGACGGTCGGCGAGACCCCCAGTTCGTCCACGAGGCGCAGGCCGAACGCGCCGAGCAGGAACAGCTGGAGCATCGAGAAGGCCATGGCACTCGTGAGCAGCGCCGTCAGCCGGCCGCCCTCCGCCGCCTGCGCGGCCTTCACCGTCGCCGTCCGCTCCCCCACCACCGACTCCCCTTCCATGGGCCCCGTTCGGGTCCAGGGCAGGAGTCGGAGCGGTGAACCTGCGGGTTCCCCAGGGCTGTTGTGGCGTGCGACACATATGGTTTTGTCCGGTCGTGCCAATTACCGGCGCCCCTCTGTGGCCGTCTTGAGAGGGGTGCGACGATGAGCCCGCCATGACTCCCGGTCGATGTTGCCGCGCGTTCAGGGCCGCGTTGTTCGCGGCCGTCTGCGTGCTGCTCGCGTCCCTCGGCCACCTCCTCATGTCGGGAAGGAGCGTCCCCTGGTGGGCGATGGCAGCGGGCGTGGCGGCCACCGGATCGGTCGCGTGGATCCTCTCCGTTCGCGAACGCGGCCTCCTGGCCGTCACCTCCGCGACCGTGGCCGTCCAAGCCGCCCTGCACACCGGGTTCACACTGGCCCAGGCCGCGGTCGGCCCCTCGCCTGACCGGCCGCCGCCCGGCACGGGCGGGCATGCCCACCACGCCGCGCACGCGATGGCCGGCGGCATGACCGTGCAGATGCAAGCGCAGATGCACATGCCGATGCCGATGCCCGCCGGCCACGACCTCGGCTCCACCGCACCGGCCGGCATGGCGGCCGCGCACCTCCTCGCCGCCCTGCTCTGCGGTCTCTGGCTCGCGTACGGGGAGCAGGGCGCGTTCCGCGTCCTGCGCGCCCTGGCCGGTCTGCTGCTCGTACCGCTGCGGTGTGTCTTCCGGCTCCCCGTGCCCGCCGACCGTCCGCGCCCGCGCGTCGGCCCCGACCTCCGCGCCCGGCCGCTGCGCGGACTGCTGCTCGTCCACGCCATCACCTCACGGGGACCGCCTCCCGGGACCGCTGTCATCTGACAGCCGGCTCACCGACGCGCGCGACGCCGCTCCGCTGCGCGCCTCGGTCATCGGCCTCGCCGTCCGGCGGGCCGTACCCCTCACCGGCCCGCCGCGCGCCGCAGTGCGCGCACGCGGAGCCGGTCCCGGATTCCGGATTCCCAGAAGGACATCAGGCGATGACCCCTGCCCTGCTTCCCCGCCCGACCACCGCAGAGACGGCGCCCGCACGCCGCACCGGCGGGCCGGACGAGTCGACGACCCTGCTGGCGCTCGCCGCGCGGGACGGCGACCCCGTCGCGGTGGACCGCTTCGTACGCGCCCTGCACCGTGACGTCCGGCGCTACGTGGCCTACCTCAGCGCCGATCCGCAGTCGGCGGACGACCTGACCCAGGAGACCTTCCTGCGCGCCCTGGGCAGCCTGCCCCGCTTCGAGGGCCGCTCCTCCGCCCGTACGTGGCTGCTCTCGATCGCCCGGCGCACGGTCGTCGACAGCCTCCGCCACAAGGCGGCCCGCCCCAGGATCTCGGACCGGGACGACTGGCAGACCGCCGCCGAACGGGCCCAGCCGCGCGATCTGCCCGGCTTCGAGGACGGAATCGCCCTCGCGGAGCTGCTGGGTACGATCCCCGCCGAGCGCCGCGAGGTCTTCGTCCTCACCCAGGTCCTGGGGCTCCCGTACGCCGAGGCGGCGAGCGCGCTCGGCTGCCCGATCGGCACGGTCCGCTCCCGCGTCGCGCGTGCCCGTACCTCGCTCCTGGCGCTCCTCGCGGACGCCGATACGGACGCCGACACCGCGGGAGGAGCTCCGGCCCTGGCGGCTTCGGCCGCCGCCTGACCTCCCGGCCGGCCGGGGCGGGGTTCCGAAGCCCCCGCCCCGGCCCGGGCCCTCTCCTGCGAGGGGCGCCGCTAGCCGCCGCCCTTCAGCCGGCGGACGACCTCGTCGGACACGCGCCGTTGGAGGTCGGCGAGTTGCTCCGGGGTGTAGGCGGTGAGGTCGCCCGGGTCCTTGGCGGCGCCGCCGCCCGGGCTCTGGACCGCCTGTTGCTGTTTCTGCTTCTCCTGCTCCCTGCGCTGGAGTTCCTGCTCCTCCGGCGAGCCGGGCGCCGCGTACGCGCACTTGATGAGGCCTCCGTCGGCGGCCTTCAGGCAGGTCGCCTCACGTCCGCCCACCTGGCCCCGGCCCTCGACCCGGTAGCGGATGTTCTGCGAGCTGCCGATCGTGGCGGTCCACGTGCTGCCGCCGGTCGGCACGACCTCGAACACCTGGTCGTCGTTGTAGCAGCAGACGTCCCGGTACTCGGCCTTGATCAGCGCGACCAGCGCCTGGGGTGACGACCACGTCGGATCGAGCCGGTGGACGGTCATCGGGGCGAGTCCGCCGCCCTGGTGGCGGGTCGGTACGGTCGACACGGCCACCACCGAGCTGGCCTCCCCCTGGGGAGTGAGGGGGGTGACGTACGCGCTGCGCCCGCTCGCGTCGCGGTGGCGGAGGGTGAACTCCGACTCGTTGCCCGCGTTGGCCCCGTCCTCGGAGGCGTCCCAGCCGCTGCGCTCGAACCACCAGTCGCTGAAGCTGCCGACGGCCGCGGTCCCCTCCCGCTGGCGGGCCGCGAGACTCAGCGGATAGGACGGGCCGGGCACCTCGGCCGTGTCGGTGGTGATCGTGAGCCTTCCGGTCCGCCCGTTGTAGAGCGCGACTCCGGCGGGCCGTTCGGTCACCACCAGGAGCCCGGTCTGGCGCTTGAGGGGGACGACCACGGTCGGGGTGTCTCCCGAGCAGCTCACGTACGCGTCGTCGGCGTCGAAACGCACCCAGCGCTGCAGGGCCGAGATCTTCCGGCCGAGGTTGTGGCCGAACCAGCCGCCGATCCTCGCGTCGGCCTTGTCCACGTCGAACGAACAGCGCTGCTGGCTGCGGCTGTTGCCGCCGAGCGGGACGTCCTGCTCCAGGCCGACCTCGTACCCGGAGAGCCAGCCGCGCCGCTCGACGAGGGTCGCGAACCGGTCCGAGTCGGGCAGGTACGTGATGTCGGAGATCTCGCCGGTCACGTCTCCGAGGTGCGGGGCGGCCTGCGCCTTGCCCACCACATAGGGCGCGCGGGCCGCCAGTTCGGGCACCGGCTCGCTCACGATCTGCACGTTCTGCATGTACGCCCGGTCCTGCAGGTACGACCCGTACACCAGCCACCAGATGCCGATGCCCAGCCCGAGGACGGCGCCCAGCCATCCGAGGACCACCCCGGCGCTCCCGCCGCCGGCGCCCCTCTTGCGCCGGACGAGCTTCACCGCCAGCCCCGCCGACAGCAGGAGGGCGACGAGCAGCAGCGGCGCCGCCAGCCAGGACAGCAGCTTGCGGCCCTCCCAGACGATGATCGTGGTGGCGTACGAGGCCCACCAGAAGAAGAGCCCCGCCAGAAGCACGGGTATCCCCACCCACAATGCCCGCGATACCTGTGATGCCCGTGACGCCTGCCCCATGACCGTCCCCCGCCGTCAGCCTGCCCAATTCTGTACCGGGTGAGGGTGGTTGTCAGCCACTCCACCGCTTCGGGGTGTCCGGGTCAGCGGGCGGCCGTGGGGGACGGACACCTCGGGAGCGGGGGGCGGTCCTTCGTGCGGACGGCCGGCAGCCAGGCGATGCCGCCCGGGGCGGCGCCCGGGGCGGCGCTCGGCAGATGGACCCGGAACCAGTGCGTGGAGCGGGTGTCCGACTCGTCGATGACCACCTCGCCCCGCAGCAGTTGGCAGTCGGCGTCGAGTACGTCGGCGTGCCAGACACGGGTCGGCACGACGTTCCCGGCGATGTACGGCCGCATGGGGTCGATCGCCAGGCCCAGACTGCACTGCGGTTCCCGGTCCGTACGCTCCTGGCAGGCCTTCTCGGCATTGAACACCCTCACCTGGAGCGGTGGTTCGGCGGTTCCGACCTGCGCCGCAACGTCCCCCTCCCGGCCGGCGTGCCCCGCGTACCATCCGATCGCGGAACCGACCGCGCCGCACGCCGCGACGGCGAGGAGGGCGGTACGGGACGCCCGCCGAAGGCGGCCCGTCCGGGTCCGGGGGGCGGTGCGGCCCGCCTCCCGGGCCGCGATGCGTTCCAGCAGGCTCTCGGCGGTGTGCGCGGCGCGCGCGGCATGCGTCGGGGCAAGGCAGTCGGCGGCCAGCACGCGCCAGAACTCGGGGACCCCGTTGGCCATGCGCAGGGGCGCACGTCCCGCCGCGTACTCCTGCACGGCGGCGCCCCTCGCCACCGGTGTGGCGCCGGAGAACAGCGGGGCGCCCGAAGCGAACACCTCGTGGATCACGATGCCCAGGGCCCAGATGTCGGCGCTCGGGCGGATCTCCACGCCCAGCTCGCCCAGCGGGGCCCTCCAGCGTTCGGGCGGGAGGTAGTCCAAGGTGCCCATCGGGGGGCCGTGCCCGTGCGTAGCGGTGGTCAGCTCGGCGGCGAGCCCGAAGTCCGAGAGCTTGACCGAACCGTCCTCGCCGATGAGGACGTTCTCCGGTTTGAGGTCGGCGTGCACCCAGCCGGCGCGGTGCAGATGGGCCAGCCCCTCGCAGATCCCGGTGATCAGCCGGCCGCCTTCGGCCTCGGTCGTCCCGGCGTCGAGCAGATCGCGCAGGCTGCCCTTCGCCCGCTCCATGACGAGGACGATCGCGCCGTCCAGCTCCGGGTGGTCCGGTGCGCTGAGGACGGTGCTGTCCAGCAGCCGGATGAGCCGCGGATGCCCTGCCCGTACCCCGATCTCGACCTCGCGCCGGGCGGCCTCGGCCACGTTGCGGGCCTGGCGCGGCGCGAGCCCGGAGGTGGGCATGATCTTGAGGGCGACCTCGGCGGGCTCCGCGACCGCCGCACCACTCTTCCCCCGTACGGTCGTGCGCACCGTGCACCCGCCGGCCGGCCTGCCCGCGTACACCGTGGCCCAACCACCGGACCCGATCGGCTCGGTGACCACCCAGTCGCCCACCCGGTGCCCCGCGGGCAGCAGTTCGGTGTGGCCGCTGTCCCACGAGGCGCCCGGACCGCCCGGACCCTGCACCCGCATCACGTCGCCTACCGCCCCCGCGCGCCCGCTTCGGCCCGGGGCGGCAGCAGCGCGAGGTGCTCCTCCCGTACGATGCCGAACCGCAGGGCGAGCCCGACGACCGCGTCCCGCTTGCCGTTGCGGCGGTCCGCGCCGCTCGTACCGCCTCCCGCACCGGGATCGGGCGCGGCTGCCGCGAGGCCGATCCGCAGCTTCTCGTCGGCCAGGTAGTCGATGTGCGAGCTGACCGCGCGCGCCGTCAGCCTGCCGCCGGTGGCATGGCCCCGCAGCCGCTCGACGACCTGCGGGGTGGTGGGCACCGCGGCCGGCGACTGGTCGCGCAGCCAGGGTTCGCAGAGGGCGACGAGCACCAGGAAGTACGTGGCCGTCTCGTCCAGCGAGTACGCCGTGACGGTGCGGCTCGCCCAGGAGCCGCCCGCACCGGGCGGGTCCAGGTAGGCGTGGTCGGGCGCGAACACCTGGAAGGAGACGGTGGTGCCGCGGCGCGTGGGCAGCACCACCCGGGCGAACTCGAACGGGATGGGCGCCCCGGCCCGGCGCGGCGACACCCGCAGGTACTCCCCGGCTCCCTCCGGATTCTCCACGACGTAGCTCTGGGTGGTGCTGTGGTTGGTCAGCTGCCAGTGGTCGTCGGTGACCCGGATCTCGCCGGCCAGCCGGGAGATCGCCTCGTCGGCGAGCCTCAGTTCGACCGGGGTCGCCGAGGAACCGCGGCCGAACCGCGCGACCTCGCCCGGCCCGAGCCGCAACGTCACCGCGCCACCGCCCCGCTCCCCGTCGGCGCCGCCGCTCCCCTGCGGCAGATGGACGACTATGCCGCTCACCACTCCCCCTGTACGACGTGCCGACAAGACGTCGTGCAGGGAACGTTACCGGTTGGAAGCCCGACCGCAGGGTGGTACTCCGGCCATTTCCGGGGCCCCGCGAGCGGGGCCTCAGTACCCGGGAGAGCCTGCCGGGAGCGGCGCGACCAGGCGTTCCCCGAAGGCGTTCCACGCCCCCCAGCCGCCGCTGGGCCGTTCCTGGACGCGGGTGCGGATCCGGCCATCGGCGGTGACGGCGAAGACGTGGATCCGGCCCGTGGCGTCGGCCGCGGCGGTGGGGGCGGCGGCGAGCGGCACTCCGGGCTCGCCGAAGTCCTGGGACGCGGCCCAGGTCCCGCCGGGGTCGGCGTACCAGCGGTGACCGAGCGGGGCCCCGCCGGGCGACAGGGCGAAGGCCTCCAGCCGGCCGTCGGTGCTGGGCGCGAGCACCGGGGCGGCGGCCGACCAGCCGAACAGGTACTGCCAGTCGCCCCAGCCGCCGCTGGGTACGGTCTGCCGCCGGTGGAAGGCGGCCAGGCCGGACGGGGCGACGGCGGCGACGGTGAGCCTGCCCGTACCGTCCCGCACCGCCCGCGGGGGCCCGCAGGCCGCCGTACCGAACGCCTGCCATCCCGCGGCCCAGGCTCCGCCCGGGGCCGTCTGCCAGCGGTGGTGGATCGCGGAGCCTCCCGGCGCGAGGGCGAACACCTCCAGCCGGCCGTCGGCGTTGGCGGCGACGGCCGGGGGTGCGCCGACCGCTCCGCCGAACTCCCCGTCCCAGGCGTCCCAGGTCAGCGAGCCGGGCGACGATTGCCGGCGCCGGGCGAGGGAGGCGCCGCCGGGGGCGGGGGCGAAGGCCTCCAGCCGGCCGTCGGCGCCCCGGGCCACGGCGGGGGCGGCTCCCGCCGGGCCGCCGAACTCCTCCCAGTCGTACCAGCCGCCGTCGGGCCGCTGCACCCGGTGGTGCAGGTTGGCGCCGCCCGGGGCGAGGGAGAAGACCTCCAGGCGGCCGTTGACGTTGCGGCCGAGGGTGGGGACCGCCCCGGCCGGCCCGCCGAAGGACTCCCACGGCGACCACGCGTCGGCCTGCGGGTCGACCTGCACGCGCCGCAGCATCGACCGGTCGCCGGCATCGAGCGCGAACACCGTCAGCCGCCCGTCCGCGTCGAGGCCGGCGACCGGGTTGTCCGTGCTCTGCCACGGCGGCGGTGCGTCGTCCCGCCAGAGCAGGGGTGCCACGTACAGGCCCTGGCGGAACCAGCCCGCGGCGCTGGCGTACCAGTCCCGGCCGTCGGAGACCACCTCGACGGCGTGGCCGGGGACATGGCCGGCGTAGCCGTCGAGGCCGAAGCGGAAGGGGTCCCGGGAGGCGAACACGTCCGTACCCTCGTAGCCGCCCCGGGGTCCGATGAACAGGTGGTACCAGCCGTCCCGTTCGACCACGCACGGCGACTCGGTGACCGACGGCGTGGCGTCGGTGCTCGCGTCGGTGAAGGCGGTTTCCGGCGCGCTCCAGTGCACGAGGTCGGCGGAGCGCCGTACGGCCACGATGTGCCGGCCGTGCGGGGCGGACAGCTCGGTGTAGTACATGACCCACTCGTCGGCGATCCGCAGCACCATCGGATCGCGTGCCGCCTGCCCCCGGAAGAGGGGGCCGGACGGGACGCGGGTCCAGGTGAACAGGTCGGTGGACGTCGCGAGGTTGATCGCGGCGCCGCTGATGCCGCCGGCGGCGTAGAACATCCAGAAGGTGCCGGCCGCCTCGACGACGTACGGCGCCCACAGGTGCTCCTCGCCCCAGTAGGACCGGTCGACGGTCAGCGCGTCGGCGTGCGTGGTCCACGGCCCGTACGGATCCGGGGCGGAGGCGTGGGCGAACGCGACCTCGGCCGCACTGTCCGGTGACTCACCGGGCCGTGCGCTGTCGCCGACGATGCCGAACAGGTGCCACCGCCCACCCGCCTTGATGAGCGTGTGGTCGTTGAGATAGCGCTGCCGGCCGGGGACGGACGGATCGTGGACGTGGGTGAACGCCCCGGCCCCGATCCAGCGGTGCGGCGGGGTGTCCTCGGCGGCGGCGGCGCCGGCGAGGGCGGGCAGTGCGAGCACGCCCGTCCCGGCGACGGCGCCCCGCAGCAGGTTTCGCCTGCTGATCGGTTGCACGGACCCCATCCCCCCTGTCAGCTGACGCCGGGCCCGGCGGAGTTGCCGACCCACGTCCACTCGGACCAGGTGGAGGATCCGGTCTGCCACTTGTGGAACACGCCGGACCCACTCGTACCGAACACCTCGATGCGGCCGTCGGCATTGGTCGTGGCGGTGATCTCGGTTCCGCCGCCGCCGAACTCGGCCCACTGGCTGTACGGGGCGTTGACTGCGGTCTGCCAGGCCTGCTTGGCCACGCTGTTGTTGACGGCGAAGACCTCGACCCGGCCGTCGGGCGCGCGTTCGCTGGTGAGCTGCGAGTCGGCGGGCCCTCCGGCCGGCTCCCACTCCGACCAACCGCTGTGATCGGTCTGGTACTTGTGGAAGACGCCGACGGGTCCGGAGGCGAAGACCTCCAGGCGGCCGTCCTGGTTGTGGTCCACGGTCAGGTCGCGGCCGCCGCCGCCGAAGTCCTCCCAGGCCGACCAGCCGCCGCTGACCGCCGTCTGGTACAGGTGCTGGAACGTGTCGCCGTTCAAGGCGAAGACCTCCAGACGTCCGTCCAGGGACTTCTCCATCTCGATCCGGCTGTTGGCCGGACCGCCGCCGGCGGGCTCCCACTCCGACCAGCCGCCGTTCGGCGCGCTCTGGTACCTGTGGAACACCCCGACCGGACCGGAGGCGAACACCTCCAGACGCCCGTCACCGTTCGCGCCGACCGCGATGTCCTTGCCGCCCCCGCCGAAGGACTCCCAGCCGGACCAGCCGCCCGAGGGCTGGAGCTGGTAGCGGTGGTAGAAGGTGTCCTTGTTGATGGCGAACAACTCCAGCCGGCCGTCGGCGTCGGGGCCGATGGCCAGCTCCGCGCCGCCCGGGCCGCCCAGCGCCTCCCAATCGGACCACGCGCCGTTGACCGTGTTCTGCCAGGCATGGTGGATGCCGTCGGCCCCGGCCGCGAAGACCTCCAGCCGGCCGTCCGCCGACCGGGCCGAGACCACCCGGCCCGACTCGGCCGGATACGTCAGCGGGCCCGGTCCGGGTTCGTGGTGACCGAGCCGGTCCACGGCGGCCCGTGCCTCGTCCATGTGCCGCCAGTGCACGCCGGCGTTGTACGTGGACCAGGGCTCCCAGTTCGTACCCCCGGCGGAGATCTTGAAGGCTGCGTTCGCGTTGCACCGGGCGTCGTAGGCGCAGGCGTCGTCGACCTCGGGGTGCCAGTAGTCGTTGATCTGCCAGAGGCCGCGGTCCCTGGACGGGGGCGTGTTGTTCTGGACGTTGGTCGCCGACGGGTTGCAGCTGGACTCCGCGAGTGCGACGGCGACGGCGGTCACCAGGCCGTCGCCGCGGAAACCCGCGTCGTAGCCGGTCTGCGCGCACAAGTCGCTCGACGCGGCGGCTGCGGGCGAGGCCCCGGCGACCGGTCCCGCCGCTCCGAGCAGGACGGCCAGCACGGGTGCGGCCAGGCGGCGGGCGGCGCGGCGGCGCGGTGACGGCTTCGTACCGGCGGGTAAGGAGCGCTGGGTTCCGGACAACTGCTTCCCCCTTCGGGCGTGCTGGATGCAGGGCGGTGAGGTCGGGTCAGTTGACGGCGGGACCGGCGGTACCGGTCACCCACGCCCACTCCGACCAGGTCGCGAATCCGGTCTGCCACTTGTGGAAGACGCCGGCGCCGCTCGTGCCGAAGACCTCGATGCGCCCGTCGGCGTTGGCGGCGGCGGTGACCTCGGTCCCGCCGCCGCCGAACGGGGCCCACTGGCTGTACGGGGCGTTGAGGCCCGTCTGCCAGGTCTGCATGGCCACGCTGTTGTTGACGGCGAAGACCTCGACGCGGCCGTCAGCGGTGCGTTCGCTCGTCAGCTGCGCGTCGGCGGGCCCCCCGGACGGCTCCCACTCGGACCAACTGGTGGGGCTGGTCTGGTACTTGTGGAAGACTCCCACGGGACCGGAGGCGAAGACCTCCAGCCGCCCGTCGGCGTTGTGGTCGACGGTGAGGTCGCGACCGCCGCCGCCGAAGTTCTCCCAGGGGGACCAGCCGCCGTTGACGGCGGTCTGGTACTGGTGCTGGAAGGTGTCCCCGTTGATCGCGAACACCTCCAGCCGACCGTCAGGGGACTTCTCCATCTCGATCCGGCCCTGCGCCGGACCGCCGCCGGCCGGCTCCCACTCGGACCAGCCGCCGCCGGGCGCGTTCTGGTACCGGTGGAAGATCCCTGCCGGACCCGAGGCGAACACCTCGATCCGGCCGTCGGCGTTCGTACCGGCGGCGACGTCCCGGCCGCCACCTCCGAACGTCTCCCAGCCCGACCATCCGGCGGAGGGCGCGGTCTGGTAGCGGTGCTGGAAGGTGGTGCCGTTGAGGGCGAGCAGTTCGAGTCGGCCGTCCGCGTTGGGAGCGAGGGCCAGTTCGGCGTTGCCGGGGCCGCCGAGGGCTTCCCAGGCGGACCAGCCGCCGTTGACGGCGGTCTGCCAGGCGTGGTGGACGCCGTCGGCCCCCGCCGCGAAGACCTCCAGCCGGCCGTCCGCCGCCCGGGCCGACACCACCCGGCCCGACTCCACCGGATGCACCACCGGAGCAGGCCCGGGTCCGGGGCCCCGTCCCGGCACGCAGGGGAAGGTCACCCCGCGTTCCGCGAGGTACGGCTCGGGGTCGGTGCGGACGCTCGCGTTCGGGTCGCCCCAGATACGCAGGTGGAGGTGGGGCCCCTCGGACTGGCCCTCGCTGCCCACGAGCGCGATCTGCTGTCCGGCCGTGACGTGGTCACCGGTGGCGACGTCCCGCCGCTGCATGTGCCCGTACTCGGATATCGTCCCGTCGCCGTGCAAGATGCGGATCCACTGGCCGTAGCCGTCTGCGGGTCCCGAGATGAGCACCTCTCCGTCGCCCACGGCATAGATCGGGGTGCCGTAGTCGCTCGCGATGTCTATGCCGTTGTGCTCTTGGCTGTAGTGCTGGATTATCCAACCGGAATTCGGGCACGAGGCGGCGAAGCCGGCGGTCCGGGCGGCAGCCGCGGACGGGGCCACCAGCGGCGGCAGTACGGCGGCGGCCGCCGCCAGGACCAGCCCCGACGCGCGTCGCGAAAGACCGAGAACCACGTGACGTTCCTCCCCCTGGGTCGTCGAGCCGGGACGTACGGGAACGTAGCAACGGCCCGCGACCGGGGGATCCGGAACATTCCGGAATGACAGCCGCGCGCGTCTCGGGTAGGGCCGGGAGGCCCCCGGCCCGCGCTCAGCCTGCGGTCAGCGCGTCCACCTCCGCCTGGTAGAGGCGGGCGGGGTCCAGGCCCATGCCCGTGAAATGGCCCGCCAGTTCCAGGGAGAGCACGCCGTGCAGGCGGCTCCAGAAGGCCAAGGCCAGGCGCAGGGCGGACGGCGGGGCGTCGGGGTGGCCGCCGGCCCACTCCCTGTGGCCGGCCAGGTGCTGCTCGAAGTCCCCGGCCCCCTCCCCCTGTTCGGCGGCCACGCAGGCGTCGAGCAGGACGGACATCATCTCGGCGGTGATCGCGGTGGTGTCGTGCGGCGCGTGGTAGCCGGGTACCGGGGTGCCGTAGACGAGGAAGTAGCGGTGCGGGTCCTCCAGGGCCCAGCGGCGCAGCACCCGCGCCAGTGCGGCGAGGCCGGGCCGGGCCGCTCCCCCGTCAGCAGAGGCGGCGAAGGCATCGGCGAGGCTGCGGTACGCGTCCCGGATGAGCTCGGTGATCAGTTCGTCGCGGTTGGCGAAGTACCGGTACAGCGCCGGTCCGCTCATGCCCATCTGCTTGGCGATGGCGTTGAGGGACAGCGCGGAGGCACCGGAGCCGGCGATCTGCTGCCAGGCCTTCTCCTTGACCTCCTCGCGCACCTGCTGCCGGTACCGCTCGCGAGGGGTCTCCGTACGTCCGGTCGTGCCCATGCCCGCCGCCTCTCGTCATCCGCCACACCACTGGCGAGTTAGAAGCTATCACCAACGGCAAGTCCCCTCACGGTCGGACGAACGGCTCGCTTGACATCTGCGATACGCCCGCTCATTCTAGTTATAGCTCCTAACTAACAAGAGAAGCTCAAACACCAAACCGGGACAGCAAACCCCTCTGGAGGTCATCGTGGACACCGTCGAGCGCGTGGAGATCGTTCTGCCGGGCAAGGTCGAGCCCGAGGGCCTTGAGCTGCACCGGGGGCCGGTCCCGGCGCCCGCGGCCGGACAGGTGGTCGTCGCCATGGAGGCGACGGGAGTCTCCTTCGCAGAGCAGCAGATGCGCCGTGGCCGGTACTACGACCAGCCCCCGTTCCCCTTCGTCCCCGGATACGACCTGGTCGGCACGGTGCTGGCCGTGGGCGAGGGCGTCGGCTCCGGCCTGCTCGGCCGGCGGGTGGCCGCCCTGACGAAGACCGGAGGCTGGACGAGCCACATCGCGCTCGACGCGGCCGACGTGGTGGAGGTACCGGACGGCGTCAGCGCGGTGGACGCCGAGACGGCGGTCGTCAACGGCATCACCGCCTGGCAGATGCTCCACCGCAAGGCCCGCGTGCGCGCCGGACAGACCGTCCTGGTCCACGGCGCCAACGGCGGCGTCGGCTCGATCCTGGTCCAGCTGGCGCTCGCCGCGGGGGCGACCGTGATCGGCACCGCCTCCACCCGCCACCACGACGGACTGCGCGCACTCGGGGTGGTCCCCGTCGACTACCGCTCGGGCAACGTCTCCGCACGGGTACGGGCCCTCGTGCCCGGCGGGGTGGACGCGGTCTTCGACCACGTCGGCGGCGAGGGCATCGTCGATTCCTGGCGCCTGCTGGCCCCCGGCGGCACCCTCGTCTCGTACGGCACCGCCGCCACCCGCGACGACCAGGGCTCCGGCTCGTGGCCGGTGCTCAAGCTGCTGGGCCGGGTGTGGGTGTGGAACGCGCTCCCCAACGGCCGCCGCGCGTACTTCTTCAACGTGTGGGCCGGTCGCGCGCACGCCAAGAACCGCTTCCGGGCGCGGCTGCGCTCCGACCTGACCCAGGTGTTCACGGCCCTGCAGCGCGGTGAGATCACGGCCAAGGTCGCCGCCGAGATCCCGCTGGCCCGTGCCGCCGAGGCGATGCGCCTGGCCGAGTCGGGCACGGTCGCCGGAAAGGTGGTCCTGGTCCCGTGATCCGGCGTCCCGCCGCGGACCGCACCAGGCGCGGGCCCGGCGCGCTGCGGTCCGGGTCCGTGTTCCACTGGTCCGTCCAGGGCCTCGCCGACACCCACTCCACCGTCGAGCAGGTTGTGCCGCGACGCCGCACCGCCCGGGGCGGACCGGCGCCGTGCGGGCCGCTCGCGAGCGGTCAGGTGGAGCGGTGGGCCGCCTCGCTCGCCAAGGTGGCGGGTTCTGCGGCCCACTCGGGGGCGAGGGTCCCGCCGATCGCACGGCCGGGATCCGGCTCGGCGCCGGTGCCCTCGGCCTTCGCCCCTCACCCGCGCCGGCCCTGAGCGATCCCGCAGCGGCGCAGAAGGAGTTCGCCGCCCTCCGCGACGGGCGCAGTCCCTCATGACCGGCTCGGCCGCCACTCGGACGCCCGACGCGTCGCCACGACACATGCGGTGGGCCGGCAAGCCCCGCCGCGCCGGCTTCACTCGGCCACGGACCCCCCGCCCCCCGGCCCGGTGGGCCGGGGGGCGGGGCTCAGCTGACCGGCGCCGTCCTGCGGCGTCCGGCGCGGTGCGCCCGCAGCTGCTGGAGCGGCAGCGTCGACGGTTGCACGGTCGTCGGGTACATGGCGACGGCCTGCCGGGCCACGTACACGCGGGCGATGAGCTCGTCGCGGTCGGACTCCGGCACCTCCATGCCGAACAGGTCGCGCAGCAGGCCCGGGATCTCCTCCGGGGTGTAGGTCTGCGCGGTGGCCGTGCCGTCGGGCCGGGTCCGGGTGAGGACGCTGCCGTCCAGGAAGACGTGCTCCTGCTCGCGCATCTGCTGGACGAGGAGCCGGCCCGCGAAGGGCGAACGCGCATGCGTGGACAGGAAGTGGTTGGCCACGATCCAGTCCTGCGGATACCGCTGGTCGAGGGTGAAGGCGTGCAGGTCGTACCAGCCGTCGGCGCCCCGCGTCCGCATCGCGTACAGCCGGTCGCCGGTCTCGGTGGTCGAACCCTCCAGCCGGAAGCCCCAGCCGTTGAACGAGGTCTCCGCGCCGTCCGCCAGCTCGATGGGCTCGATGGGGTTGCGGCCGAAACCGGGGTCGCACACCCACACCTTGCCGGTCTCCGGGGTCTCGGCCGTCTCCACGCGCAGCATGGCGTGCGTGGCCGCCCGGACCACTCCCTCGGAACCGATGCGGACCCGCGAGGCGAGTCCGGTCACCCGGAATCCGACGCGTTCCAGCACCGCCGCGAGCAGCACGGTGTGCTCGTAGCAGTAGCCGCCGCGGCGTCCGTGGACCAGCTTGTCCTGGAGGTCCTGCAGTTCGAGGGAGATCGGCCGGCCGAGCACGATCTCGACGGTCTCGAAGGGTATCGAGGTGATGTGCGCACGCGTCAGCGCCCGCAGAACGTCGAGGGTGGGCGCGAGCTCTCCGTCATAGCCGGTACGCCGGAGGTACGCATCCAGGTCGAGGCTGCCGCCCTGCCAGGCCGTGGCATCGTCGTTCGTCGTCATGGCAGACATGGTGCATACAAAACCGGTCATGGCCGGAGAGCACGGGGAAGAGAACGTCACGTCGCGGGATCTCCGGGGAACCCCGCGGTCGTATCAGGGCCAGGTGCGGGAGCAGAGCACCAGGCGGTAGCCGTCCGGGTCGGCGACGGTGACCCCGTGCACGTCCCAGTAGGGGTTGTGCGCGGCGACGCGCGTGCCGCCGTGCTCGACGAGCCGGCGGACGAACTCCTCGTCGAGCGGGCCGCCCAGGTAGACGACGAACAGGTCGTCCACGGTGGGGGTGGGCACCATCGGGTTCTCGGGGTCGTGGGTGAGCTCGAAGTGCCATCCGCCCGCGGCCGGCCCGACCATGAGCAGATCGTGCTCGCCGGGCACGTGCTGGGTACTGCGCCATTGCACTTCCAGGCCGAGCCCGTCGACGTAGAACCGCTCGGCGGCCTTCAGGTCGAGGGAGGGGCGGGCGACGCGGACATGGGTATGTGAATCGATCATGGGGCAGAGGGTACGGGCGCACGTGTGCCCGGGCCAGAGGGCCCGGGCAGGGTCTGGCAGGTCGGCGGCCGCGGTCAGCGCAGGTTCATGGAGACGTGGTGGGCGTCGATCCGGAAGCCGTTGCGCAGGTAGGTCCGGTGCGCGGCGTGGCGCTGGTGGCCCGTGTCGAGGTGGAACTCCTCACACCCCTCGTCCGTTGCGATGACCTTCAGGGCGGCGAGCATCCGGCTGCCGAGGCCGCGGCCGCGGACGGCCTCGTCGGCCACGAGGTCGTCGAGGTAGAGGGTGCGGCCCGAGATCATCGTGTGCATGACGCGGAAGCCCGCGACGACGCACACCTCGCCGTCCTCCTCCAGGTAGACGATCCGGTAGCCCTCCGCGGTCTGCATCCGCCAGCGGTCGGCGAACCCGTCCTCGTCCAAGTGGGGCCGCAGCTGCGAGAAGACGGGCCAGCAGCGGCGTACGGCGCTCTCGTCCTCGGCAAAGATCACATCCATGGCTGAAGGGTCGCACGCCGCGGTCGACTCGCCGCCTCCAGGGGCCTGTTCCGACCCGTTTGCCGTCAGGTCCCGTGTGCCGGCGCGGAGGAGGGCCGGGCCCGGAGGGACCGCCGGGACGGGATCAGCGGCCGGTGGTGCCCCCGTGCAGTGCGTGGCTGTCGGCGGTGCCGTCGTCGGACGCGTACACGGGCTCGTCCTCGTAACCGGCTCCCGTCCAGGTGGCGTTCCGCGATCCCGGTGATCCCGGTGATCCCGGCGATCGCCTCGGAGCCGAGGCATGTCGGACGACACGTCGTACACCGCTCGCGCACGGCCGTCCGTACGGGCGGACGGGCTCGGCGGCGTGATCGAGCCCTTCCTGGGACGCCGGGCATGGAGCGGCGGACGGCGGGGCACCGATGCCCGCGTGCACCTTGCAGACGAGACGGACCCCTTCACCACCCGGTCGCCGCGGTCGACCGGACCCCGCCGTACGGCCCCGGGACCGAAGGAGGCGTGACGTGCCGACCGGCTCGCCTCCCCCGTCCCGGACCCTCGCCAGGGACGCCTGCCCTCACGGAACGTGGGAAGTGGTGCGGTGCCTGCCCCATCCGCGGCTGCGGCCGGGTGTGCGCGGATACCGGGGCTACCGCATGGACCTCGGGTACGGGCGCCGGCGTCTGGAGGTGCCGGATGCCTGCGTCTCGCTGGTCTTCAACCTCGCCGACCCGGTGTGGGTGACGCTCGGTACGCAGCGTGACGCGACAGCCCGCCCCTACACTGCGCTGCTCTCCGGCCTCCAGACCCGGCCCACGCTCGGTGAACACGCGGGCCGGGTGGAGGGCGTGGAGGTGCTCCTCGCACCGTGGGCGGCGTTCGGGCTCCTCGGCCAGCCCATGGTCGACCTGGCCGACCGGATGGCCGAGCCCGTCGAACTCCTCGGCAGGCGGGCCGATCTGCTGGCCGAGGCCCTGTACCACGCGGTCGGGTGGGAGCCGCGCTTCGCCTTGCTGGACGAGACGCTCCGCACCTGGACCGATGCGACCGGTACGCGTGCCGCCGAACCGCTGCGCCGTGCGTGGGGGGAGTTGGTCCGCAGCGGTGGCAGCCTCCCGGTCGGGGAGCTGGCGGTACGCACCGGCCGCGGCAGGCGGCGGCTGGAGTACCTCTTCCGGGAGCAGATCGGTCTGACGCCGAAGACCGCGGCGCGCGTGCTGCGCTTCCAGCGCGCCCTGTGGCTGGTCAACCACGGCGGCCGCCCGCTCGCCGACGTGGCCGCGGCGTGCGGGTTCAGCGACCAGGCCCATATGAACCGGGAGTTCAGGGCGATGAGCGGGCGCTCGCCGCGGCGGTTCAGGTCGGAGCGCGGCGCCGACCTGCCCGGCCCGGCCGGGGTGGACCGGGTCACCGGGCAGGTCACCAGCATCGTGCTGCCCGGCGGGGTCAGTCGATCTTGATGGAGCTGACCCGGTTGTCCCAGCCGCTGCGCATCGAGTTCTCGATGTGGTTGGGGCCGGTGTTGCCGGGATACCAGTACCCGCCGCCGCCCGCGTTCTCCGCGAGGTGCGCCGTACACGCGCCGGTCCAGTAGGAGGACGTGGCGTTGTCGAAGCTGTAGGCGGAGAGGTTCTGCCAGTACCCGCGGTCGTAGAACTTCAGGTCGCGGCCGCCCTTGTCGGTGTACTGGTACAGGTCCAGCGGGGTGGAGCAGGCGGCGAGGACCTGCCGGGCGGTGGCGGTGGCGCGTAACTGCCCGGCCCGCGCCTCCTGTTCGGCGGCCGTACGGAAGCACTCGACCGCCCCGCGGCCCTGCCACACCATGCAGACCCTGGCCTCGCCCCAGTCACCGGACAGGTCCAGGGTCCGTCCCTCGAACGAGGCGTACCGGGCCGTGGCGTCCGCGGCGGGAGCGGTGGCCGCTCCGGCGGGTGCGCCGAGGAGCGCGGAGGCCGCGAGCGTTCCTGCCGCGACGACGCCGAACGTCGTCTTGCGCGTGTCGAACACGGGATGCGTCCCTTCACGAGGTGCCCCCGGCGGGTGCCGGGACGCCCCCATCCTGGAACCACCTCCGCGCCGGATTCTTGAACAAACGCGCACCCCGCTGCGGGCCGGTCACGGTGGGAGAGGCGGGTCCACTCTCGGTGACCGCCGGTTTGGGGGCCGCCAGGCTGGTCAGACGCCAAGGGCCACTCCCGTGCCCACGTGAGCGGTACGAGTCGGGGCCCGCACACCCGGCCGGGGCGGCGGGGGGCGGCGCCCGTGACGTCCAAGCGATCGGAACACTGCCATGGAAGCCCAGACCCGGAAGCCGGAAGCCCGCTCCTCCCCCGCTCCCCCTTCGCAGCGCCTCCTCACGATCTACCTGAACGACCATCTCGCGGGCGCCAGCGGTGGTGTCGCCCTGATCCGCCGCATGGCACGCAATCACCGCGGTACGCCGGCGGGGCCGCGCCTGGCCGAGCTGGCCGAACAGATCACCGAAGACCGGGAGAGCCTGCGCGAGATCATGACGGCCCTCGACGTCCCCGCCCAGTGGTCCAGGGTCGTCCTGGGCCGTCTGGCCGAGAAGGCGGGCAGGGCCAAGCTCAACGGCCGGCTGGTGAGGCGCTCCCCCCTCAGTGACGTACTCGAACTGGAAGCCATGCGGCTCGGGGTGGAGGGCAAGGCATCCGTGTGGCGGTCGCTGAGTGCCCTCGCCGGCCCCTCGAACCACCTCGATCCGGCTGCCGTCGACCGGCTCCTGGACCGGGCCCGGCGGCAGGCAGCCGTACTGGAGGAGCTACGGGTGGACGCCGCGGGCCGGACCTTCACCGCCGGCGCCGCGATCCCGGCCCGCTCCGACCGGGGCCGCGCCCGCGGCACCCCGCGCCACCCGCTGCCCCGCAGGGCCCGGTGGGCGTGACGAGGATCGTCGTCCCCGACGGCCGGGCGCCGTCGGCCGGACCGGACGGCCTGGCCGGTCAGACGGGGTGGCCGGCGTCGATCTCCTTGACGTCGTCGTACCGCAGCAGCGCGGGCGCGGTCCGCACCTGCGGGGAGGTCTCCGTGGGCGCGAGGACGAAGCCCACGTGGTCTCCTGCGTCGACCCGCTCCTCGATCCGGCCGACGAACCACGCGGGGGCGCCGGTCAGCAGGGGGCTGCCGTCGGCGCTCGGCCTCCAGTCGACCTGTTCGAACTTGTCCACCCGGTCGCCCGTCTCTCCGCCGAACAGCTCGGCCAGCGACCGCTGGCCGTGGTCCAGGACGTGCACCGCCAGGTGGGAGGCGCCGCGGGCCACGCGGAACGTGTGGTTGAGCCGGGAGAGCCACACCACGAAGCGCGGCGGTTTGATCGAACACTGCGAGGCGAAGCCCACCAGGCAGCCCGACCGCTCGCCCGCCGCAGCCACTGTGACCACGTACACGGGGCCGTCCAAGACCTCCGCGAACGCGTCGAGCTCCGTCTCGGCCACCACCGCTCCCTTGCTCTGTCGATCTTCCGATATGCCGATCTGCGCCTGATCTGCCCTCGCCGCGCCGCCGGGGCCAGGACCTGGGCCCCGCCGGGAACGGGCCGCGGCCCCGCGGCGCCGGAGCGCCGGGGGCCGCGGCCTGGCTCACCCGCGAGCCGCGAGAGGCTCGCCGGGCGGCGTCAGGTCCTGTCGCGCTTGTCGCTCAGGGAGTCCTGGATGCCGCGGGCGCGCTCTTCGGTCTCGCTCATGGCCTCCTTCGCCTTGCCCTTGGTCTGGTCCATCTTGCCCTCGGCCTTCATGCGGTCGCTGCCGGTGACCTTGCCGACGGCCTCCTTGGCCTTGCCCTTGGCCTGGTCCATCTTTCCCTTGTCAGCCATGGTGAACTCCTTGGTGTGGGAATCGAATCTCGACGGTGCCCAAACTAGGTGAAAGCGGACTCTCGCGCGCGGCGGGTGCGCCGAACGGGCGCCGGGCCGGGTACCGCACACAGGCGCGCGGCTGTCATCCACCTCCGCCAGGCCGCCTGCCCTGCCGCGCCTCGCGCATGCACCGACGGGGGATACATCACCCCGACGCGCGGAGCGGCTCGGCGGGCCGGCCGCCGGTCAGCGGCCGAGGGCCCGCTCCAGTTCGGCCTTGTCCATCTTCGAACGGCCTTCGATGCCCCGGTGCTTCGCCTCGTTGTACAGCTGCTCCTTCGTGGGGCCCTGAGAGCCGCTGTGGGAGCGCTGCCCGCCACGCTTCGACGACGACATGTCCTGCGTGGAGGAACGGCTCGCGGTCTTCGACTCCCCGGACCGGGCGCGTTCCTTGTTGACGGTGCGCGCAGCGATCTCCTTCGCACGCTTCGTGCTCTCGCCGCGCTGCTCGGCGCTCTCCTTGATGTGCTCGTACTGACGTTCACGCTTGGGACTGGAACCCCGAGGCATGGCGACCCTCCGCTCCACTCGGTTGCGATCTGTTCACGGATCCACCGGATCCGTGCAGCACCTGCCCAGCGAGGACGAGGTCATTCAGCCGGTCCGTGCCGCGATCCGCGCGATCAGGCGCTCCGGCGCCGCGTGCCGCCGGCGTCAGAACGCGTAGACCGGGTTGCCGTTCAGGCTCGCGGACATCACGCACGCGTTGGAGAAGGTGTGCTTCCACGCGACGCGCGCACCATGCCACACGCCGTCCGCGGTGACGGTGACGGGGGCGTAGTGCATCGGGCACGCCCGGTCCGGATTCGGGGCGGCCAGCAGGCGGTTGAACTCGCCGCCCGTGGCGTTCAGGGCGTCGCACGCGGCCCTGGGGGCGGGGTGCGTGCCCTCGGCGGTGTAGGCGCAGCTGAGTACGGTCGCCCGCAGGACCGTACCCGTGGCCGCGTCGTCCCCCTGGGTGATGGTGAAGACCATCGCGGAGGGGGCGTACAGGCTCTCAGGGCTCGCCTCCGCCACGCCCGTGGCACCGGCGAGGCAGAGGAGAGCGGCGGCGGAGACGGTGGCTAAGCGGTGACGCATGACCAGACTCACTTTCGATTCGAAGGTTTTTTGAGTGCTACATCTGTCATGTAGCCCTCAACTCAGGTCGAGCCTGCCAGGGATGAAGGCCTGCCGCACATCGGTGGTCGATTTACGGACAGTTCATTCGGATATCGGTTACCTGAGGGGTGTTCGCGCAGCTCCCGCCGCGTGCGCGCAGGCCCACGTCCCGCAGGGGCGCGGTGTGGTCTCCTGCGTGACGCGGCCTCCCGCACCTGCCGCCCAGGTCGCGGCCACTCCCGGTTTGCCGAACGGTCGACCAGGCTGACCGGATCGATGCGGCGACGACCCCGCACCCCGCCGGAATAAACCATTCCACAGTCGCGCAACCTCCGCAGTGCGAAAGGAGGTTCAGCCATGGACCGTGGCGGCACCGTCCGCAAGATCCGTCATCGCGCGGCGCGGAGCGTGAGGATGTACGTCGCGGTGAGCGCGACGGCAGGATCCTCGTCGTGCGACAGGCCGGTGAGTGCGCGGGTGGCGGTGGCTCCCGGAATGTCCGCGAGGGCCTGGGTCAGTCGTCGGCGTGCCGGTGAGGCGTCGGGGCCGTGCGCGAGGCGGGCGACGAGTGCGGTGGCGATCCGATCGGCCGACTCGGGGCGGCCGGCCAGCGCGCTCAGCGCGTCGGCCGCGTCGACGTCGTTCGCGCCCTCGACGATCATGTCGACGAGCGTGGGGACCGCCTCGTCCGCTCCGGCCGCTCCCAGCGCGAGGGCTGCGTGCCTGCGGACCGTGCCGTCGGGGCTCGTGAGGGCGGTTCGGAGGAGGACGATCGCCTGTTCGCCCGGAATCTCGGCGATGGACCGCACCGCCCGCTCCCGTACCTCGGCCACGGGCGAAGCCAGGCCCTGCGCCAGCGGCTCCAACGCGCCATCGCCTGATCGGGCCACGGCCCAGCGGAGGGCTCCGGCGACGTTCGTATCCGTCTCGCCGAGCGCCGCCTCGACGAGGGCCTCCGCCGGGAGCGGCCCCGCTTCGGGCGAAGCCAGCGCCGCGCGCTGGCGCTTGCCGGCGCTCTCCGAGCCCAGCGCGTGCAGGAGCGCGACGGTGTGGAGCACCTCCTCCCAGCCGGCCGGTTCCGCGGCGCCGATCCGGCGCAGTCGCGTGAGCAGGGCCGTCTCGACGGCGATGCGTTCCTGTGTCTGGCGGATGAGGTCGTCCACGAGGCCCGAGGGCCGGAACCCCGGGTCGTCCAGAGCGCGTGCGACGTCGCGCAGCGACAGGCCGAGGGAGCGCAGGCTCTCGATGTGGAAGATCCGCCGGATGTCCTCGCCGGAGTACTCCCGGTACCCGGCCCCCGTCCGTCCCGTCGGCCGCACCAGGCCCAGCGATTCGTAGTGCCTGAGCATGCGGGCACTGACCCCCGACCGCCTGGCCACCTCACCGATCAGCAACGCCTGCTCCTCCTCCCCTCCCCGCCGGCCCTGCGGGGCCGTGCCCGACCGCGATGCGTACCCGGCTCCGGCCTGCTGAAGCCCGTGGCGGCAGCCACGTAGGAGTCTTTCACCCCTCCCCGCATGACGGGCCCCGCGCCCCGCGCTCCGCGCCGGTGCCGGGCGTATGCGTCATGCCTGCGTCCGGGACGTCGGGCGCGGCGATCTCACCCGACTCGGTCCGCGGGCCGGCCGGTCCCGTTCTCCCCGAGGAAGTCCGCCACGGCCATCGCGAAGAGGAACGCGAGGGCGATGCCGACGATGACCCAGCCGGTCGGGTAGCTCCACAGCACGACGGTCAGCACGGCCGCGGCGACCAGGATCCAGGTGATCCAGGTGCGGTAGCGGTAGACGAACGGACCCACCGGGCCGGTGCGCAGGCCCGCGCGGTCCGCCGTGGAACGGGCGGCGCCGATGCCCGAGTTCCACATCTGCCGGACGGACGTGGCCCAGCGGCCGGGGCCGGTCAGCCAGGCGGCCAGCGCGACCACGACGCCGAGCGTCACGGCCATCCGGACCGTCGTACGGAGGTAGTGCGTCAACGCGTCGTACACGCTTCCGGCCGCGGGCTGCGAGACGCTGTCCGGCAGCGCGTTCAGGTACGCCACGCGGAAGACGGTCAGGCCGACGCCGAGCATGAGCGTGGCGAAGGCGAAGGCGAGTGCCGCCGTCACGAGAACGCGGCGCCGGTGACGGGAGAGGAGCACACCGGCGGCGATCAGCAGCACCGAGAGGAACGGCAGCCAGTTGCCGGCGATCTGCAGGAGGCGGAAGTAGGTCTTGACCTTGCCGATGTCGTCCGCCCGCAGGACGGTGAAGTCGGTGTGCACCTCGGGGATCTTCGCGGCCGCCTTCATCCCCTCGTCGACGAGGCGCTGTTTCACCTGGTCGACGACGGGGCCCAGGTCGACGGTGACCGAATCGTTGTTGATCTTCACGGCGCCCCCGCCGCTGCCCGTGAGGGCCTTGTCCACCGCGGTGTGGATACGGCGGTTGGCCTCGGTCCAGATCCGCTCGAAGGTCTCGGAGGCGATGATGTCCTGCGCCTTGTCGTGGACGAAGCTGCGGACGGCGCTCTCCAGCGAGTCGCCGAGCTTGCCGAGTGCCTTCTCCGCGAGGGGCCGGTCGTCGGGCGCCACGCCTTCCAGCAGGGTCGGGAGGTCGATGTGCTCCATCACCGCGTCGGTGACCCGGTTGGCGGCCGCGGCCTGGATGTCCGGGTCGGACGCGAGGGGGGCGACCGTCTGGACGTAGCGGTCCGTGTCGCCGACCACGCTCGACGTCCACGCCGCGACGGCCGCGAGCGGGGCGAGCACACAGCCGATGACGATGAGCAGGGCGGCGAAGAACGACCTCCACCGGTGACGGGGTGCGCGGGCCGCCTTGTCGGCCTCCAGCGCCGCCACCCGGGTGCGCAGCCGTTCGAGTTCAGAGCGCTCCGCGTCCGAGCCGGGCTCGCGTGTTGGCCCCCCGCCGGGGGCGGTGGCGCCTTCGTCCGTCATGACACGTCCTCTCCTGCCCGTGAGGGTTCACCTTGCAGCCGACCACCGCGGAAGGGCACCGGCGAGCATTGCGCGTCCGAGCGGGTGAACGGCCTGCTCATCGGGAGGGTTCGCTGCGGGGGCGCCGTCCGCCGCCGATGCCCTGCCGGTCCGCGGTCCGGGCACTGGCTCGGCGGGCCGGGTCGGTGAACGTGCGCAGGACGGATTCGTCGAGGAGGGCGAGCTCTGCGCGTACGGCCGGCAGGTGCTCGGCCGACTGGGTCTCCAGCAGGTCCTCCAGCAGTGCGCGGAGGCGCCGGCACACCTGGAGGGACGTGGCCCCGTACTCGCGGATCTCGGTGACGCCGACCCGGAGGTACTCCTCCCAGCTGCGGCCCTGCACCACCAGCCGCGGCCGGCCCCGGTCGTCGGCGAGCACGTACTGCTCGCGCAACCGGGCTCGGCCGACCGTGTGCAGGAACGTGTCGATGTGGTTGAGGACCTGCACGGCGGTCGTGGGGTCGTTCACGGCGGGTGAGAGGGCACGGATGGCGATGTCGACGAGGATGCGCAGGGCGAAGGCGGGGTCCTGCTCGATCGTGCGCTCGGTTCCGAGGGCGACGAGTCCGCTCACCCGCCGCGGGTCGGGCGACGGCGCGGAGCCGTGCGCCTCCACCAGGGTGGTCCCGGGCGGCACGAAGTCGCCGATCTGGTGGGCCAGTACGAGGACGCAGTCGTCGCGGACGGCCGCGGCGATCAGCCCCGCGGCGTCGAACGCCTGGATGACCCCGCCGCTTTCGGAGCGGATGTGGGTCACCGGACCGGCGTACGGCGGGAAGGCCCCGTCGTGTGCCGCATGGCGGTGGAGGTGCTGCGCCCCCTGGACGAGCACCTTCTCGCCCAGACGCGCCACGAGGTCGGCGATGGCCACGGGCCGGAGGTTGTGGGTGAAACGGTTGAGGTAGATGAGCAGCAGCACGAGGCTGACGGAGACGGCCACGCCGGAGAGGGTCACCCCCAGGTCGGGGACGGAGTCCGACTCGATGCCGCGCAAGAGGGAGTAGGCGTAGGCGAACGTCCCGGTGAACGTGGCCAGCACGGCCTTCTGCAGCCGGTCGCGGTACCACAGGCGCATGTAGCGCGGGGACAAGGTGCCCGTGGCCTGCTGGACGACGAGTACGCCGATGGTCACGACGAAACCCAGCAGCGCGACCATGGACCCGACGACCGAGCTGAGCACGGTGCTCGCCGTCGAGGCGGAGTACTGCCAGGTTCCCGGCAGCCAGCCCGCTCCCTCCACGCCGGCGGCCCATTCGGCGAACAGCGCCCCCAGCACGAGCCCGATCAGGGGGACGATCCACAGGCTCGCCTTGACGTACTGCCGCAACCTGAAGCGGGCCGCCCAGGACGTCATCGTCCGCACCCGTGCGGACCACACCGGAGGCCCCCGGGGGACGCGGGAGCCGGCGCAGGGGTCGACAGCACGGGCAGCCTCCGGATTCGGCGGTGCGATGCGGCCTGAACGGCCAATTCGGCCGTTCCGATGCTAAGGCCGATTCCTGGCGGGCGCAGGGGCGGCCGGCTCGGGAGGCTCCCCCGGAAACCTGTGCTTAAGCTGATGGAGTGGCGTCGGAAGGGGCTCCCCCATGGCTGACTACCCGCTGATCGAAAACCACGGCCTGATCGGTGATCTGCAGACCGCGGCGTTGGTCACCACGGACGGGACGATCGACTGGTTCTGCTGTCCGCGTTTCGATTCGCCCAGCGTGTTCGGTGCCCTTCTCGACTGGGAGAAGGGCGGCCACTTCACCGTCAAGCCGATGGAAAGCACGTACAGCACGAAGCAGTTGTACCTGCCGGACACCGCGATCCTCGTGACGCGCTTCATGACCGAGGCGGGCGCCGGCGAGGTGGTCGACTTCATGCCGGTGACCGGGACGACGGCCACCGACCGCCATCGCCTCGTGCGGATGCTCCGCTGCGTACGGGGCAGCATGACCTTTCAAGTCGACATCGCACCGCGGTTCGACTACGGCCGCAAGCCCCACACGCTGCACGTCACCGAGAACGGAGCGGTGTTCGCCTCCGACGGCCTGGAACTCACCCTCAGCGTGGTGCGGGAGCCGGAGGACGACCGACTGGTGCACTCCCTCACCGGAGAAGACGACCTGCGCGTCGAGCTCGCCCTTGAGGCCGGACAGCAGCGGGGGCTGATCATGGAGTCGGCCGCGGACGGGCCGCCGCGCGAGGTCCGGGTCGCCGAGTTCCAGGAGCTCTTCGCCGCCACCAGGGAGTACTGGCGGTCGTGGCTGCGCCAGTCCCGGTACACGGGCCGGTGGCGCGAGACCGTGGAACGCTCCGCCGTCACGCTGAAGTTGATGACGTACGCGCCCAGCGGCGCCCTGGTGGCGGCCCCCACGGCGGGACTGCCGGAGCAGTTGGGCGGCGAGCGCAACTGGGACTACCGGTTCACCTGGATCCGCGACGCGTCCTTCTCCGTGTACGCCCTGCTGGGGCTGGGGTTCACCGATGAGGCGAGGGCGTTCATCGGCTGGCTGGGCGACCGGGTGAAGGAGAAGGCCGGTGGGGACACCGACACGGGACCGCTGAACATCATGTACCGGGTGGACGGTTCCTCCGACCTCTACGAGGAGACCCTGGAGCACTGGGAGGGGTACCAGGGGTCCGCCCCGGTGCGCATAGGCAACGGGGCCGCGACGCAGCTTCAGTTGGACATCTACGGCGAGGCACTCGACAGCATCTCCTTCGCCCACCAGCACGGCATCCACCTGGACATCCAGGGCTGGAAGTCGCTGCGCACGCTGCTCGAATGGCTCGTGGACCACTGGGACCAGGCCGGCGAAGGGCTGTGGGAGACCCGCGGCGGTCGCCAGCACTTCACCTACGGCCGCGTGATGTCCTGGGTCGCGTTCGACCGTGCGCTGCGGCTGGCCGTCGCCCACGGCCGGCCGGCCGAGAGCAGCCGCTGGGCCGCCGAGCGCGACAACATCTACGATCAGGTGCTGGCGAAGGGCTGGGACCCGGGCCGCAAGGCGTTCGTCCAGCACTACGGGAGCGATGTGCTCGACTCCTCGCTGCTGCGGATGCCGACGGTCGGGTTCATCACGCCCGACGACCCGATGTGGACCTCCACTTTGGACGCGATGGACCGGGAGCTGGTCACCGACAGCCTGGTCTACCGCTACAACCCCGAGGCCTCGCCCGATGGTCTGCGCGGATCCGAGGGAACCTTCTCCCTGTGCACCTTCATGTACGTCGACGCCCTGGCGCGGGCCGGGCGGGCCGATCAGGCCCGGCTCGTGCTCGAAAAGATGATGACGTACGCCAACCACCTGGGCCTGTTCTCCGAGGAGATCGCCCTGACGGGCCGCCAGCTCGGCAACTTCCCGCAGGCCTTCACCCATCTCGCCCTCATCGACGCGGCCATCACGCTGGACGAGACCCTGAACCGCCTGCAAAAGGGCGACTAGGGGGAACGGGGCCGAGCAGCACGACGAGGTCGCCCTCGTTCGGGCTCACCGGCTGCGTCTCGTCGACCGGATCCAGTCGGCCGCCGGCGGTGACCACGAACAGCGTTTCGTGCCCGGGCGGGACGGGGTCGGAGGCGGGCTGCACCAGGAACCGGGCGCCCTGTTCGTACTGTTCCGCCAGGACGTGCCTGACGAGCGAGCCGCCGAACAGGACGGCGCCGCCGGTGTAGGGGGCGACGACGCCGTGGCCGCCGTGCGGCGGTCCCACCCGGTAGACGGGGCCCTCGACGTTGTCCTCGACCACCACCGAGGCGAGCGCGTTGAAGTCGTCGTCGTCGGTGAGCAGGTAGACGGCATTGACCCCCTCCAGCCGTGCCCGGGGGTTGGTGGCCGTCGCCAGCAGGTCCCCTCTGGCCAGCGGGATCCCGGCGTCCTTGATCCGTTCGCGTTCCTCGCCCATCCCCGCCCACATCTGTACGTCCAGACCCGCCGACCGCAGGGCCCGTCCCAGCGCGATCGCCCACGGAGCGCCGCCGACGAGCAGCGGGCGTGTGAGGTTCGGTTGGGCGACGCCGAGCCGCCGGGCCATGGGAGCGGCGGTCAGGGCATACAGCACGACCGTGGAGACGATCACCAGGAAGGTGATGGGAAGGACCTTCGAGGCGCCGCGCAGTCCCAGTTGGACGAGGCTCGCGGAGAAGGCCGCGGCGGTGGAGGCCGCGACGATGCCGCGCGGGGCCATCCAGCCCGTGAAGGCCCGTTCCCCCGTGGTCATGTCCTTGCCCATGGTGGCGACGAAGGCCACGAGCGGCCGCACCACGAGGACGAGGAGCACGACGAGGACGAGCGTGGGCAGGAGCACGGGCGTCAGGGAGGCCGGTGTGACGCTGGCCGAGATGGAGATGAACAGCAGTCCGATGATCAGCTGGACCAGTGTCTCGAAGAAGGGCCGGCGGGCGGGCATGTCGAAGCCGCGGATGTTGGCGGCGGCCATGCCGGTGACGATGGCGGCGATGAGCCCGGTGTCGTCGCGGACGATGTCGCAGCCCGCCGATACGGCGATCACCGTGGCCAGTTGCGCCAGTGTGCCGAGCGCCTCGCCGAGGCGGAGCACGCGCAGGGTCAGCCACAGCAGCGCGACCCCCGCGCATCCGCCGACGAGGCCGACCGCGATGCTGATGAGGAACTGGCCCAGCTGGTACCCCCGGCCGATGTCGATCCGGCTCGTCGTGTCGATGGCGTGGAAGACGAGCGCTCCGAGGATGGCGCCGATCGGGTCGGTCAGCGTCCCTTCCCAGATCAGCAGGCGCCGCACCTTGTCGGTGGGCCGTACGTACTGGAGCAGGGGGCCCACGACCGTGGGCCCCGACACGACGAGGATCATGCCCACCATCGCGGCCACCCTGAGCGACATGCTGAACAGGGCCGGACCGACGGCGCAGACGGCCAGGAAGGTGATGGCCACCCCGAAGAGCAGCAGTCTGCCCACGATCGCGCGCGTCTGGCCGGTGAGGTTGCGCAGGTCGAGGCCCAGACCGGCGTCGTAGAGGATCACCGCGACGGACAGCGACACGAGGGCGGAGAAGTCGTCACCGATCAGCTGGTCCGGGTGGACGACGTCGGTGATGGCGCCCGCGGCGAAACCGGCCGGCAGCAGCAGGATCAGCGCCGGGATGCGCAGCTTGCCGGCGAGGATCTGGCAGACGGTGGCCAGGGCCACGGTCAGCGCGATGCCGAGGAGGACGTCGTTCTCGCTCACATCGGTTTCCTTCCTCGCCGTACGGGCGCGACGGGGGCTCGACGGGGTTCCGGCGGCCGCGTTCCCGCCGGTTGACGGGAACGCGGCCGCGGGGGCCGCGCGGCGCCGTGAGGTCAGTCGTCGGCCACCTCACCCCTCGTGGGGCCGGCCGGGCGCAGGTCGGACTCGGTGAGGGGTTCCAGCTCGCCGTGGGTGTCGAGCCAGTAGAGGAAGAAGACGGCCGGGGCGACGAGCAGCAGGGCGACGAGGCTGACCACCGAGAGCCAGAGCAGCGACTCGGAATCGCCGGCGGCCTCCGCCACGGACAGGGACGTGGGGATGAGGTAGGGGCGCTGTGCGAGCCCCCAGGCGAAGACGGCCGCGCCGACGATGCCGACGGCGCTGAAACGGGCCCAGTGCGTCTGCCCCCGCATCACGAGCAGCCCCGTGGCCGTGAAGAACACCGCGGACACGATCACGAGGGCGAGCCCCGCACCGTGGGTCAGCCCGTGCCAGACGTGGGGGGCGTCGCCGTGGGTGACGATCAGCACGCCCACCGCCGTCAGGGCGACCGCGACGAGACCGAGGAGGGCGCGGAGCCGGAAGTAGCCGACCAGGTCGGGTGCGTCGAAGCGCGCGGCGTCGGCGGTCAGGAACACGGCGCCGAGGAGCGCCGTCGTGGCGACGGCGAGCAGCCCGAACAGGAGGGACGTGGGGTTGGCCCACGCGTCCGCCGAGGCCTCCGTGCCCGGCGCGACCCGGCCGGAGGCGATGCCGCCGACGGCCGCCCCGAGGAAGAACGGGGTGAGCAGGGAGGAGATCGCGAACACCGCGCCGTAGAGGCGCCTGCGGGCCAGCCGACGGCTGGGTTTGCGCAGGGCGAACCCCGCGCCGCGCAGGACCAGGCCGAGGGCGGCCAGTGCCAGGGGGAGCCACATCGCGGTGAACACCGTCTGGAACAGCACGGGGAACCCGGTCCACATGAGGATGAAGACGAAGATCAGCCAGACGTTGTTGACCTCCCACACGGGCGCCATGGCGTGGTCGATCAGCCACCTGGGGCGCTTGCCGCGCTCGGCTCCGCCGGCCGTCAGGTCCCAGAAGCCCGCCCCGTAGTCGGTCCCGCCGGCGCAGGCGTACGCGGCCACCGCGAGCAGCAGCACGAAAGCGACGAATTCGGCCATCACGCGCCGCCTCCCCGGGACGGCCCGGAGCCGCCGTCTCCCGAGGACGGGGCGTCGCCGACCGGGACACCGGGGCGCGGGCCGTAGGGGGTGACCGCCTCCGGCGCCTCCCCCTGCCGCCCGTCCGCCTGCTCGTCGGCCAGGCGCCAGCGGTCGCGCATCTTCAGCAACACGATGAGGAACGCCCCGAAGACGGCCACGTACACCACGACCACCAGCCCGAACGTGATCCAGAGGGTGGTGGAGCGGGTCGAGGTGACGGCCTCCGCGACGCGCATGTTCTGGTAGACGATCCAGGGCTGGCGCCCCACCTCGGTCGTGATCCAGCCGCATTCGACGGCGACGACGGAGCCGACGCCGGCGCAGGCCGCGCTGCGGTAGAACCACTTGGAGCGGGGCAGCCGGCGGTGGCGCCACCAGACCAGGCCGTACCAGAGGGCGAGGAGGACGAGCAGGGATCCGATCCCGACCATGGTGTCGAAGGCCCAGTGGGCGATCGTGGCCTGAGTGGCGTTCGGGCGGTCGCTCGCCGGTACGGAGGCCAGCCCGGTCACCTTGGTGTCCGGACTGAACCCGGCCAGGATGGAGTCGAGTTGGGGGATCTTGATACCGCCGGATACGGTGCCGTCCGGGTGGAGCCGGCCGTAGAGGTACTCCGGGACGTGGGTGTCGGTCTCCCAGACGATCTCCGTCGCGGCGAACTTGACGGGCTGCTTCTGGAACACCTGCCGGGCGATCGAGTCGCCCAGCATGAACTGCACCGGAGTGGCCGCCGCCGCGAGGGTGAAGGGGACGGTGAAGCCGAGCCGGTGGTAGCGGTCCCGGCGGCCCCGGAGCCACCCGGCGGCGTAGACGCCGGCCACGACGTAGCCCGCCGTCACCAGCATCGCCACCACGAAATGCCAGTACTGGGGCCCGAACATCGGGGTGAAGATGGCCTTCCAGACGTCCACGTCGACCGGGTTGCCCTGGGAGTCGAGCGTGAACCCCTGCGGGGTGTTCATCCACGAGTTGGCGGCGAGGATGCCGAATGCTCCCAGCAGCGCGGTGGCCGGCAGCGGCAGCCCGAGCAGGAAGTGGGTGCGGGGCTTCAGCCTGCGCCAGCCGTACAGGTAGATGGCGATGAGCACCGCTTCGAGGAAGAACGCCCAGGCCTCGACACCGAAACCGATGCCGAAGACGTCGCCCCACCTGCCCATCAGGCCCGGCCAGAGCAGGCCGAACTCGAAGGACAGCACGGTTCCGGTGACGACCCCGATCGCGAACTGCACGGCCATCACGGCCGACCAGCGCCGGGCCAGCAGCAGGGCCGTGGCGTCGTTCTTGCGCAGGCCGCGGTGGTGCATGACGAGGGTGATGAGCGGCAGCGCCACTCCCATCGGCACCAGGATGATGTGGGAGGCGAGGGTGAACGCCATGAGCTCCCTGGCGGGGAGCATTTGTGCGGGGGCGTCCGCCGCCAGCAGATGGAGCGTGGGGTGCATACGTTCCTTCGGCGCTCGGGATGACGGGGCGGAGGGGGCTCAGCCGCCGGTGGCGAAGCCGGGGAAGAGGGTCATCCCGCCGTCCACGTAGAGCGTGGTGCCCACGACGTAGTCCATGAGGTCGGAGGCGAGGGCGACGGCCGCGTGGGCGATGTCCTCGGGGTCGCCGATGCGCACGTACGGGATCAGCTTGAGCAGGTCCTCCCGGGCCTGGGGCGTCTCCCACGCGTTCCGGTTGATCGGCGTCTTGATGGCTCCGGGAGCGATCGCGTTCACGCGGATCTTCTTGGGCGCGAGTTCCTGGGCCAGGGTCGCCATCATCATCTGCACGCCCCCCTTGGAGGAGGCGTAGTTCACGTGCCCCGCCCAGGGGATGATCTGGTGGACCGAGCTCATGCAGATGATCTTTCCGGCCGCACGGGACACCTCCGGGACGACGCCGCGCCGCAGGAACTCCTTCGTCGCCTCCCGCGCGCAGAGGAACTGACCCGTGAGGTTGACGTCCAGCACCTTCTGCCACTGGGCGAGCGTCATCTCCTCGAACCGGGCGTCGCGCTGCAGTCCGGCGTTGGCGACCAGGATGTCGATCGTGCCGAACTCCTGGACCATCCGGTCCATCATGGCCACGACCTGGTCCTCCTGGGACACGTCCGCCTCGTACGCGGCGGCGCGCACGCCGAACGAGGCGATCTCCTCGACCACCTTCTCGGCGTCTTCCTTGCCCGCCACGTAGTTCACGACCACGTCGGCGCCGGCCCGGCCCAGGCCGATGGCCGTGGCCTTGCCGATCCCGCTGTTGGCGCCGGTGACCAGCGCCTTCTGCCCCTTGAGCAGATCGGCGGGGATCACTCCCCGCGGCACGCCCTCGGTGGAACTCACGATCGACCGCCTCCTCGAATGCCCGATCCGGCCCTGCCAGACCGCGGCCCGGCAGGGCCCGAACGCCACCCAAGCACCCCTTGCGGAGATCGGCGTCCCGGGCGTGGCGGTCTTGGGCCACGCGGCCGAGCATCGACGCCCGGTCGGAGGAACCTCCCGGGTCAGCTCAGCCGTTCCACCAAGTGGTCGCCCACCCGCAGGGCGTTCGCGATCGCCGTGAGGGACGGATTGACCGCGCCGATGCTCGGGAAGAAGCTCGTGTCGACCACGTACAGGTTGTCGAGGTCGTGCGCCTTGCAGTTCACGTCCAGGGCGGAGGTGGCCGGGTCGTCGCCGAACCGCACGGTGCCGGCCTGGTGCGCGGTGGCGCCGATCGGCATGCCCTTGTGGAGGTAGATGCTGCGCGACAGGAGCCGGTGCTCGTGCATCCCCAGATGGCCGAGCATGCCCTGCAGCTTGTGCCGCAGGCGTTTCAGCCCCTCGATGTTGTTCTTCTCGTCGAGCACGAGACGGATGGTGCCGTCGCCGTCGACGGTGACCCGGTTGTCGGGGAGCGGAAGGTCCTCGCCGCACAGCCAGAAGTCGACCGCGTGGTGGGCCAGGACCTCGAAGGGCATGTCGGGGGTCACGGCCCCGGCCCAGCGGGGCGCCTCACCGTGGATCTGGTCGGCGTCCGACTTGCCCAGCATCTGGATGCCGCCCAGCGGGTAGTCCCAGTCGTCGGCGCCGAGGTACCAGTCGTGCAGCGCCAGGGTCTTCTGGAACCTGGTGGGGTTGGGCTCCTTCGAAATGGCCATCAGGGCGAGGTTGTTGTGGCGCATGTAGTTCCGGCCGACCACGTCGGAGCTGTTGGCCAGCCCACCGGGGTGGCGGTCGTTGGCCGAGGCCAGGAGCAGCGCCGCCGAGTTGACCGCCCCGCAGGCCACGACCACGATGTCCGCGGAATAGGCGGCCTCGGCCCCGTCCTCGCCCCGGGTCACCACCGTGCTGACGCTGCGTCCGGTCGGGTCGGTCTCCAACCGGACCACCCGGGCATTGGTGATCATCTCTACGTTCGGGTACTGCAGGGCGGGCTCCACGCAGATCACCTGGGCGTCCGACTTGGCGCGCACCAGGCAGGGGAAGCCGTCCACGCGGTCGCAGCGGATGCACGCGCTGGAGCTGGTCGCCCGCCCGTTCTCGTCCTGGCTCAGGTCGACGCCGATGGGCAGGTGGAACGGGTGCAGGCCCCGCTTCTCCAGGTCGTCGCTCAACTGCTGGATCCGCGGCTCGTGTTCCACCGGCGGATGGGCGTACTGGGCGCTGGACGGCCCCTCCCACGGGTCCTCCCCGTGGCGTCCGTGCACCTTGTAGAGGTGTTCGGCCTCGGTGTAGTACGGCTCCAGGTCCTCGTACCGGATCGGCCAGGCGGGCGACAGCCCGCCGTGGTGGCGGAGCTCCCCGAAGTCCTCGGGCCGCAGTCGGAAGAGGGCGGCGCCGTAGAACTTGGTGTTGCCGCCGACGTAGTAGTTGACCTCGGGCGGGAACTCGTTGCCGTGCTTGTCCAGCCAGAACTCCGGGGCGCGGTACTTGCCCTTGACGAACACCGCGGTGGAGTCCCAGTTGTCCCGCTCGCGGGGGAGGTAGCCACCGCGTTCGAGGATGAGCACCCGTTTGCCGGAGGGGGCCAGCCGGTGGGCGAGCGTACCGCCGCCGGCGCCGGTGCCGATGATGACGACGTCGTAGTGCGGGGTGTCGCCCACGGCGACCACCGTCCTTGCGCTCGCGGGCCCGCTCTGTGACCGGGTCCTCTCCCTTGCGCGCTGCCGGGACACGGCAGCCACCCCCGCCCCTTCGAACGTAGTCCTCCTTCCCGGGTACGGCGACCGCACGGAGCGACCGCCGGGGGCCCCCGCTCCGGGCCGTCACAGCACGGCGATCGGGTTGACGGGCGAGCCGGTGGCCGACGGGAGCCGGAGCGGCGCCACCGTGCACAGGAAGGACCACCGGCCCTCGCGGGCGCACGCCCGCGTCAGCTCCTCGAACTGCAGGTAGTCCATCAGGTGCAGTCCCATGGCGTGCACCGCCAGCACGTGCACGGGAAAACCGACGCCGTCCACCGCGCTGGGGGCGGTGTCGTTGTTGCCGTCAGAGCCCAGCGCGGCGACCTGCCGGTCCGCCAGGAACCGTACGGCCGCCGGATGGAGGCCGGCCCGGGACTGCGCGGCGTTCCACGCCCCGCGCTCCTGGCGCCGGGGGCGGTGCCCCACCCGTACGAACAGCACGTCCCCCGGCCCGACCCGGACCCCCTGGGCCGCCTCCGCCGCGGTGAGGTCGGCGGCGGTCACATGGTCTCCGGGCTCCAGCCAGGGCAGGCCCCGCAGCCGCGGTACGTCCAGGAGCACGCCGCGGCCGACGATGCCGTCCCGGACGACCTCGACGGACAGCGCACCGGCTCCTTCGGACGTCACGCTGCTCGCCGGCACGCCGTTGTAGAGCTCCCCGTCGAACAGCACGTGGCACAGCGCGTCGAGATGGCTGTCCGCGTCCCCGTGCACGTTCATCGCGAACCGGTCGCGTGCGAAGTGCAGCCCGGCGCCGCCGCTCTCACCGGTCTCACCGGCGGCGGGCGCGATCATCCGGTGGCGCGCCGGGTCGGGATTGTCGGGGCCGGGCAGGGTTTCGATGGGCGCGGCGAGGGACACCGTACGCCCGGTGCGGACCTCGGCGGCGGCGGCCACGACCCGCTCGGGCGTCAAGTGGCGCAGCGTGCCGCGCCGGTCGTCGGGGGTGCGCGGGCTGCGCTCGCGCAGCTCCTCGTACAGCGCCCGGAAGGCGTCACCGGTCATGCGCTGCGGCGTCGACGGCCCGCTGTCCGGGGTCACCAGGAACCCCACGGCGCCAGGACCCACCGGAAGACGTGGCTTTCGCCCGGCTGCAGGACGGTGAGCGCCGTACCGCTGCGGAAGGCGTCGGCCGGGCAGGACATCGGCTCGACGGCGACGCCGCGCCGGCGCCGCCCGGGCTCCGGCAGCGTGTCCCCGGTGTAGACCTGCACGTACCGGACGCCCTCGACGAGCCGTACGTCGATGCCGTGTTGCCCCGAAGGGTCCGCGAGCCGTACGGCGCAGTGGCCGGCGGTGTCCCGGTCGAGCCCCGTGTACGCGGTGTCCAGGTGCTGCCCGCCGATGGGCCGGGCGGTACGGAAGTCGTACTCCGTGCCCTCGACCGGCTCCTCGCCGATGGGCAGGCCGTGTTCGTCGGTGCGGAGCCGTTGGCCGGCCGGCACGGTCAGCAGCGCGGTGTCCACCAGGTCGGTGCCCACGGTCAGATAGGGGTGCTGGCCCACGCCGTAGGGCGCGGCGGTGTCTCCCGTGTTGGTGGAGGTGACGGTGGTCTCCAGCCCCTCCGGGCCCAGCCGGTACTCGGCACGGACCTCCAGCCGGTACGGATATCCGGGTTGCGGGAAGAGGGTGGTGCCCACCGTGACCGCGTCCTCGCCGTGTGCGAGCAGCCGCCACGGGACCCACCTCAGGAGGCCGTGGATCGCATTGCCGTTCTCCGGTTCGGTCAGCGGGAGTTGCAGGTCCTCGGCATCGAACCGGTAGCGGCCGCCGGCCACCCGGTTCGGCCAGGGCACGAGGAGCTGCCCGCGGCCGCCGGTGATCGGCTCGTCGGCGGCGAATCCGTCGAGGAGCGGCCGCCCGGCCACCTCGTAGTGGCGCAGAGCACCGCCCAACTCGACCACCACCGCCTCGTGCGCGCCGTGGCGCAGCCTCCACTGTGCTCCTGATGCCGTGGGGGGCATGTGCGCCTCCTCGGTCGGTGCGGCCGGGGAGGCCGCCGCACCGTGGGGTGAAGGATCCGCAAGAGTGTCCGTGTCCGTGTCGGCGCTGTTGCCGGTGCCGGTGCCGGGACCTGTGCCGGTGCCGGTGCCGGGACCGGTGCCGAGCTGTGCGACGACGGCCGTGACCACGGCTTCCGGGGGCTGGTCGATGTCCACGACGCAGGCGTGCTCGTCGGGCTCCGGCTCCTGGAGATCGGCGAACTGGCTGTCCAGCAACTGCGCGGGGAAGAAGTGGCCGTGCCTGGACAGCAGTCGGGACCGGATGAGCTGCCGGGAGCCGTGCAGGTGCACCAGCCGTACTTCGGGCCGTCCTGCGGCCAGTTGGTCGCGATAGGCGCGTTTGAGCGCGGAGCAGGCGATGACAGCGGGTGCCCGCGCTGCGATCCGGCGGTCGATCCAGGCCGCGACGGCGGCCAGCCACGGCCGTCTGTCCTCGTCGGAAAGGGTCTCGCCGGCCGCCATCCTGGCCCGGTTCGCCGGGGTGTGGAAATCGTCCGCGTCCTGGTAGGCCCAGCCGAGCCGCTCGGCCAGCAGCAGGCCCACCGTGGACTTCCCCGAACCCGCCACGCCCGTCACGAGCACCACGGATGCGGGCGGGTCGGGGCGCACCTCGCCGGTCCGGGCTCCGCTCGGCGGTGCTCGCATGGGCTCCCTCACGTGGTGACGCCGCCGGGTGCGGCAGGACTGGCGGCGGGCGGTTTCGCGGGCGCGGCCGCGGGCGCGGCCGCGGAGCCGCGCGGCAGCAACTGCGTCGTCACGAAGGCCACGACGGCCGCCAGGATCACCACGGGGGTCATGGCGACGCTGCCGAGCACCAGGACGACGAGCACGATGCTGCTGACCGGCAGCCGCAACGCGCTGGTCGTCGCGGCCGCCATGCCCGCGGCCATGGCCGGTACGACCCCCAGGCCCGGCAGGGGCGCGAGCAGCACGCCCACCGCGGCACCCAGGAACAGCGACGGAAACACGGGGCCGCCGCGCAGGCTGCCCAGGCACAGGGCATAGGCGGCGCTGGTGCACAGCACCACCGCGATCAGGGCGCCGACCCCCCACAGGTGCGGTTCGCCCGCCAGCTCGCTCAGGGTGTGCTGGCCGGAGGAGGACACGTCCGCGGGCGACCGGCCGGTGGTGAGCGCGTACACGGCGGAGCAGACGCCGGCCGCCAGCGCGCACAGGGTGGTACGGGCGACGGTGCGCGTCGCGACGAACCGCGCGATGAGCCGCCCGCCTTGCATGATCAGATGCACGAGGGCGCCGATGGCCACGGCCATCAGTACCGCCCAGAACACGTCCCCGACATCGAGCTGCGGCACGGGAACTCCCACCTTCACGGAGAGGGTGGGCGCATCGAAACCGGTCCAGCGGCCGATGCCGGTGAACACCAGTGCGCCCACTCCGCTCGACAGCAGCGCGGGCAACATGACCGCGAACAGCTGTGGGCCGCCCACCCCGGCCACCTCGATGAGGATCACCGCCGCGACCAACGGGCTCCCGAAGATCACCGCGACCGCTGCCGCCGCTCCGGCCGCGCCCAGGAGCGCCGTGCCCTGGGGGGTCGCCGGGACCCGCGCCAGATCCCGGAAGAGCAAGGCCAAACCGCCGCCGAGGGCGATCAGGGGGGCCTCCGGTCCGAGCGTGGCGCCCAGGGGGAGGCTGAGCAGAGCGGCGAGGATCACGCCGGGCAGCGCTCCGGGCGAGATGCCGCCCGTATGGAGTCCCGAGGCGGGGACGTGGCCCCCCGTGCCCGGCAGCCGGGTGACCACGAGCCCGACGGTGGCGCCGGCCACGAGCAGCAGCGGCAACGGCCACCACCAGGGCGGTGCGCTCCACCCCAGGGCCTCCGGCAGGCCGCCCCACATCAGGTGCTCCAGTTCGTGGAGTGCGACCAGGAACCAGAACGCGACCAGCGACACCGGGATACCGATGAGGGCGCAGAACACGAGCGCCTTGAAGTACCCGGGGCTGCGCAGCAGTTCACGCAGCCTGTCCGCCTCTTCGGGCTGTGTCGCCGCGGAAGGCCCTGCCGGGCGTGGTTCCGACGCCGTCATGGGGTACGTCCCGTCTCGCTTCCGGACGTCTCGGCTCCGGACGTCCCTGTCAGCCGAGGAGCTTGGCCTTCTCGGCGGCGAACTCCTCTTCGGTCAGCAGGCCTTGGGCCTTCAGGTCGCCCAGCTGCTTGAGCTGCTCGATCTTGGTGCTCATGTCGTCGCCCGGGGCTGCTGCGGGCGGCGGCGCCGCGGCGGGCGGGGGCTGCTCCTGATACGCCTGTTGCTGTTCGCTCTGCTGCTGCTCTGCCCATCGGCCCGCCTGCCGCCGCGAGACGCGGTTCGAGACCGCGGTGGCGGTTCCGGCCACCACGGCTGTACGGGCGACGCCACGAAGGAGTCCAGGCATGTTCGTTCATCTCCCAGGGGTGTACGGGTGGACCGAACCGACCGGATGGCGCGGCCCGGGTCTTCAAGCCGCTTCCTCGCCCGCCTCAAGCGAGGCCAACAGGGCCTGGACGGGGACGCGTCCGCTCGCCACCAACTGGGCGCCGCTGCGACGCAAGGCCCGGGCGAGGGGGGCGGCCCACACGTTCTCGTAGACGAGGATCGCGGCGGAGTTTCCGGGCTCCAGCGCCGCCCCCGCCTCGTCAAAGTCGCCCTGGTCCAGGAGTCCGGACGACGCGCCCTCGAAGACGGTCAGTTCGGGCTCGTCCCCGAAATCCGTGAGTTCGACCGCGACGACCGATCCGTCAACGTCCTTCCGGACGAACTGCAAGTCGAGGATGCGGATGATGCCGCGGTCGACGAGGTCGACGAGCAGGGGCAGGCCCTCGCCCGTCATGCGGTTGCCCCGGAACTCGACGATCAGGTAGTCGATGGGACCCATGTCTTCGATGTCGACGCTCATGGCCACTCCTCACGAGCGGATTGGAGCCCGGGCCGTGCCCACCTCCCCTGCTCCAGGGGTGCATGCCACGACACACGGCGACGGACGGCCCGCCACTGCCATTGCAGCATCCGGTCGGGGGCCGCGCACTTCCGGACGCCTCCCCCGAAGCCCTGGTCCGCGGCCCTGGTGGCCGGGTTCCCGGCGGCCGGCCCCCCTCGAACGAGGAGCACCTCAAGCGGTGAGCTGGTAGATGCTCTTGCCCACCAGCCACAGGCCGATGAGCAGCGAGAGGGAGACGATCGTCTGATCCTGGTGGTCCTCCATCCAGGCCCGCAGCCGGCCGAGCCTGTCCCGTGCGGCCTCCGGGGCGAAGGTCGCGTACAGCTCCATGCCGAGCAGGCCGGCGGAGGCCAGCAGGCAGAACCCGAACAGGGTGAGGACCGTGGTGGCCTCGGACATGTCGGCATCGACGACGGTGGCGCAGCCCGCAGCGACCAGGCCCCACGGCTGGACGAGGACGGCCAGCCCGGCGGCGGTCCAGTACGAGACCTCGTTCAGCCGGGCGGCCCACGCCGGGGGCTTGCGGGGCTGCGTGCGCGGGCGCCGGAGCGCGCGGCGTTTGCGCTCCCCGTAGGCGACCAACCCGACACCGATGACGAGTTTGCCCGCGAGGGCCGCCGTCGACGGGGCGCTCTTGGCCGCAGGAGGGGTGCCGCCGGTCGCGAACACCACCAGGGCCAGGACGACGACCAGGCAGGCGAGCCAGGCGAGGAGGAAGACCAGCCCCTTGCGCACGCCCCGCTCGGCGGACAGCAGGAGGATGAACGCGGTCACGGGGATCGGATCCAGGGCGATCGCCAGCCCGATCAGGAGGAGGTCAAGAACCATGGGCGTCGCCCTCCCGGACCTGCCGGGCGCGGGCGTCTGCCGGCCCGTACCGGAGCGGCGCCCCGATCTCCGGCCTGTCCCAGGGGGTAGCCCTGCTCACCCCCGCGACCGTGATCATCGGTACCTCCTGTCGCCTCGCCACCCCTGCCGAGGGACAACCATCCCCGTTCGAGCCCCGAACGGCGGCAACGCCGCGCGGCGGTTTCACCCGTCCGCCCCTCCGGGCCCGGGAACCGGCGCGAGCGATTTCACGGGGCCACGACGCCTCCGCATGCGCCGTGCCGCGGATCGTCGCACCCTGTGAGCGTGGGGGCACGACCGGAGCAGGGCATTGGGCTGGGCGCAGGAGGGCTCGTGAACCACTACCCGGGCATGGCCGACCGCGGCGAGCGGACCCCCACCGCCGCCCGGATCGGCACCGCCGCCGCGCGGCCCCCGGACGGGGAGGCGTAGCCGGTGGCTGACGCAGGTACGTCCACACGTCCGTCGGCGGCACAGCGACGGGTCCTCGCCCCGCTCGCACTCGCGCAGTTCATCTGCAGCTTCGCCGGCTCGAACATGAACGTGATGATCAACGACATCAGTGAGGACCTCGACACCACGGTGCAGGGCGTGCAGATCGCGATCACGATCTTCCTGCTCGTCATGGCCGCGCTGATGATCCCCGGCGGCAAGCTGACCGACCGCTACGGCCGCAAACGCTGCTTCCTGGCCGGCCTCGTCGTGTACGGGATCGGCGCCCTGCTGAGTGCCGCCGCCCCCGGCCTGGGCGTCCTCATCCTCGGCAACTCGATCCTCGAAGGTGTCGGCACGGCCCTGCTCATCCCGCCCGTGTACATCCTCACCACGCTCCTCTTCACGGACACGGCCTCCCGGGCCCGCGCATTCGGGGCGATCATGGCGCTCGGCGGCATCGGCGCCGCGGCAGGACCGTTGATCGGCGGGCTCATCACCTCGTGGCTCGGCTGGCGGGCCGCCTTCGTGTTCCAGGCCCTGGTCATCATGTTGATCATCGTGCTCAGCCGCCACCTCGAAGACCCCCTGCCACCGGATCCGGCACGCCCCTTCGACACGGTCGGAGCCGTCCTGTCGGCCGTAGGCCTCGTCCTCCTCGTGATGGGCATCCTGGCCGCCGACAACAACGTCTGGCTGATGATCGGCCTGCTCGTCCTCGGCGCACTCACACTGCTGTGGTTCTTCCGCCACGTACGCGCCCGCGAGGCGGCGGGCAGGGAACCGCTGCTGTCCACCAGCCTGTTCCGCGACCGCACCTCCAACCTGGGCCTCGTCACCCAGAACATCCAGTGGCTGCTGCTCATGGGGTCCTCGTTCACGGTGGCGGCCTACCTCCAGGTCGTACGCGGCTACGACGCCATCGAGACCGGCGTCATCTTCACCGCGGCCACCCTCGGCCTGCTCACCACCTCCCTGGCCGCGGAACGCCTCGCGAGGCGACGGCCGCAGCGCACCCTCATCACGGCGGGATTCGCCGTCACGATCGCCGGCGTCATCGTCCTGATCGCCATGGTCAACAGCTTCCCGAGCGCCTGGGCCTTCGCCCCCGGACTCCTCCTGCTCGGACTGGGCCTGGGCCTGATGCTGACCCCGTCGGTCAACGTCGTCCAATCGAGCTTCCCCGAGGAGCGGCAGGGCGAGATCTCGGGCCTGTCCCGCAGCGTGTCGAACCTCGGCTCCTCACTGGGCACCGCCGTCGCCGGCACGATCCTCGTCGCCGAGCTCACCACCAGCGCCTACGCCGCGGCCATGATCACCCTCGCCGCCCTGGGCCTCGCCGGCCTCGCCGCAGCGGTGTCCCTGCCCAGAACCCCGGCCACGGGAGACTGAGCCGGCGACGGGAACCCCGCCGTCAGGCGCTGCCGGCGCACCCGGTCATCCGCCTGCATGCCCAGGCACCGGCGAGCGTGGCTCCCGCGAGGAGGGATGCCGCGAGGGCCGGGTGGTGGGACAGCCACAGCTGGGGGGCGCGGGCGTGGGCCAGCTCATCGAAGGCTCCGTGGGCGCCGTGGTCCTGCTCGTCGTCCACGGGCTCCCACAGGTTGTGGCGGTTTTGGTGGTGGTCGGGCTGGTCGGTCTGCTGCGAGGCGTAGCCGGTGCGTGCGAGGTAGCGGTCGAGGAGGCCAGGGGCGATCTTGTCGGCCAGGATCGTCGCGGCGGTGCTGGCGCCGACGTAGTACTGCTTGCGCCCGGGGTGGTCGGCTGCGTACAGGACGGCACGCGCCGCGATTTCCGGTTGGTAGATCGGCGGCACCGGCTGCGGTTTCTTGGAGAGGCGGGAGAGCACCCAGGAGAACTGCGGGGTGTTGACGGCCGGCATCTGGACGACGGTGACGCGCACGTTGCTGCCCTGGTGCATGAGTTCCGTGCGCACGGAGGAGGTGAAGCCGTTGACGGCGTGTTTGGCGCCGCAGTAGACGGATTGCAGGGGGACCGAGCGCGCGCCGAGGGCGGAGCCGACCTGCACGATCGTGCCCCGGTCGCGGGGCAGCATGTGCGCGAGTGCCGCGCGGGTGCCGTTGACGAAGCCGAAGTAGGTCACCTGGGTGGCACGCGCGTACTCCTCGGGTGTGATCTCGGTGAACGGCGCGAAGACCGAGGCGAAGGCGCAGTTGACCCATACGTCGACCCGCCCGAACGTCGCGACCGCGGAATCGGCGGCCGCTTCGACCTGCCGGTGGTCGGCCATGTCGGTGGGCAGGGTCAGGGCGTGGCCGCCGGCCCGCTCGACCTCCTGGGCGGCGGCGTCCAGGCCTGCCCGACCGCGGGCGAGGAGGGCGACGTTGGCGCCTCGGGCGGCGAACGCCCGGGCGGTGGCCCGGCCGATTCCCGCGCTGGCGCCGGTGATGACGACTGTCTCTGGCACGTGATCTTCCCTTCAGAGCGCGGGGGCGGCAGCGGCCGCGGTGGTGAGCCGGGTGGCGGTCTCAAGCATCAGGGCGTGGACGAAGGCTTGTGGCAGGTTGCCGCGCAGCTGGCGTTGGCCGATGTCGTATTCCTCGGTGTAGAGGCCCGGGGGGCCGCATGCGGCGCGGTTGCGTTCGAACCAGCGCAACGCCTCCTCCTGGTGGCCCTGCTGGTGCTCGGCCAGGGCCATCAGGTATCCGCACAGGAGGAAGGCGCCCTCGGCCTCTTCCAAGGGGCGTTCGTCATGGCGGAAGCGGTAGGCGTAGTGGTCGCGGGTCAGTTCCCGGGTGTAGGCGTGCAGGGTCCGTTGCGTTCTCGGGTCCTCGGCCGGCAGGGCGCCGCGCAGCGGGGGCATCAGCAGTGCGGCGTCCAGCCGGGGGTCCTGCGGGGAGCGCTGCCACCGGCCACTGGGGTGAGTGCTCGTGGCCGCGGTCTCGGAGACGAGCGAGTCCGCGAGGTCCGTCCAGGAGCGCGCGCGTCCCCTGGGAGCGGCCGGGGCGAGGGAGCGCAGCCCGGCGGCGCAGCTGAGCCGGCTGTGGGTCCAGGCGCGGTCGTCGAGTTCCCAGACGCCGGCGTCGGGCTCGTGCCGGCGCCGGGCGATGACGTCAGCGGCGATCTCTGCCGCCCGCCAGCCCTCGGCGTCCAGCCGGCCATGACGGTGGGCGGCGGCGAAAAGGCACAGGGCTTCACCGAACACGTCGAGCTGGAACTGCCGGTTGACCCAGTTGCCGATCCGGTCGTAGCCGCCCGGGTAGCCCTTCAAGCCCAGCGTTCTCTGGTCGGGAACCGGGTCGCCCGTGACCGTGTAGGCGGGGGCCATCCGGGGGCCGTCCTGGTGCAGGCGCGCGGAGACGAACCGCACCGCATCGTCGAGCAGCGGATGGGGCCCTGCGGCGGCCACGGCCTGACCGCTGTAGCACTGGTCGCGGATCCACACGTACCGGTAGTCGTAGTTGCGGCCCGCCTCCGCGCGCTCGGGCAGGCTGGTCGTGGCGGCAGCGACCATGCCACCCGTGGAACCGGTCAGCCCGCGCAGCACCGTGTAGGCGTGTCGGGAGTCTCTGGGTGCGAGGTTGTTTCCCAGGGCGGGGACCTCGCGGTGCCATGCGTCCTCCGTGGCGCTCCACGCGCGGGAGGCGTCCGGCTTCCCGGCCGGCGGCCCTTCGCTCAGTTCGAGGATCAGGTCGTGGCAGTCCCCGGGGTTCAGCCGCAGGTCCATGACCAGGCCGGTGACGTCGCGGGCGTGGTCGCGGGGACGGGCGGCGGCCGCCCCGGTCCAGCGCCACCTCAGCGCACCGCTGCGACCGTTCCAGGTGCCGTCGCCGTCGCGCCGCACCTCCCGGGGGCCGCTGGAGCCGAAGTCGGCGTGCGGATCCAGGTGGACCGTGAGGTCGGCGTCGCCCTCGACGGCGGTGATCCGGCGCAGCAGCACGGCGCGGCGCGGGTCGCCGGGGAAGGCGAGAGCCTCCCGGCTCTCCACGATGCCGTTTTCGGTGATCCAGCGGTTGCGCCAGATCAGCGTGCCCTCCTCGTAGTAGCCGCCCCATACGAATCGGCCTCGCGGGCTGACCGTGTAGTGGCCGGGTCCACCGATGAGGGAGGAGAAGAGGGCACCGGAGTCCCAGCGTGGGGCGCACAGCCAAACGATGTCCCCCCGCGGGCCGATGAGGGCCCCGCGCTCGCCGTCGGCGATCAGCGCGTACTCCCGCAGAACGTGCGGCGGGGGCATATCGGGCTGCGATACGTGCGAAGGGGTCACACGCTTTCCGTTCCGGTCGGGGGCGGGTTGCCGGGGTCAGACCCGATGGCGTTCGGCGAGTTCTGCGCGGAAGGTGAGGCCCAGGCCGGGGGCGCCTGCGGCCCCCGGGTTGATCACACCGCACGTCGGGTCGAGGACGCCGTCGAACAGGAGCCGCTCGATGCGTACATGGTCGTGGAACCATTCCAAGTGGCGGAGGTTGGGCACGGCGGCGGCCACGTGGGCGTGGACGTGGGGGGCACAGTGGCCGGAGATGTCCATGCCGGCTGCTTCCGCGAGGGCAGCGGCGCGCAGCCACACGGTGATGCCTCCGCACCGGGTCGCATCGGCCTGTGGGCAGTCCACGGCGCCGGCGTCGAGCAGGTGCCGGAAGTAGGGCAGGGAGTACCCGTACTCGCCGGCGGCCACGTCGGCGGTGACCGCAGCCCGGATCTGCGCCAGCCCCGTCAGGTCGTCGGAGGAGACGGGCTCCTCGAACCAGGTGACTCCCTGCTCCGTGAGGAATCCGTCGAGCCGGACCGCCTGTTTGCGGGTGTAGGCGCCATTGGCGTCCACGTACAGTTCCGTCCGCGGTCCGATGCTCTGGCGGGCGCGGGCGATCCGGTCGCGGTCGCGCAGCTCGGCACGGCCCCACGACTCTCCGATTTTGATCTTGACTCTGGGGATGCCCTGTTCCTCCACCCATGTGCGCAGCTGTCGGTCCTGCTGTGCGTCGTCGTACGTGGTGAAGCCGCCGCTGCCGTAGACGGGCACGTCATCGCGGGCGGCTCCGAGCAGGCGGACGAGGGGGAGGCCCAGCAGGCGGGCCTTGAGGTCCCACAAGGCGATGTCGACGGCCGAGAGCGCCCCGGCGACCAGCCCGGGCCGGCCGGCGTTGCGTACCGCCCGGCTCATGGCCTCGTTGAGGGCCGGGACGTCCCAGGCGCTCCGGCCGGTCACGACGCCGGCGAGTTGCTGCTCGACCACCCGGGCGGTAGCGGCCGCGCCATAGGTCCAGCCCAGGCCCGTGGTGTCGCCCGACCGCACGCGGACGAGCACCAGGGTGGTGGACCGCCACGTCAGCGTCCCATCGCCCTCCGGGGTCTCGGTGGGGATGGTGTACGCGGCACCCTCGACCGCGTCTACCACGGGCTCCGTCCCCGACGGGGCGGGTGGAGTCACTTCTCTTCCTGCGTGCCCGGGGCGTCGTCGCCGTGGCGTCCGGGGAGGAACTCCTGCACCTTCGCCTTGATCCCCTGCTTGATCATTCCGCCGCGGTCGCTGTCCCCCTTGACGATGGAGGACACCACGGCCTCGGCCTGCTCGCGCGTGGCGTGCGGGGGGATGGGCGGTACGGCCGGATCGGTGCGGAAGTCGATCACGAAGGGGCGGTCGGCCGCGAGCGCCTGCCGCCAGGCCGCTTCGACCTGGTCGGGCTTCTCGACCCGTACGCCGCCCAGGCCGATGGACCGGGCGAAATCGGCGTAAGGCACGTCCGGGATCGCCTGGGAGGGCAGGAACTGCGGGGCGCCGGACATGGCGCGCATCTCCCAGGTGACCTGGTTGAGGTCCTGGTTGTTCAGGACGGCGACGATCAGCCGCGGGTCCTGCCACTCGGGCCAGTACTTGGCAGCGGTGATGAGTTCGGCCATGCCGTTCATCTGCATGGCGCCGTCCCCGACGATCGCGATCGCGGGGCGGTCGGGGTGGGCGAACTTCGCGCCGATCACATAGGGCACGCCCGGCCCCATGGTGGCCAGCGTCCCGGAGAGCGAGCCGCGCATCCGGCCACGCATCCGCACGTGCCGTGCATACCAGTTGGCGGCCGAACCGGAATCGGCGGCGAGCATCACGTCGTCCGGCAGCAGAGCGTCCAACGCGTGCACGACGTACTCGGGGTTGATCGGGTCGGCGTCGACGGCCGCCCGCCGCTCCATGACCTCCCACCAGCGGGCGGCGTCCTTCTCGATCTTCTTGCGCCAGTCCCCGTGCTTCTTCCTTTTCAGGAGCGGCAGCAGAGCCTTGAGGGTGGCAGAGGCGTCGCCGACGAGGTTGACCTCGAAGGGGTAGCGCAGCCCGACCATGAAGGGGTCGATGTCGATCTGGACTGCGCGTGCCTGATCCAGTTCGGGCAGGAACTGGGTGTAGGGGAAGCTGGAGCCGATGACGAGAAGCGTGTCGCAGTCCTGCATGAGCTCGTAGGAGGGCCGGGTGCCCAGCAGTCCGATGGAGCCCGTGACGTACGGCAGGTCATCGGGCAGGGCGTCCTTGCCGAGCAGCGCCTTCGCGACCCCCGCGCCGAGCACGTCCGCCGCCTCTTCCACCTCGGGACGTGCGCCGCGCGCGCCCTGCCCGATCAAGATGGCGACCTTCTCCCCCGCGTTCAGGACGTCGGCTGCGCGCTCGATGTCGGCACTGGCGGGTACGGGTGCGTAAGAGGACATGCCGAGGCTGGAGGGGACCATCTTGAAGGCGTGGGTGGGCGGCGTGTAGTCGAGCTCCTGCACATCGGCCGGGATGATGACGGCGGTGACGGTCCGCTTGGCGTACGCGGTGCGCATCGCCCGGTCGATGACGTTCGGCAGTTGCTCCGGGACGGTCACCATCTCGCAGAACTCGGAGGCAACGTCCTTGTAGAGGCTCAGCAGGTCCACCTCTTGCTGGTAGGAGCCACCCATGGCGCTGCGGTTGGTCTGTCCGACGATCGCGACGACGGGCACGTGGTCGAGTTTCGCGTCGTACAGGCCGTTCAGCAGGTGGATGGCTCCGGGGCCGGAGGTGGCCGCGCAGACGCCGATCTTGCCGGAGAACTTCGCGTAGCCGACCGCTTCGAAGGCCGCCATCTCCTCGTGGCGGGCCTGGATGAACCGCGGTTCGTTGTCGGCGCGCCCCCAGGCGGCCAGCAGGCCGTTGATACCGTCGCCCGCGTAGGCGAACACCCGCTCGACATCCCACTCGCGCAGCCGCTGCAGGACGTAGTCGGAAACCTTGGTCGACATGGGGCTCCTTCTCTTGACGGGTGGGGGTGTCAGAGTGCTGGCTCGTCAGCCTCGTCGGATGCGGAACCGCCTGTAGGCGGTCGCCGCGGCGGCAGCGAGAGCGGTGACGACTGCCGCGCTGACGAACCGGGCGTGCCGTTGCGGCGGTTCGGGGCGTTGGACGAGCCTTTCGGGATGTTCGGCCGGGGCCGGTCCGTCGAGGCCGAGGGCGAGCGCCTCGGCCAGGTGCATCGCCCCGCGCCCGGTGTCGGCCTGTTCGATCTGGGTGCGGCAGCTGAAACCGTCGGCGATCACAAGCGAGCCGGGTGCGGCCTTCCGTACGGCGGGCAGGACACCTTGTTCGGCGACGGCCATGGACAGGTCATGGTGGCCTCGTTCGAAGCCGAAGTTCCCGGCGAGACCGCAGCAGCCGGCGTCCAGGACGTCGGCGTCGATCCCCGCGCGGCGCATGAGTTCGCGGTCGGCGTCGTATTTCATGACCGCGTGCTGGTGGCAGTGGGTCTGCACGGTCGCGGCGCGGGCGAGGGCGGGGGGCTGCCAGCCGTGTGGCGCCTTGTTGAGCAGGAACTCCGAGAAGGTGTGGAACTGCTGTGCGAGCCGCTGGACGTCCTCGTTGTCCAGCATCAGTTCCGGCGCGTCCGCGCGGAACACGGCCGTGCACGAAGGTTCCAGACCAACGACGGGCGTACCCGCTTCGATCCACGGCCGCAGCACCTGCAAGGTCCGGTCAAGGACGCGTTTGGCCGTGGCGAGCTGACCGGTGGAGATCCAGGTGAGTCCGCAGCACACCGCCCTGGTGGGCACGGTGACACGGAAGCCCGCGTCCTCCAGCACGCGGACCGCGGACTCGGCGACGCTCGGATGGAAGACGTTGCTGAAGGTATCGGGCCAGACCACCACCGTCTTGGGGTCGCTCGGGTCGGGTTCCGGCAGGCCGCGGGCGGTCCACCACTGCACGAAGGACTGCTCGGCGAAGGCGGGTGCCTCCCGTTCCCGGGCCACCCCGGCCAGACGCTTGCCGATCCGCGCGATTCCCGGTGCCCGCACAGCCGCGTTGAACAGGCGAGGAGCCAGACGGGACAGCCTGGCCCAGACCGGCAGCCATCCCATCGAGTAGTGCGCCGCCGGGCGGAGGCGGCCGGCGTAGTGGTGGGAGAGGAACTCGGCCTTGTAGGTGGCCATGTCGACGCCGACCGGGCAGTCGGACTTGCAGCCCTTGCAAGCCAGGCACAGGTCGAGCGCGTCCTTGACCGCGGAAGAGCGCCAGCCGTCGGTGATCGGCGAGTCGGCGTGACCGCCGAGCATCTCGAACAGCAGCCGGGCGCGGCCGCGCGTGGAGTGTTCCTCTTCGCCGGTGGCCCGGTAGGAGGGGCACATGACGCCGCCCTGGTGACTGCGGCAGTTCCCGATGCCGACACACCGCATGACGGCCCGGGTGAAGGAGCGTTCGTCGTGCGGATAGCCGAACTCGGTGTCGTATCCGCGCGGTCGCCACAGCGGCCCGAGACGCAGGTCCTCATCCACCCGGTGCGCAGCGACGACCTTGCCCGGGTTCATCCGGTTGTCCGGATCAAACAGGGCCTTGACCTCGCCGAACGCGGCCACCACCGCGGAGCCGAACATGCGGGTCAGCAGCTCGCCGCGCGCCTGCCCGTCACCGTGTTCGCCGGACAGTGAGCCGCCACGGGAACAGACCAGGTCGGCCGCCCTGTGCAGGAACTCACGGAAGGCAGCCACGCCGTCGGCGGTCTTCAGTTCGAACGGGATGCGGGTGTGTACGCAGCCCTGACCGAAGTGTCCGTACAGCGAAGGGTGGTCGTAGCCGAACTCGGCGAACAGCTTCTTCAGCTCTCGCAGGTAGTCTCCCAGTTGGTCGGGGGGGACGGCGGAGTCCTCCCAGCCTTCCCACGTCTCCCGGCCGTCCGGCGGCCGAGCCGTCACGCCCAGCCCTGCTTCCCTTGCCTTCAGCATCTGCTGCTCGCGGCGGGGATCGTCGGAGAAGGACACCGTCGGGTCGTCCTCGGTCCTGCCCAGAGCGCCGAGCAGTTCGCGTGCCTGGCGGTCGACGTCTTCACGGCTGTCACCGCTGAACTGCACCAGCAGCCAGCTCTCCCCGGCGGGGAACCGGTCCAGCGAGGCGAGGTGGGACCGCTCCTCCCGCATGAGCTGCGCCATCCGGCTGTCCAGCGCCTCCAAGAGCTCGGGTGCGCTGTGCCCGAGCACATGCGGCACGTCGTCGGCCGCAGCGCAGATGTCGTCATAGCCCAGCACCACCATGGACTCGTGCGCCGGGACGGGTACCAGGTCGAGCTCCGCACGCAGGACCGTCACCAGGGTGCCCTCACTGCCGACGAGTGCCCGTGCCAGGTCGAAGCCCTTCTCCGGCAGCAGGGAGTCCAGGTTGTACCCCGACACCCGGCGGGGGATGTCGGGGAACCGGGTCCGGACCCCGGCCAGGTTGCGGTCGATGATCTGCCGCAGTCCGCGGTAGACCTCGGCGCGGCGGCCGCCGGCGGCCACGATCGCGTCGAACTCCTCACGTGAGGTCGGCCCCACCCAGCAGCGCATTCCGTCGTAGGTGAGGATCTCCAGGCGGCGTACGTTGTCGACGGTCTTGCCGTAAGCCTGGGCGGAGGCACCGCAGGAGTTGTTGCCGATCATTCCGCCGAGTGTGCAGTGGCTGTGCGTGGACGGTTTCGGGCCGAACATCAGTCCGGCACCGGACAGCTGCCGGTTGAGCTCGTCCAGCACGATGCCCGGCTCCACCACGCAGGTCCGGCGCTCGGCATCCACCGAGAGCAGCCTGTTGCAGTACTTCGCCCAGTCGATGACCACACCGGCGTTCGTGCACTGTCCGGCCAGACTGGTCCCTCCACCCCGCGAGAGCACCGGGACTCCGAATTCCGCACAGACCGCAACCGCCTCGGCCCCGGCCTCGATGTCACGGGGCACGACGACCCCGATCGGCACCTGCCGGTAATTCGAACCATCGGTGGCATAGGCCCCTCGGCTGCCCGCGTCGAAGCGCACTTCGCCGCGCACCCGCCGAAGGAGGGCCTCCCGCAGGCCCGCGTTCCCGTCCCGCCCGCGAGATCCGCCCGACTGCGGCTCCGCATCCATCTACCCTCACCCGTTCGTCGCGGTCATCGGACGTGCAGTGCCGGACCCTCCGATACGCCTGGAGGCCGGTGCCGGGACGAGCCTTGCGCCGACGAGGCGTACCTTTTCCGTACAGTAAGCGCCTTTATGCAGATATGGCCTGCGCAGCGCCTGACAACTCCACATGCGTCTGACCACGGGACGGACAGGGAAACGCGCGACACGGGCAAAGGAGCCGTCAAGGGGAGCCGTCTGGGGGAAGCCGTCCGCGGCCAGGGGATGGCCGGCGCGGACGGCGAAACTGATCCCCACGTGCTCGTTCCGGTTCAGGAACCGCGAGAGGGGGCCGGCATCGCCTGAGAACGTCTGACTGCGGCACAGGTGTACGTGGATGGTCTTGCCGCGCTGCTCACCGTGATGACGTACGCCGACCTCGGTCCCGAGCCGGTTGACGAGGTGCCATCCCCATCCGCCCTCACCGGGCTGGGCCGGCCGTCGGGGCCGGGGTTCCGCGCTGCTGGTGTCGCTGACGTCGACGTCCAGGCCGCCGTCGGACGTCCGGCGGAGTTCCAGCACGCAGTCTCCGGACGTGTGGCGGACGGCGTTGGTGACCAGCTCGCTGATCACGAGCAGGGCCGCGTCGAGTGCGAGGGGCGAGAACGCGGGGGCGCCGGTCGCGGACGCTGCCACGAAGTCGCGCGCCGCGCGTCTGGCGTCTGCCGGAGCGCCCGGTCCGTTCAGCTCCAGGTGGAGGATCGGGAGGAGGGGCATGGATCGGCTCCGCGGGCCTTGGGTCCAAGGGCGCACCGTACAGCGCCCCCCGGTGTGCGTCTGCCCCCTCCTGTCCGGTCCAGTCATGCATCCCGGCGGTGGGGAGGCCAGGCGGGCGGCTTCCGGTGTCACCGGTTCCCGGAGGCGTCGGCCAGCACCTCGTCGGGTCGGATGGTGCGTCGTACGAGCTGCTCGGCGATGCCGGTGGGGCGCCGGCCCCGGCCTGCGGCATGGGCGTGGAGGCGGCGGAACGCCTCGTGGGGAGTGATACCGGCAGCCGAGGGTGATCGGTCGGCCCCGCTGAGCAGGTTCAGTGCTCCCAGCGTCTGCTGCCGGGCCCGCGGCGGGAGGGCGTGAGCGCCCCCGTACCCGGCGGCCCGTGCGACCGCGACGAACGCGGGCCAGCGCTCCGCATGGTCGGCCAGTGCGTCGGCGCGGACGGGGGCGCCGGTGGTGTGGGCCTCCACGCAGGACCCCCGCTGGGCCTCCGACTGGAGGATCTCGGTCAGGACGGTCCGCTCCTCGGTGGCCGCGGCGGGGCGCAGCGAGCCCCGGGCATTGGCGAGCATGACGCAGGCGGCGTCGGTCCCGGTCAGGTCGACGCAGTGGCGGACGAGGCGGTCCAGGAGCGTGAGGGGGTCGACGTCGTCGGCGAGGGTGTCGCTGAGGTCGACGAACGCCTCCGCGAGTTGCTGCTCGCGGGTGTTCATGCCGGTCTCACCGGTTCCGTACTCCGACCCGTCGGGGGGCGGCCCTAGTGATGGAACCTGATCCTCCCGGCGATGACGTCGAAAGCCGCCTCGGTCACGGTCTGTCCGTTGGCGAAGGCGTGGGCCCTCAGGCGGGCCAGTGCGTGGTGCGGGTCGACCCCCAGGTGAACCATGATCATCCCGGTGGCCTGGTGGACCTCCTCGTGGTCCGTCTCGGCGTCGTCCAGCCAGGGGCCGGCAAGACCGCTCCCGGCCGCCCGGGGCTCCTGAGCTTGGAGGGCCAGGAGGGCGGTGGTGATCGCGTCGGCGGCGGGGAACGCGAGGGAGCGGTCGCGATCGGAGAGAGGGCCGGTGGTGTCGCGGTAGAGATCCAGGCTCCCGATGGCAATCGCACTGCTACCCAGAGGCAGGGAGAAGACGGCGCGGACTCCGAGAGACATCGCCTGTTGGGCGAAGACGGGCCAACGTGCCACGTCGGCGCCCTGCGTGAGGTCGGCCGCGAGCACCGGCGACCGGTGCGTGACAGAGGTCAGAGACGGTCCGTCACCCAAGGTGTACTGCGCCTCCGCCAACCGCCCCGCCACCTCGTCGCTCGACCACCACAGGGTGCGCGTGTCGGCGTCCTCCCCGGAAAGCGACACCGAGGCCCCGGTCACGTCCATCAGGTCCACACCGGCCCGGCACAGCGCCGCGGGTACGTCCTTGCCGGTCACCCCGTCCACGGCACCGCTGAAGAGACCGGCGAACCCGGCGGTGGACTCGGCGGGCCGGTCGTTGTCCTCGGGGTGGACCGAATCCACGGCCATCACCTCCACCCGTCAGCCCCGCACCCCGTCCTCTCCCAGGCCGGGCCCCGGTCGCACCCACCGCGCCACCGGTCAGACGTCCGGGCACGGGTGCGCGTCGTCGGTGCGCGCCCGCCGGATGCGCCTCGGCCCGGTGTTCCAGAACTCGCCCCTCCAGGCAGTCGCGCAGGATGGCGGGCACGTCGGGCGGGCCGTCGGCGGACGGCAGGCACTCACGGGACGCCGTTCCCGGGCCCGGCCCCGGGCCGGCACCTCGACGTTGGCCGATCGTCGTCACGTACACGCGGCGTCCGGCGCCCCAGGCACCCGCGAGACCCGCCAGGCCGTCAGTGGGGCGGTCGGACACCCCGCCGACGTCCAGGACCACGAACCGTACGCCGGGCGGCAGAAGGCCGAGGGCGCGCGTGAGGATTCCCGAGTCGCCCGGCGGCGTCGGAGCCGACCCCTCGGGGCAGAGGGTGACGATCGCGAGCGGGCCCAGGAACTGCGCGTGGGCGGTGAGGGGCTTCATCGGGCTTCCCCTGTGGGGCGGCAGCCCAGGAGAGCCGGGGCCCGTGGGTCCGCGGGGGTCCGGAGCACGGCGGGAGCCGCGGACGGGTCCGGCGTTCAAAGCCGCGACGACACATCACGCGTGCGTGCACCGCCGCCGGAACGGCGGGGCGCCGAAGCCTCGGAGCGACGGAACCAGGCTGGTCCATCCCCTCCACCATCCCACGGCAAGGGCTTGTACGGAGGGCAGGGGCGGAGCCAATATCGAAGCATTCGCGATCCCCCGTCGTGGGGAGGTGAGAGACGCCGTGGAGTCCTTCGGCAGCGGCCCCCTGAGAACCACCATGCGGCGGTACGGACCCACCGTGCACCTGCTCCTCGCGGGAGAGGCCGACCTCCAGGCGGAACGCACGTTCGACGAGGTGTGCGCACGCCTTCCCCGGGACGCTGACGTCGTGGCGTGCGACCTGCACGACGTCTCGCTCATGGACGTGGCGGGACTTCACGCACTGATCGCCCTGCGGCGGTTCGGACGACGCCGCGGCGCAACGGTGCTCGTCTACAACTGGCCGCCCCAGCCCCTGCGACTGCTGCGCGCCCTGAACTGCCTGGACGACCCCTGCGACGACGACCTGCGGGCTCTCCGCGAGATCCTGGGCGCACACCGAGGCCCGGCTCACCCTCGGCATCATCGCCGCCCATGCCGCGGACGCCCCGGCCGACGCCCCGGGACCCCCGCCGTCCCGTCCGGACCCTGACACAGGCGTCGTCGCGGCGGGCGACCGCTGAGCTCACCGCGAAGGGGCCTGCCCTGCGGAGGCCCACTCCCGCCGGGCCGGCGCCCGCCCGCCCAGGCACCCGGCGGAAGCAGACGAGCTCCACGCGGTGGCCGCGCCCGGCACGGCCTCCCCGCAGCGCACCGCCCGCTCCCGAGCCCCAACCCCGGGCACGGCCCGCCGTTGGCCCGCCGTGGCGGTCGCCCCGGCGGCCGGAAAGGACCACGATGGGACACAGAGGGCCGGACCGTGAGGATCGAGGCGCGTCGTGGAGCGTGAAATGGCGCAAGCGGGTCTGCTGTGACGGCGGCGGAGACCGGGCCGGCGGCGCCGGAGGGCATGGGGCCCGTTCTGGCATGGGTGCTTGAGCGCTCCCACGGTGCGTCCGCACGCCAGCTGGCCGGTGTCATCGGTGACGCCGCCCGCCGGCTCGGAATCCCGCGGACCCGCCTCTACCTGGCCGACCTGCAGCAGCAGCGGCTGCTCCCGCTGCCCCAGCCCGACCTCACGCCCCCGGAACGCGAGGGCCTCGATGTCGACGGCTCCCTCGGCGGTCTGGCGTACCGCACCCAGGAAGTGCAGTCGACGCGCGACGGGGACACGACCTGGTTCCCCATGGTCGACGGCATCGAGCGGATCGGCGTCATGCAGGCCCTCACCCCCGCGACCGGCACCCCATCCGGCCTGCGGGAGGCCGGCCGCGCACTGGCGAGCCTGGCCAGCCTGCTGGTGGTGTCGAAGTCCACCCACCACGACCGGCTCATCCGCGGACAACGCACACGGCCGATGACCCTGCAGGCCGAACTGCTGTGGGCGTTCCTGCCGCCGCGGACCATCGGCACGGACCTGGCCACGTCCTCCGCCGTGCTGGAGCCGGCGTACGACATCGGAGGCGACGCCTTCGACCACAGCTTCATCGACGCGATCCTGCACCTGACGCTCGTCGACGCGATGGGTCACGACCTCGCCTCCGGCGGCGCCAGCGGCGCCGCCCTGGCAGCGTGCCGCGCCACCCGCCGCTCGGGGGGCGACCTCCGCGACATCGTCGCCACCATCGACCGCACCCTCACCCAGTGGATCCCGGACCGGCTCCTGACCGCCGTCATCGCCGAACTCGACTCCGACCAAGGGGACTTCACCTGGATCAACTGCGGCCATCCACCGCCGCTCCTCATCCGCGACGGCCACGTGCTGCAGAACGCCCTCGAACGCCCGGCCCACCTCCCCCTCGGCTACGGCTTCCACACCGCCGAGCCTCCGGCGCAGGAACACGTCCGGCTCCAACCCGGCGACCGAGTCCTGCTGTACAGCGACGGCATCACCGAGGCCCGCTCCCCCGAGGGCGACCTCTTCGGCGAAAAACGCCTCGCCGACACCGTCATCCGCTCCACCGCCTCCGGCGATAAGGCCCCCGAAGCACTGCGCCGCCTCGTCCAGAGCCTCCTCACCTACCACCAGCACCACCTGCGCGACGACGCGACGATCCTGCTCGTCGAATGGCACCCCTCCCGCCGGGCACACTGACCTCTTCGCCCCACAGGCCCGGGCTGCTGTGTGCAGCACGCGGCCACCACCTTCCAACCGGCGGTGAACAGCGAAAGGTCCTCGCGCGCTGCCACGGCGCCGGTGGCGCGGTGGCGGGGTGGGCCCGAGTCGGGGGTTCCGGGTGGCCCGTCGGCCGGATGGAGGTCGTCGACGAGGCATCACGAGCCGACGGGGTACGCGGTCTGACGGCAGTGCCGCACCTGTCCACGGCGTGGAGGGACCCGGGGGTCAGCCCGGGCGGATGTCGGTGACCGGCAGGCCGTGCTCGAAGCGCAGGCGCTCGGCCACGAGCGAGCGGTGGCACGCCTCCGGATCGCGCTCGACGCAGAAGAGGACGGTGACCGAGCCGCTCGGAAGCTCGGCCACCAGCCTGTCGAGGTCGAAGGGGTCGAGGATTTCACGGGTGTAGCGCTGCGCGTACTCGGGCGCCAGCGCGATGCGATTGCGCTTGCCCACGCCCTGGCGGTCGTCCTCGCGGTACTGGAGCCGGCGCAGTTCCGTCGTCGGCGCCAGCTCCTTCACGTGCCGGTATTCGATGTCCGCCGCCGCGAGCGCGTGCTGCAGCCGCGCCGAGTTCGCCCAGGAGTAGTCGGGGCCCCGAACGCCGCGGCGCTGGCGAAGGTCGAGAAGCAGGCCTGCGCCCACGCCGGCGAGCTTCTCCAGGAACGCTCCGGCCGTGAAGCCGTATACGCCGATCGTTGCGATGTGCGGCACTGAAGCTCCCTCCGCCGTCAGTGCGACCGTCGCCGTCCAGGCTCAACGGTCCGCTACTCCCACGGCAGCCTGCGCTCCGCGATCACTGTCGAGCAGGCCGCCCGAGCGGAGACAGAGCCGCCCCGCGCGCAACACGTCGGCGGGTCGGCTGCGGGAGGCCGGCGAGTGACCGGCCACGTGCCCCTCAGCCGGCCGCCGCGGCCTGGCCCGGCGCCCGGAACAGCGGAACATCCCCGACCGTCGCCTCCAAGCGCAGCCGTTTGAAGCGGACCGGGTGCCGGTAAACACCGCCTCGGTCGACGGCGGTGTCGGCGCTGATCTCCGCGACCAGCTCCGGGCGGACCAGAGTCACCGCCAAGAGGTCCCGGCTGCCCCATGCGGAGGTGAACCGCATGCCGGTCCACGGGTGCTCCGGCCCGGCCGCGGTCAGGTTCCCGCCGACCAGGCGGGCTGCTTCGGGGCGCAGTGGAGCGGTGCGGCCTACGGAATGGAGGTGGCCGCGGGCATCGTGGCGGCCCAGGAGGAGGAACCGGGGCCGGATCAGGGTGCCGGTGATGGCTCCGATGACGGCTTCGGTGGTATCCCGGCGTCTAAGTTTGTACCAGCCTCTGTATCCGGTCCGGTAGGGGTGGTCCATGGCCTTGACGACGATGCCGTCCATCCCGGCGACGTCGGTGCAGGACTCCAGCCACTTCTGCGCTTTGATCAAATCCGTGGTCATCGGGCACAGGGTCCACGGGGCCTTCAGCCTGTGGGTGTCGAAGAGGGCTTCCAGGCGCAGGCGGCGTCTCCGGTAGGGAACGTGCAGGAGCTCCTTTCCGTCTTGCTGGAGGATGTCGAAGGCGATGAAGAACGCGGGCATGGGCCGGGCGAGCTCCCGTGCGGTGCGGCCGCGGGCGGCGGCCCGGCGTTGCAGCCCCTCGAAGGACAGCTCTCCCGTGTCCATGTTCCAGACGACGAGTTCCCCGTCGAGGACCAAGCCGCCGGGCAACTGCTCGGCGGCGGCGGTGAGGTCCGGGAAGCGGTCCTGGACAAGCCTCCCACGCCGGGTCTGGACGAGCGGTCCGCCCGCCCCGGTGGGAGTGAACAGCAGCGCCCGGTATCCGTCGAACTTCTGCTCGAAAGCCAGCTCGCCCAGCACGCCAGGGCCCGGCACCGACTCCACGGCCTGCGCCAGCATGGGATCCACCGGCGGTCGCAGCGTCACCCTGAGAGCCTCCCCTTGCGCTCACGTCCGGGCTGAGCGGGCCACCACACTTGCGAGACGTCGGCGCCGCCTTCTCCTGGAACCGTTGCAGGGGACGTCACCCGGTAACCCCGCTCCTCGCGGGTGGCTCTGGTGTGCCGCAGCGGACCCGTCCGTGAAGGCTCAGGGCCTCGGTCTCCCTCCGCATGAGTGCGGAACCGCGGCACAGAAGGGAGGCTTTCCGCTTCGCGGCGCCTCAAACCCCATCCTGCTTCGTCCGGTCCAAGATCACGCGGTGCGGCCGGACGGACAGCGCACCCGCCGGGCAGGAGCCGGTCCTGGCCGACGTGTCGGCCCCTGCGCCGTACGGCTCCCTGGTCGGCGAGGAGCACCTGCCCGACCGCGTCCTGAAGGACCTGCAGCGCTTCCAGTGGGACTTCGCCACGTTCAAGGTGGACTGGGCACTGGAGTCCCCGGGTGCCGTGGGCGGCCCCGCAGGCGGCGACGGCCGGCACCGTGCTTTGGGCCGCCGGCATCGACGGCCTGACCGCCTACGCCGCCCGGATCGCCACGGGACTCGCACCCGCGCCCCGCGCCGGAGGGTCCTGGCTCCTCCCAACTTGGAGGCGACGGACGCCAACCTGAGCGGCGGCGCCCTCAACGGCGTCGCGGCCGCCCTGCACCAGCAGCTCGTCTTGCGGCCAGTCCCGGGCAACGGACGCCCCGAAACGCCGGTCAAGGGGGCTCTTCCTCGCGTCGGCGTCGGCGCACCCCGGCGGGGGTGTGCACGGCGCGCCGGGTGCCAATGCGGCCCGGGCGGCCCTGCGGCGCCACCTGCCGACGGTCCTGACCGTGCGCCGCCGGCGCCTGCCCCGGTCCGTTCAGCTCCACCGCGCCCGGCGGGCCGCGTCCGTCCATGAAAGCGGGGAAGCCGGGGGCCACCAGCACCCCGTATCGCTTTTGCCGCTTAATGTCTTATATGTGACTGATGACAGCATCGCGTCTGACGGCGAGGTGTCTCTGGACCAGGCACTCAGGGGCACGGTGCAGCGCACGGGGGCCTTGGCCGCCGGCGTGTACCTGCTCTCGCCGGACGAGCCGGTGCTGTGCCTGACGGCGCTGTGCGGCCTGCCGGCGCGGGCGGTGGCCCCATGGTGGCGGGTGACGGTGTCGGCTGTCGGCCCGCTGTCGGAAGCGGTGCGGGAGGACCGCCTCGTATGGGTGGGGCGCCAGGAGGACATGGCGCGCATGTACCCCCACGCGGCCGCAGGTCTGCCGTACCAGTTCGCACTGGCCTTCGCCCCCCTGCACGGCGTCCGCCGGTGGGGGGTGCTGGTCCTGGTGTGGCCCAAGAGCCGCCCGCCCTCGCTGACCCGACGGGAACGCGGGCACATCCTGTCCAGCGCAAACCGCATCACCCGAGTGCTGGACCGGGCGCCCGCTCCATGGAGCATTCCCGATCGGCCGCGTGCCGTGCCCCTGCTCCACCCCGGTCCGGACCAGGCACAGGCCGGGCTCGCCGCCATCGACCTGCTGCAGCGACTGCCCGTCGGAGCCCTCGGCATCGATCTGCAGGGGCGCATCACCTACCTCAACGACGCGGCCGCACGACTGCTCGGCCGCAGCGCCGACAGCCTCCTGGGTGCCCAGCCGTGGCAGGCGGTGCCCTGGCTCGACGACCCGGTCCACGAGGATCACTACCGCGCCGCCGTCTTCAGCCGCGAGGCCGTCGCCTACACCGCGCTGCGGCCGCCCGACCGCTGGCTCGACTTCCGCCTCTACCCCGACGACAGCGGCATCAGCGCCCTCATCTCCCCCAGCCTCCGCAGGCAGCCGGCCGACGCCTCGCCACCCCACGTCTCCCCGGATCTGGGCGCCTCACCGGAGTCGGTCGGCAGGGGACGGATCCACCAGCTGATCCACTTGGCGGCGGCCCTGAGCCAGACCGTCACCGTGGCCGACGTCATCGACATGGTCGCCGACCAGATCCTGCCCGCCTTCGGCGCCCAGGGCATGGTCATCTCCGCCGCCGAGGCCGGACGGCTGAGAATCATCGGGCACCGGGGCTACGATCCGCGCGCCGTCGCGGCCTTGGACGGCCTGCCCCTGGACACCGACCTCACTCCTGCCGGCCATGTCCTGCAAAGCGGTGTCGCGGCCTTCTTCGCCGATCCCGCCGAAATGGCCCGCGCCCACCCGCGGGCACCCGCCCTCAGCGGTAAACGGGCGTGGGCGTTCCTGCCCCTGCTGGTCTCCGAGCGCCGCGTCGGCTGCTGCGTCCTGACCTATGACCACCCGCACCCCTTCAGCGCGAGCGACCGCGCCGTCATGGTGTCGTTGGCCGGGCTCATCGCCCAGGCCATGGACCGAGCGCTGTTGTACGACGCCAAGCACGACCTCGCCCACGGCCTGCAGGAGGCGCTCCTGCCGGTGACCCTGCCCCTCATCCCCCACCTCACCGTCGCCGCCCGCTATCTGCCGGCCGCCCACGGCATCGACATCGGCGGTGACTTCTACGACCTGATCCGTCTCAGCGACACCGCCGCCGCCGCGGTCATCGGTGACGTACAAGGGCACAACATCAACGCCGCCGCCCTCATGGGCCAGGTCCGCACCGCCGTCCACGCCACCGCCGGCGCCCTGCCCGGCGAAGTACTGGCCCGCACCAACCGCGTACTGATGGATCTCGAAACCGACCTGTTCGTGTCCTGCCTGTACATCCACATCGACCTTGCCGAGCGACGCCTCCACCTGGCCAGCGCCGGACACCTGCCCGCACTGCTCCGCAATCCCGCCCCCGCACCGCACACCCAGGCACTGGAAGTGGAGCCGGGCCCCTTGCTCGGCATCAGGATGTGCAGCGAAGCCGACTACCCCGTCGCCACCGCCCCCCTGCCCGCAGGATCCCTCCTCGCCCTCTACACGGACGGCCTCGTGGAAACCCCTGACACCGACATCACCGACTCCATCACCGACCTCGCCGACCGGCTCACCAGGAACGGCGACCGGCCGCTCGACGCCCTGGCCGAGAGCCTCCTCCACCACGCCGGTCTGCAACACACCCGCGCCGACGACATCGCCCTGCTCCTTTTGCGCAGCCGGTAGCGCCGCAGGCCACCGGCGGAGCTGCCGGCTCGCCCTCCCGGTCGCCGGGGGCGGTTTGAGGGCTGGAGTCTGGGCATGTGCAGCGTGCAGGAGAACTGTTCGAGGGGAGGGCGGAAAGGAGGGCGGGCTCATGTCGACCGGTCCGAAGTCGCATGTACCGCATGGCGAGGGGCCCAGCAGACACCAGGGAACGGAGCAGCACGGCTGGTCTCCCGATGTCGATGCGACCCACAAGCAGGACAACCCGAGCGCGAAGCGTTCGTTCCACCCCGATGAACACGCCCCCGAGTCGAAAGCCAAGACCTCCGGCTCATCCGGAAAGGTCGATGAGGGCGTTCCGGTCAAGAGCAGCAGCCGGCGCGGGGAGGACCAGGCCAAGGGAAGCGGCCAGAAGGGCCACCACGACATGGGCTCGCGCGGGCGTTCCCAACGCCCCAGCGGCGGCAAGGACGCATCGGCGTACACCGGTATCAACCCGGAAGGCGACTCCAAGAAGACGCGCCGCGGCTGAACCCGCGCGTGCCTTTCGGGCGGCGACGCCCCGCGCCCGCTGATCGCCTACCAGCCCCGTGCAGTGAGCCCCCTCCGTTCGAGGACGGGGCTCGCTCCGGGCGTCGGCGTCGCGCGATCATGGGGAGCGGCCGCCCGTCGATACCCGCGCGTTTCCTCACGGGGCGGTACCGAGGTGCTGCTCCAGCCAGTCCGCGGCAGAGCGCCGGTAGAGACGCCGGTTGTCCGCCCGCAGGAATTCGTGGCCCTCGTTGCGCAACGTCAGCTGCCGCGCCGGCACGCCGCGCGCGCGTGCCGCCCGGACGAACTGCTCCGACTCCGTCGGCGGCACGTTGGTGTCGTGCTCTCCGTGGACGGCCAGTACGGGTGCGCGCAGCTGATCGATTCGGCTCATCGGGGACAGGGCGCGGAGCAGTTCGCGGTCATGTTGGGGGTGCCCGTACTTGACTGCTGCGGACTGCGCGATCCACGGCTCCGTACCGGCGAAGAAGGTCGCGAAGTCCGACATCCCGCAGACCGCGACGCCGGCGCGGAAGAGGTCCGGATGCCATACGAGAGAGGCCATGGTGAGGTAGCCGCCGTACGAGCGGCCCATCACCCCGAGCCTCAGGGGGTCTGCGTACCCGATCGAAACCACATGGGCGGCGCAGTCGGCGACGTCTTCGATCGCCGCGAACCGGCCGGCGCCGAGGTCGGCGTCCACGAAGGACCGTCCGCGGCCGGACGAGCCCCGGACGTCGGGGGCGAACACGTCCAGGCCCCTGCCGAGGAGCTCGTGGTACAGCGGGCTGAACACGGGCCGTTCCTGTTCCTCCGGTCCGCCGTGGAGGTGGATCACGCACGGCGCCGGCCGGCCCGGGTCCTGCTCCGGCGCACGGTAGTACCAGCCACCGAGTACGAGCCCGTCCCGGGCCTCGCAGCGCAAGGGCACCGGCCGTACGGGCGGCCGCCCGGGCGGGACCGCGTCCTCGTCCCGCGCCGACCAGCCGGTGCGCGCGGGGACGAGGGCCTCGTCCACTTCCCAGATGCCGGGCCTGCGCCGGGATCCCGACAGGGCGGCGAACAATCCGCCGCGCTCCAAGGGCGCGATGCGGGTCACCACCTCGTGCGGCAGGACCGGTTGGTGGCGCGGTCCGATGCCGCCGTCCGTACGGTCGACGGCCAGCCCCACGCTTTCCAGCTCGCTCGCGCCCTGCGCGTTCCAGGCGAGGACGGCCCACCGGCCGTGGTCGGGCACGCTCAGCAGATCGAGGGCGGACTCCTCCCGCTCGGCGGCGACGGACAGCCCTCGCGACGCGCCCTGCCCGTCCAGCGGTACCCGCAGGAGGGCGGCGAACTCCCGCTCCGCGTCGCTGCGCAGCCACAGTGTCCGCGCGTCGGCGGAGAACCGGCCGATCCAGGGGTCGCCGTCGGCGGCGCGCAGCGCGAAGGTGGTGCGGCCCGAGTCGGTGTCGAGTACGAGGGCCTCGCGCCGGCCGCGCGGGCCGCGGCGGACGAGCGCGTAGCGGCCGTCCGCGCTCATGTCGCACACGCGCAGGGAGGCGGCCCCCTCCTCGCTGAACAGCCGAACCGGGTCGTTGGCCCCGTCCGGGTCGACCAGGTAGGCGGCCAGTCCGCCGCTGCGCGCCGGGCCGAGGTCAGCGGTCGGCGCACCGCTCGGCGCAGGACCTGTCGCTGCGCGCACGGACGGCGCGGGGTACCGCCCGGCCGGTCGTCGTGCGGCTCCGACGTCGAGGAGCGTGGCCGGGCCGTCGCGTTCGGACCATGCCGGTCCCGGAGCCCTTCCGTCCGCCGCCGGCCCCTCCGCGTCCGGCGGCAGGTGCCCCGGCCCTGCGTGCTCCGAGCCCGTCGGGGAGGGCTGTGCGACCGTGACGGCAAGGGCGGTGCCGTCGCGCGTCCAGCACCCGAGGTGGGCCGAACTCCCCGGCTCCGCACCCGCGAGAACCCGACGTCCGGTGCCGTCCGGGCGCACCACCAGGACCCGGGTGTGCTCCCCGCCCCCGGGCGCCGAGGTGTAGGCGATCCAGCGCCCGTCCGGCGACCAGGAGACTTCGGTCACCGGGTCCGGGTCGCCGTCCAGCACGTGCACCTCACTCCCCCGGGCGGGCCCGCTCCACAGTTGGGGGACGCCGGCCCGGTCGCAGATGAACGCCACGTGCTCGCCCGTCGGATCGGCCGACGGGTACCAGCATCCGTGGGCGACGAGGAGGGTCGGGGGGTCGATGCCGCGATGGCCGGGCACCCGCACCGGCGCGGGCGCGGGCGCAGGCGCCGGATCCGGCAGCGGGCCCGCTCGGTGCGCTCCGCTGACGGGCGGGCCGGGCGCTTTGCCGGGGGTTTCGTGCTCGTGCCTCGGGGGTTTCGTGTGTTCCAGGGGCATGGGCCGCCTCTCCCGGGGTTCCGCGTTCGCTTCTGGTGTCGACCGCTCACTTGATGCCGTGGTTTTGCAGCCAGATTTCCAATGACGCGACCTGCCACAGGGTGTTGGCCCCGCGTTTGGTGCGATGGCGGTTGGGTGCCGCGAGCAGCTCGTGGACAAGGCGTTGGTCGAAGATGCCGCGTCGGCGTGCGTCCGGGGCCGTGAGGGCGTCGCGAACGCGGGCGAGCACGGGCGGCGCCATGTGCCGGACCGCCGGCACCGGGAAGTAGCCCTTCGGGCGGTCGACGACTTCGGGGGGCAGGATCTTGCGTCCGATGTCCTTCAGAACGGCTTTGCCGCCCTGCGCGAGCTTGAGCTGCGGCGGGCAGGACGCGGCCAGTTCGACGAGCTCGTGGTCCAGGAAGGGCACTCTCGCCTCCAGGCCCCAGGCCATCGTCATGTTGTCGACCCGCTTGACCGGGTCGTCCGGCATGAGGGCGTGGACGTCCATACGGAGCGCCGCGTCGAGAGCGGTCGCGGCCCCCGGCGCGGCCATGTGCGCCCGGACGAACTCCATGGAGGCGTCGTGGTCGGCGGTGAGGTCGGGGTGCAGCATGGCGGTGAGATCGGTGTGCGTCCGGTCGAAGTACGAGTCCGCGTACGCCTCGTCCGCGTCCGGCCGGGTGGCCGCGGCGATGCGCGGGTACCAGTGGTAGCCGGCGAAGACCTCGTCGGCGCCCTGGCCGCACAGCACGACCTTGACCTCCTTGGAGACCTGTTCCGACAGCATGTGGAACGCGACGGCGTCGTGGCTGATCATCGGCTCGCTCATGGCGCCGATCGCGGCGTCCAGCGCCGACGGAAGCCGATCGGAGGGGATCAGGAACTGATGGTGGTCGGTCGAGAACCGTCGCGCGATCAGGTCCGAATACCGGAACTCGTCTCCGTCCTCCCCGTTCTCCTCCTCGAAACCCATGGCGAAGGTCGCGAGGTCCTCCTGCCCGGCCTCGGCGAGCAGTGCCACGATCAGGCTGGAGTCCAGCCCGCCCGACAGGAGCACGCCCACGGGTACGTCCGCGACCGTGCGCCGCCGAACCGCGGTGCGCAGCGCGTCGTGCACCGCCTCCTGCCAGAGCGCCGGGTCCTCGCCGAGCTCGGAGTGCCGGGTGTAGGACGGTTGCCAATAGCAGTGGTCACGGTGCGTACCGTCCCGCTCGACGGTGCGGACGGTGGCCGGCGGGATCTTCCGCACTCCGGCCAGTACGGTACGGGGCGCCGGGACCGTGCCGTGCCAGCTCAGGTACTGGTGCAGCGCCACCGGGTCCAGGGACGTGTCGAGTCCCCCGCCCGCCAGCAGGGCGGGCAGGGAGGACGCGAAGCGGAGCCGGTCGCTGTCCTGGGTGACGTACAGGGGCTTGATGCCCAACCGGTCGCGGCCCAGCACCACCCGGCCGGTGTGGTGCTCGACCACGGCGAAGGCGAACATCCCGACGAGGGAGTGGACGCATTCCCAGCCCCACTCGGCGTACGCCTTGAGGACCACCTCGGTGTCGGAGCGCGAGAAGAAGCGGTGTCCGAGCCCTTCCAGGCGCTCACGCAGCTCGCGGTAGTTGTAGATGCAACCGTTGAAGACCGCGGTGAGACCCAGGTGCGTGTCGGTCATGGGCTGTGCGCCGCATTCCGAAAGATCGATGATCTTCAGGCGCCGATGCCCCAGCGCCACCGCCCCCTGCGACCACGCCCCCCGGCCGTCCGGTCCTCGCGGCTCCAGAACATCGGTCATCCGTTCGACTGCAGCGAGGTCCGGTCTGCAGCCGTCGAAACGCATCTCCCCGCTCACACCACACATGAAGCACCCACCGCCTGCTTGGCACCACGGGGGCGCCACCTCGTGGAGACCTCACTCTCCGTAGAGCACCTGGGCACGTACACCATCACTACACTCCTGTACCACTTCGGCCGAGGGCGGCCGGCCCGGAACCCGGGCGATCGACATATGCGGCGCCTGCCCGTCCGAGCGGCCCTTAAGCGGTCGCTCTCCGTATCCGGTTCCGCGCTGTGGGTGCCGGAGCCGGCGCGGGCCGGATGCCTCGGCCCTCGACGCCCGTCGGCGTGGGGGCGGCGCCCACGGGCTTGGACTCGGGTTGGCCCCTCTAGCGCGCGGGTAGACGGACAGGATGTCCATGGCGGCCACCGCCAGCAGCTCGGACCGCCAGTTCCGCAGGGTGCGGCTCCGGAGGTCCGGCTGCGTCAGGTGCGTGCCCCGGCCGAGTGGCAGTGGTCCCAGACGGTGACGGCCCCGGCGGCGCGGGCCGCCGCGGTGTCGTCCCGCCAGAACCGCCCCGTCGCGGCATCTCGTGCGCGTCGTCGCTCACCGGTGCATCGCTCCGATCGCGGTGAAGTAGGCGAGCCCGCCCACCACCACGACCAGACACGTCACGAACAGGAAGCGCATCCTCAGCCGCCCTTCAGCACGCACTGGTAGGGCTGCTCCCCCTGCGGGGTGCAGCCGGCCGCCACGACCTTCCATCCACCGCTGAACTGCGACAGGAACAACGTGTCGCCCTCGAAGCTCAGCTGGGCTTGACGTCCGTACACCTCGGTCTGGCGGACCGCCCCCGCCGTCGGCAGCTGCTCCGCCCCCAGCGCCTCGGCGCACGCCTTTCCGTCGTCCTGCTCCAACTGCGCCAATGTGTCGGGGGCCACCAGCCGGCAGGCCGCCTCGTGGTGGCCGGACGCGAGAGCTCGCTCGAACCGTTCACCGGCGGCCCGTGCCCCGTCCACCCGCCCCGCGGATGCTCCGCATCCGGCGAGCAGCGAGCCGACGGCACCGGCACACAGGGCGGCGCGAGCGGCCCTGGTCATCGCCGCTCTCATGGGCGGTCCCGCTCGTACATGAGGGCCGGCTTCACTACGATTTCTCCTCACGTAGGACCCTTCGGCTCCCTACGTATGCCCCGCTCACGCCCTCGAAGCCGCCCTCTCCCCGCAGACCACTCGACCGGCCGCCGCCCGCCCCTGCGGGGTCCACCGCGCTATCGGCGTCGCTCATGGTCGTCGGCTGCCCCGAACGGGTCGCGTCCGGAGACCGGCGCGCGGGCTCCCGCCCCCCTGTCTGCGTGACCCCTGTCCAGGAGATCCGCCATCTGCTCCAAAACCTTGCCGAAGTCCCTCCATGGAGCAGCCGTCCGGTCCTCGCCGTCGTCGGCGGCGCCCGTACGGCTCAGCCTCGATGCGGTCGGTGTCATGGTCCACCTGCCGTTCTGGCCGATCTGCACGGCCGGTCCGTACGCGCCACGAGCGGCGTACGCGGCGTCTTCCCCGGCACCGAGTGTTCATGCGACTCGGTCATGGCGGCGGTCCTCTGTCCAGCCGGACGCCTGTCGGGAACATGCCGGCCCGACTCGGCGCGCGCGATCGGACCCCTGCGGCGGTATCGCATACGAACCGCGTGGGGGATTCGGGCTCCGCCGGCTGAGTGACCCGGATCGCCGCCGGTCAGGGCTGTGGCCGCACCGGCGGAGCCTGCTTCACCGCGCGTGCAGGGAATCGAAGGTGATGTCGTCCACCGCGCAGATGTCCGCGGACATGTTGCAACGCATCATCCGCAAGGCCGCTTCGGCCAGGTCGGCGTCGATGTGGGCGACCGCGTCGGCCGCCACGACGACGTCGAAGTGACGGATGTGGGCATCCAGTGCCGAGTACATGACGCACTGTTCCGTCACCTGCCCGCACAGGACCAGGCGCTCCGTCCCGAGTTGGCCCAACAGGTAGGTCAGGGGGGTTTCGAAGAAGATCGAGTGACGCGCCTTGACGACGAAGAGCGAGTTCTCGTCGGGCGCGACCGGTTCCACCAGGTCGCTGTGCCGGCCGTCAAGGGCCGCCCGCAGGATCTCCCCGTGGTGCGAGCGCCACTCCCCGAAGTTGTCGTTCACGTAGATGACGGGCGAGTCGCTGGCCCGGGCGTTCTTCAGCAGCGTCGTGATCCCGCGGAGCGCCTCACGGACGGACGGGACCAAGGCCTCGGCGTCCTCGTGTTCGTAGGTGTTGAGCATGTCGATCACGATGAGCGCTGTGCGGGGCATGGGCGCCGCCACCTCTCGTCCCGCCCCGCCGCCAGATCGGACCAGAGCCCGGGAAGTGGGGGGCTCTGGTACCAGCGAGGCCAGATCGTCTGCCGGTTCCAGTCTCCCCCATCCGGGGCGGCCCGGCCCGTGGGACTGCTCGAACCTCCCGAGCCTGCTGCCGGGCCGTCTTCCAGCCCACCCGCACCCTCCTCGCCGCACCCTGCCGGTGCGCGGCGATGACCGCGTGGCGCCAGGGGCGACCCTCCGGCGGTACGTCCCCGGAGAGCACGATTTCCCGGCACGCCGGCGGTGCCCCGGCCGCCCGAGCGAGATGCGCGCGGATGCGGGTACGCGCACCATGACCTTGACGTCACGCCTGGTCCGCCCGAGAAGGGCGAGGACGGAGAACCCATGCCTCAGGACGATTCCGGGATCGGCAGGGCCGTCTGCGTGGCGTTCGCCCGCGAAGGCGCGGACGTCGTCTTCACCGCCTCCCCCCGAGGAGGCGGACGAGGCAGCCGAGACGGTGCGCCTGATCCGCGCGGCGGGCCGCAGGGCGGTACCGGTCGCCCGTGGCATCCGTGAGGAGGAGCAGCGCACGGCCCTGATCGACCTGCCGTGCACGGATTCGGGCGCGTCGACCGCCTCGTCAACAACGCCGCCTGCCAGATGTCCCAGCCCGACGGGATCCAAGCGATCACCACGGAGCAGTTCGGAGCAGTTCGACCGCTGTGCGGCCCGCCCGGCCCGCCGAGACGGCACCCGCCTACGCGTTCTCCGCCTCGCGCGGCTCGGGGGCCGGACGGCGGCGGCGGACACCAGGGGAAGGGGGCTTCGGGTACCGGGTGCAACCGGCGTAGCAGCGCGTGGGCGGCAGTGGCAGGAGGAAGACATGGGCAAGGAAGTCGACCGGATCGCGGAGCCGTGGGGTAGCCGTACCCCCTACGACCGGCATCAGAACTGGCCCGTGCGCCTCGATGTGCACGTGGCCGAGGGGGTGGCGCCGGAGGAGGTCGACCGGTGGGTACAGACCGCGTCGATCCTCCACTCCGACGGTGACGCCATGGACATCGCCGTCAAGGACGGAGCCGTGGTCGGCGTCCGCGGCCGGGTGGTGGACCGGGTCAACCGCGGTCGGCTCGGTCCGAAGGACGCGTTCGGATGGCAGGCCAACGCCTCGCCGGACCGCCTCACCCGGCCGCTCGTACGCCGCGGCGGGCGCCTGGTCGAGTCGGACTGGGACACGGCGATGGACCTGGTCGTCTCCCGCTCCCGCGAGCTCCTCGCCGAGCGCGGGCCCGGCTCGATCGGCTTCTACACCACCGGCCAGCTCTTCCTGGAGGAGTACTACACCCTCGCCGTCGTCGCCCGGGCCGGCATCGGCACCAACCACCTGGACGGCAACACGCGCCTGTGCACCTCGACGGCGGCCCAGGCGCTCAAGGAGTCCTTCGGCTGCGACGGACAGCCCGGCAGTTACGACGACTTCGACCACGCCGACGTCATCGCCCTGTTCGGGCACAACATCGCCGAGACGCAGCCCGTCCAGTGGATGCGCGTCCTCGACCGGCTGGACGGCGCCGACCCGCCCCGCCTGGTATGCGTGGACCCCCGCCCGACCCGGGTGGCCCGCCGGGCCGCCGTGCACCTCGCCCCGCGCGTCGGCACGAACGTGGCCCTGTTCAACGCCCTTCTGCACGAGGTCATCCGTTCCGGGCGCATCGACCACGCCTACATCGCGGCCCATACGGTGGGCTTCGACGAGCTGGCCGAGCAGGTCGCGGGCTGCACTCCCCGATGGGCTGCCGACATCTGCGACGTCCCCGCCTCACAGATCCAGGAGGCGGCTGAGCTGCTCGGCACCGCCGACAGCCTCACGTCGACCGTTCTCCAGGGCGTCTACCAGTCCCACCAGGCCACCGCCGCAGCCGTCCAGGTCAACAACCTGCACCTCATCCGGGGCATGCTCGGCCGGCCGGGCGCCGGCGTGCTGCAGATGAACGGGCAGCCCACCGCCCAGAACACCCGCGAGTGCGGCGCCAACGGCGACCTGCCCGGCTTCCGCAACTGGGAGAACGACGAGCACGTCGCCGACCTGGCGAAGGTGTGGAACGTCGAACCCGCAACGATCCCGCACTACGGCCCGCCCACTCATGCCATGCAGATGTTCCGCTACGCCGAGCAGGGCTCCCTCCGCATGCTCTGGGTCAGCGGAACCAACCCGGCCGTATCCCTGCCCGAGTTGTCACGCATCCGATCCATCCTGTCCCAGGACCGGCTGTTCGTGGTCGTCCAGGACCTGTTCCTCACCGAGACCGCACAGCTCGCCGACGTGGTGCTGCCCGCGGCGACCTGGGGCGAGAAGACCGGGACCTTCACCAACGCCGACCGCACCGTCCACCTGTCCGACAAGGCCGTCGAGCCGCCCGGCGGGGCCAAACCGGACCTCGACATCTTCCTCGACTACGCCCGGCGCATGGACTTCCGCGACAAGGACGGCGGCCCGCTCGTCGCCTGGCACGATGCGGAGTCCGCCTTCGAGGCGTGGAAACGCTGCAGTGCCGGCCGCCCGTGCGACTACACCGGCCTCTCCTACTCCAAGCTGCGCGGCGGCAGCGGAATCCAGTGGCCGTGCAACGAGCGTGCTCCCGAGGGCACGAACCGGCTCTACGGCGACGGCATCGCCTGGGCCCACCCCGACGTGTGCGAGTCCTACGGCAAGGACCTTGCCACCGGTGCACCGGTGTCGGTCGTCGAGTACCGCTCGCTCAACCCCGAGGGCAAGGCCGTACTCAAGGCCGCCGAGTACCTGCCGCCACACGAGGCGCCCGACAGCGGCCACCCGTTCCAGCTGACGACCGGCCGCACCCTCTACCACTTCCACACCCGCACCAAGACCGGCCGCGCACCGCAACTGAACGCTGCGGCGCCCGACGTATGGGTGGAGATCTCCACATCCGACGCGGCCGCCCAAGGGCTCGGCGAAGGCGACCTCGTCGAGGTCACCAGCCCTCGCGGCTCCCTGAGAGGGCGCCTGCGCATCACCGACATCCGGCCGGGCCTGCTGTTCGTTCCCTTCCACTACGGCTACTGGGACACACCGGCCGGGTCGGGCCCGGACGGCGCCGTGCCCGGCCGCGCCGCCAACGAGACCACCATCACGGACTGGGATCCCGCCTCCAAACAACCCCTGTTCAAGACCGCTGCCGCCGCGCTCACCCTGGTGGAGAAGGGCTCCGGCCGGCCCTCCCCCGCACCCACCACGACCGCTTCCGCGCCCGCGACGGCCGGCAGCGTCCCCGCCACCGAGGGCGGGCCCGCAGCCCGCGTCCTCGAAGCCCCGGACCCGGACCTCGGCACCTCGTCGGGAGGCACACGGTGAACGGAACCACCCTCACGCTCCGCGCCCTGCACCACGGGGAGCGCAGCCTGGTGAAGGAACTGTCCACCGTGGCGGACCGCCACCGCACCGAGCACGAGGTCCACCACGTGGCGAAGGACCTCCTCCTGTGGTCGAACGATCACTGCCGACGCTTGGCGGAAACGGGCCGCGCCTACGGCCTGGATCTGGGCGGCCCCCATGAGGGGCCTCCCACCGGCCTCGTGTCGGCGCTCCGTGAGGAGCCCGCCGAGGCCCTCGGCCACCGGCCGGAACCCGGCCTGATCCTGCTCCGCGACCTCCGGGAGCTGTATCTCGGCGCGGCGGGCAACTCCGTGTACTGGGAGATGCTCGCCCAGGCCGGACAGGCGGCGAGGGATGACCGTCTGACGGACCTGGCCTCCTTCTGCCACCCTCGGACGCTGCGGCAGATGCGCTGGGCCAACGCCATGATCAAGGATCTCGCGCCCCAGGTCCTCACGAGCCTGTAGCCGGTGAGCCGCGGCCGATGAACGGGCGTCGTTCCGCAGCTCCGTGGCGATCCCCTCGCCGGTGGTCGCGCCGAACGGCGTACGAGCCGGTCGGCGACATTCGCTGGGGCGGGCGCAGGCGGTTGCGATCCGCTCAGGCACACGCGGCCGGGCCGTCGCCCGTGCGGGCGTACGCCCCGCGGTCGCGGCGGGCGCAGCCCCCCGGCGGCGGTGCGGCACGCGGCAGGGCCCGGTTCCGTTGGCCAATCGCGTCCTGCCCGACAGCGTCAAGGCAGAGGTCCACCGCGGCATGGCGGCACCGGGTTCCGGGGCCGGGGGCTGAGCAGGCGAGGGACGACGCCGGCTGTAGCGAGCCGTGAGCAGGCGCCCGGTACGGCTCACACCTCCAGGGAACCATGGCCGTCGGACAGCATGACGAACAGCGTGCCGGCCTGCGCAGGGGGGTACGCCCGCTCGGCCCGCGCGAGGTGCGGCGCGACCGTGGCAGCCGCACCATGACCGTGACACCACGTCGTCGATGAAGGGTTCCGTCGTGCCCAGAGGATCAAGCCCCAAGCGCGAGCGCCAGTACGAGCACATCAAGGAGTCGGGTGAGAAGCGCGGTATGTCGGAGGGCCGTGCGAAGGAGATGGCTTCCCGCACGGTGAACAAGGAACGCGCACGCTCGGGGGAGAGCGAGACGGCGAGCCGCAGCTCCACTCAGGGCAAGTCCGCCTCGCAGCGGGGCGGTGAGAAGTCCCGCGGCAGCGGCGGCTCCGCCGAACGTACCAAGGACGACCTCTACCAGGAGGCCAAGAGGCGGGGCATCGAGGGCCGCTCGACGATGACCAAGCAGCAGCTCAAGAGCGCCCTGGGCCACTGACGGCCCACAGGAGGTGTCCCTTTCGCCGGCCGCGGGTCCGCTGCGCCGCCTTGGCGAGAGGAGTCAGCCGGGTGGGGCCGCCGGCGCGGACGCCGCACCGCCGCTCCACCCGCCTCCAGGCCATCACACGGCTCTCCGCGTGGGCGGGGGCGTCAGGTACCGCATCTCCCCTGCGCGACCCGGCGGCCCCTCCGGCCGCCGCGCCGGCCCGGGCCGCCGCGGCGGCGACGGTGAGCACCGCGCCCTCCACTCACGGCCCGGCAGACGGACCAGATGGCCTGCCCGAGACCCGTCGCCCTGACCGGCTGAGGCCCGAGCACTGCCGCGGCCGGACGCACGCCGGCTGCCGCCGACGGGTTCCCGCTCGGCGGCAGCCGGCTGCTGCGCTACCCCCCGTCAGGCGGAAAGGGCTTCGAGGAGGTCGCCGACCTGCGGATCGGACAGCGAGCGGGCGACATCGGCCTGGGCGACGATCCCGACGAGGGTGTGGCCGTCGATGACCGGGAGACGGCGGACCTGGTGCTCGCTCATGGTCCGCAGGATCTCCTCGGCCTCGTCGTCGGCGCCGATCGTGACCGCTTCTCCCTGAGCCAGTTCACCGGCCTTCACCTGCGCGGGGTCCTTGCCCGCGGCGAGGACCTTCACGACGATGTCCCGGTCGGTGAGCATCCCCTTGAGCTTCTGGTCGTCCCCGCAGATCGGCAGCGCGCCGACTCCGAGCGAGGCCATCTTCTTCGCCGCCTCCAGCATCGTCTCCTGTGCGCCGATGCAGGTGGCATCCGCTGTCATGATCTCCCGGGCGGTGGTCATGGTGATACCTCCTTGTGTCTCGGATGACTTGTCAGTGGCCGTAAGGGCGCCTGCCCGACCGGCCCGGCCGTACACGGGCCGGAGAAGAGCGGTCTACCGAATTCGTGGGGTGCGGCGCTTGATCACGTAAAGGTCTGCGAGAGCCACGGCGGCGAGCAGGAAGCAGAAAGCCGCGAGCAGCGCGTAGAGGGTGCCGGGCGAGGGCGTGTGGACAGTGGATCCGGAGGCCAGGAACACGAAGAGGGCGCCTCCGGCCGCTAAGACGGCCGAAAGCGAGCGCCGCAGCCGCAGATCGCTGCGGGCCCACTGGGCTTCCGAGGCTTCCGAGCCGTCGTGACGCCACCTGGCGGGCGCCGCACGCGCCTGCCGGTCCGCCACACGTCCAGCAGCCGGGCCGGCCACTTGCGAACGGAGTTCACGTCGGCCACCTCCCGTTTCGCGCCCCATGATGCGCCTGCCCGTGCTGCGGGCGCCGATACGCCCCTGCCCGTACGAAGGCGCCGGATGCGCGCTCACCGGCCGATTGCCCCGGGTCGTTCGCGGACTCGCGGCCGTGCCGACCTTTCCGGCGAAGGGCTGTCGGCCGTGCTCGTTCAGCCCAACAGCAGGGCTCCGGAGCCCACCCGTTGGCCGGGCGCTGCTGGAGGAGCGCGAAGTTCGGCCTGCGCGCAGGGCGAGCAGCCCACCGTCCACGGTGAAGTCACCGCGGTCTTGCGCCGCCAGCGCCTCGGCGCAGTCCGCGTCGAGCCACCGTCGCGAGCTGAGCGTGGCGGGCATCGGGGTGTCCAGCGGCCGTGTGCGGGACGCGCAGGCGCCCCTTGGGCGTCACATAGCCGGTCCGGGGAGGCCGTCACCACCGCTCATACGGCGAGACCGCGGTACGACGGCGCCGGCTGTGGCGGGGTCGCCACGGCGTCCGTCTCACACCCGGTGCGCACACCCCCGCGCCTACTCCAGCACGGTGGCGGCCACGGACAGGTCGGCCACCAAACCCGCGAAGGCCGACTCCCGGTCGTCGGCCCGCAGGACGGCGGAGGGGTGGACCGTCGCCAACAGCTGTCCGGCGGGGGAACCGGCCTCCTCGCCGATGGGGTCCGGCATCGGCAGCAGGACACCACGCCGCTCGCCGACCCGGAACGAGGACCCGAGCAGTGCCTTTCCCGCCGTCCCTCCCAGCACCACCAGCACCTCGGGGGCGACCCGTTTCAGTTCCTCCGTGAGCCACGGCTTGCACGCCGTCATCTCACGCAGGCTCGGAGCCTTGTGGATCCGACGCTTGCCCCGTGGGGCCGGTGTGAATTTGAAGTGCTTGACCACGTTCGTGAAGTACGCGTCCTCGGCACCCAGACCCGCCTCGTCGAGCGCCCGGCGCAGCAGCTGCCCCGCGGGGCCCACGAACGGCTCTCCCTTCACGTCCTCCTGGTCTCCGGGCTGCTCCCCGACCAGCATCAGCCGGGCACGCGCCGGGCCCTTGCCGAAGACCGTCTGCGTGGCGTCCCGGAACAACGGGCACCCGTGGCAGTCGGCCGCCGCCCGGCGCAGAGCCTCCAGTCCACCGCGCGAAGGCAGGTAGGGAGTCGCGTCGTACCCCTGACCGCTGTCCGTAGCCGGGGCGGCACTCGCGTCCACGTCCATGGCCACCGCCTTCGATCCGTGTAGCCCTTTCGGCGGCTCTCGCACCACCACCGAACGCAGTCGGCGTCTGCCCGAGCTGCTCGGTCCGAAACCGTCGGGCGCGGCCCCCCGGGACCCCCGGTGGGGCAACAGCCGCCTCCAGCCGCCCCACCCACCGCCCGGGTCTCCTTCCCTGCCGCCGCGGCACTGGAGACCATCGGCCAGGCCGTGACGGGCGCGCAGCAGCCGACCTCGGGTTCCACAGCGGCGCCCACGCCGACCGAGGGCCCGCACCCGGCTCTGGCCGCTCTGCTGGTACTGCGCGAGGTTTGCGAGCAGCTCGCCGCTGGGAGAGCGTCCTGATCGAGACCGCCCGCGGCCAGGGGGCGAGATGGGCCAGGGGGCGAGAGCTGGGCCGACCTCGCGGGCCCGCTCGGGGTGGCCAGCCGTCAAGCCGCCGAACGGCGCTGCCTGCGGCTGCGCCCCGGCACCGCCGGAAGCACCGACGAGCACCGCGTCCAGGCCACCCCCGATTCGCGCGCGGCCGACCGCACCGTGACCGCCCGGGCCCGCGAACGCGGCCCGTCTGCGCCGGCTCGCCGGCCGGGTCGCCTCCCTCGCCGGCCTCCCGGCAGGCGCCCGGGATGCCGTCGCCGATCTGAATGCGGCCCTCGCCGCCGCCGGCCCATGCCCGGCCTCATCTACGGCCCGAGGACGCCGACCTCGCCGAACGCAGCGACGCCTTGACCCGACACGCCGACCAGCTCCGCCAGGACACCCGCGACCAGCGCGGCGCGTGACCCCCGACCCGATCGGGCGGCCGAGTGCACACAGGGCGGGCATGTTCGTCGGCTCGAAGGGGGTTGCGGAGCCGGGCCGCAGGGCAGGCGCCGAGGGCGAACCTTGCCCGGCGGCCACAGGGTGCTGTCGGGCGTCGAACCGCGCACAGCACGCCCCCGGCGGCCAGGAGAGCCTCCCCGGGGGCTCGACCGTCACGCCTTACACCAATGGCCTATCCCCCCGCGAGCACCTCGACACAGGCCTTGAGCGGCTGCGCCGGCATGCATGGCGCCGCGCTGGTCCGCGAGACGTTCCCCCCTCCCTCGATGAGCTCCTGACCGACCTCGCCGGCCACAGCGGTGACGGCATCGCCGTCCTTGCCGTGCGCCTGCCACCCGCATCGTGATCTCTCAAGCGGACATCCGAGCCGACACCGCGCACCACACGGCTATCTTGAGTCGACTCTTGTCAAGTTTATTGCCGCGCGCTATATAGGTGGTGTCGCCACGTGCATCTGTGACGAGGCTGGAGAGGAGTGAACGACGATGCTCATGCGGACCGATCCTTTCCGTGACCTGGACCGGCTGACCCAGCAGGTTCTGGGAAGCACGGCCCGGCCGGCGGCCATGCCGATGGACGCCTTCCGCGAAGGTGATGCCCTCGTCGTCGAGCTGGACCTGCCTGGCGTCGACCACGAGTCCATCGACCTGGCTGTCGAACAGAACGTCCTCAACATCACGGCGGAGCGGCGGACCACCGCCTCCGGAGACAACAGCGACGTGTTGATCGCGGAGCGCCCCTCCGGCGCCTTCAGCCGCCGGCTGTTCCTCGGCGAGAGGCTGGACACCGAACGCATCGAGGCCTCCTACGAGGGCGGCGTGCTGCGGCTGAGCATTCCGGTCGCAGAGGAGGCGAAGCCTCGGAAGATCGAGATCAGGGCCGCCGACGGCTCACGCAAGGAGATCAACGCCTGACGTGCAGGCACGACTTCGATGCGAAGTATGACCGGCAGCCCCTGGGCCGCCCCCATCCTCCCCCCGCAGTCGCCGACGTCAGCCGGGACGAAAGCGAGGTTGCGGTCATGGCCGAGACACCGCCTCTCGCGACCGCGGTCCAACAGCGCGCCGACGGGCGCCTCAAGGTCTCCCTGTGGGGAGAAGTCGACGTCCTGAGCGCGCCACAGCTGCGAGTAGCCCTGGATGCGGCGTTGTCCGACGGTGCACGTGTGGTGGAGGTCGACTTCAGCGGAGTCGAGTTCTGCGACTGCTTCGGACTCGGCGTCCTGCTCGAAGCCCGCCGCCGGGCGGCAGAACGGGGCACCGTTCTGCGCCTGGTGGGCGTCACCTCACCCCTGGTACGACGCCTCCTGCACCAGACCGGTACTGCGGCGGCCCTGCTCGGCCCGGACGGCGAAGTCAGCAGTCGAAGAGTTCATTGATCTGAGAGGAGCGGACGATGGCACGCGCAGTCGGGATCGATCTGGGCACGACCAACTCCGTCGTCGCAGTTCTGGAGGGCGGGGAGCCCACGGTCATCACCAACACCGAAGGAAACAGGACCACCCCTTCCGTGGTGGCCTTCGGCAAGGGCGGAGACGTCCTGGTCGGAGAGATCGCCAAGCGGCAGGCCGTGACGAACGTCGACCGCACCGCGCGGTCGGTCAAGCGTCACATCGGCGAGGCGGACTGGCGTTTCCCCGATGCCGGCGACATCGACGGAAAGCGGTACACGGCGCAGGAGATCTCGGCACGCGTCCTGCAGAAACTCAAGCGGGACGCGGAGGCGTATCTCGGCGAGGACGTCACGGACGCCGTGATCACTGTGCCGGCGTACTTCAACGATTCCCAGCGCACCGCGACGAAGGAGGCGGGGGAGATCGCAGGGCTGAAGGTGCTGCGGATCATCAACGAGCCGACCTCCGCCGCGTTGGCCTACGGGCTGGACAAGGAGAACGACCAGACGATCCTCGTCTTCGACCTGGGCGGCGGCACCTTCGACGTGTCGCTCTTGGAGATCGGCGAGGGGCTGGTGGAGGTCAAGTCCACCAACGGTGACACGCACCTCGGCGGCGACGACTGGGACCAGAAGATCGTCGATCACCTGGTGAAGCAGTTCCGGAACGCCTACGGCGTCGACCTGTCCAAGGACAAGATGGCGCTCCAGCGTCTGCGGGAGGCCGCGGAGAAGGCGAAGATCGAGCTCTCCGCCGCGACACAGACGACGATCAACCTGCCCTACATCACGGCGTCCGCCGAGGGCCCGCTGCACCTGGACGAGAAGCTCACGCGCTCGCAGTTCGAGCAGCTGACCGCCGATCTCCTGGAGCGCTGCAAGGCGCCGTTCCACAACGCGGTCAAGGACGCGAAGATCAAGGTCTCGGACATCGACCACGTCATCCTGGTCGGTGGATCGACGCGCATGCCGGCGGTGACGGAGCTGGTCAGGGAGCTGACGGGCAAGGATCCGCACAAGGGCGTCAACCCGGACGAGGTCGTCGCCATCGGCGCCACCCTCCAGGCCGGTGTGCTCAAGGGTGAGGTCAAGGACGTCCTGCTCCTCGACGTGACCCCGCTGTCCCTCGGTATCGAGACCAAGGGCGGCATCATGACCAAGCTCATCGAGCGCAACACCACGATCCCGACCAAGCGGTCCGAGATCTTCACGACGGCCGAGGACAACCAGCCGTCCGTGCAGATCCAGGTCTACCAGGGCGAGCGCGAGATCGCGGCGTACAACAAGAAGCTCGGCATGTTCGAGCTGACCGGCCTGCCCCCGGCCCCGCGTGGCGTCCCGCAGATCGAGGTCTCCTTCGACATCGACGCAAACGGCATCATGCACGTCACGGCCAAGGACCTCGGCACGGGCAAGGAGCAGAAGATGACCGTCACCGGCGGCTCCTCGCTGCCCCGCCAGGACATCGACCGCATGGTCCGCGAGGCCGAGCAGCACGCCGAGGAGGACCGCCGCCGCAAGGAGGAGGCCGAGACCCGCAACAGCGCCGAACAGCTCGTCTACCAGACCGAGAGGCTGCTGCGGGACAACGAGTCCAAGATCCCGGCCGACCTCAAGACCGAGACCGAGACCGCGATCGGAGACCTCAAGGAGAAGCTGAAGGGCCAGGACACCGCCGCCATCCGCGCGGCGACGGAGCACGCCGGCACCGTCGCGCAGAAGATCGGCACCGCCCTCTACGAGGCCCAAGGAGCTGCCGCGGACGGTGGTGGTCCGGCATCGGACGCCGGGTCGTCCGGCACTGATGAGGAAGTCGTCGACGCGGAGATCGTCGACGACGGGACCCCCAAGGGAGACGCGCGATGAACCCACCGAAGTCTTCCAACGGACCGCGAAAGCAGCCACCCCCGATCGTGATCAGGGACAAACGACGCATCGACCCGGTCACTCTCGAACTCAGAGCAGCAGACAGCGGCATCCCCAAGCACACCCCCAGCGAGAGCGGCGGCGGACCCGGAACGCCCGGCGGCGCCCCCGCCGCCGTCAGCACCACCACCGAACAGAGCCTGCTCGCCGAACGCACTGCCGACTTGCAGCGCCTGAAGGCGGATTACGACAACTACCGCAAGCGGGTCCAGCGTGACCGCCTCGCGATCCGGGAAATTGCGGTCGTCAACGTCCTGAGCGGGCTGCTGCCCGTCCTGGACGCGATCAACCAGGCCCGCGAGCACGGCGCCACCGACCCCGGCCTGCAAGCCGTCGCCGGCGCGCTGGAAACCCAGCTCGCCACGCTCGGCCTCCAGGAAGTCGGCACTCCGGGAGAACCCTTCGACCCCACCCGCCACGAAGCGATCTCCTACCAGCGGTCCGACGAGGTCGACCAGCCCACGTGCACCACCGTGCTCCGACCCGGCTACCGCGTCGGACAACACCTCCTGCGCCCAGCCCAGGTCACGGTGAGCGAACCCCCCGACCCCGCACAGCCCGGCCGGATCGCGACCAGTTCCGATACCGCCACCGGCCGGGACTGACCACCAGTCGGGGAGCGGGGCGGACCCTTTCAGCTGCCCCGGCGGGGTGTGCGCTGCGTCGGTGACCTTCTCCCGCGGCGTGTCGGCTGCACCCGGTGCTGCGGGAATCAGCCTGCGGGCCAGGAGGCGCCCCACCCCGTGCCGACCGCACGCCGCTCTTTCTACGCCGTCGACATACCCGCACCGGACCGCCTTGACAACATCACCCACAGGCTTTAAGACGGATGAAAAGAGAGGGGTCGCTCCGGCTTTTCCGGAGGTGAGGGAAATGAGCGGCTCTCGCCCGTCGCGCGACCATTACGCCGTCCTCGGGCTCCTGGAGGAGGCGTCGCCGGCGCAGATCACCAGCGCCTACCGCGCACTGATCCGCGCCCTTCACCCCGACGCCCGACCAAGCGTGCCGTCGGCCGATGCGGAACTCGCCGAGGTCATCGACGCCTACCAGACGCTGCACGATCCACTGCGACGGTCCGCCTACGACGCCGAACGCCGTCAAGAGCCGAAGGCCGCCAGCCATCCGGTACGCATACCCGTGCGGGTGAGGTCCACGGCAGACGCTGCGGAACAGCCGCATCAACAACCCATGGCGAAACCTCATTCCGTTGCATACCCGGCCGCCTCACAGCCGTACGAAGACCCGTTCGACCGACTCATAGCCCGGCTGCTTTACGGCATGTAGTCACCCATGGCTGCCGCCTTTACACCGCCGGCGCCGAATCGCGCGGAACCCGCTACGGCGGCCTCGACTGCAGGTGCGGCATGCCCAGTTGGGCGACGCGCCGCCACGCGATCGAGAGCGCCGCGGTCCGCGGACACCTCCTGCTCGCCGCCTTACCCCCGCGACCCGGCCAGACCCGCTGCTCGGTACAACGCGGTCGGCTGGTCGACTACTTCACAAAGGCAGGTCAGCGCACCCGTCCCCGCGCTTTCAGCGGCACCGGCGGGAGCTCTGGAGCGGGGATCGGGGGGCCGTCGTAGCCCTTGACCTCGCCGTAGCGGGTGCCCTCCATCCAGTCCTGGCGGGCCTGCACGATCTCCTCGTTGCTGCGCCCGATCCAGTTCCAGAACATGACGATCTCCTCCTCGAACGGCTCGCCGCCCAGGAGCATCAGGCCGGCGTCCGACGTCGCGCGCAGGGGGAGTTCCGTGCGGCCGCAGCCGAGGTAGAGCATCGAGCCCGGGAGGACCGGGACGCCGTCCACGTAGGTCTCCCCCGACATCGACAGCACCGCGTACTCGAAGTCCGGGTCGAGCGGGAGGCGGGTCTCCGTGCCCGCCGCGAGCGCCAGGTCCGCGCCGACGATCGGGCTGTACGCCGCGCCCGGCGAGGTGGCCGTGTCCAGGGTGCCCAGGATGACCGTCGCCGTCAGGCCCGGGGCGGTCACCTGCGGGAGCTCCGCGTGGTGCTGGAAGTGGGGCTCCACATTGCGGTGCTCCTCCGGGAGGGCCACCCACAGCTGGGCCCCGTGCAGGATGCGGCCGTGCGAGCGCGGGCTCTCCTCCGAGTGGCTGATCCCGCGGCCGGAGGTCATCAGGCCGAGCTCGCGCGGGCGGATCGTCTCCAGGCTGCCCACGCTGTCCCGGTGCAGCACCTCGCCGTCGTGCAGCCAGCTCACGGTCTGGAGCCCGGAGTGGGGGTGCGGGGCGACCTGCATGCCGGGCTCGCCCGCGATGTCGTCCGGGCCGTAGTGGTCGACGAAGCACCAGGCGCCCACCATGCGGCGGCCCAGGTTCGGCAGGAGGCGGCGGACCTCGGTGGATTCCCCGAGCTTGACCGTGCGCGGGCTGAGGAGCTCGCGGACGGGTTCGGCCACGACGAAGCCGCGGCCGCCGCAGGCGGAGAGAGCGGGCTGGCGATCGAGATTGCTCATACCGCACAACTTAGTACCGCCACCGGCGCCGCGTTCGGTGGAATGTCCGGCCGCCGTCACGTGTTGGGGCAGGCGGACACACCACCTGAACGGCGGAAGGGACCGCGATGAACGCGCCGACGACGTACTTCGAGCACGGCACGGCGGCCGAGCGCTGGGAGCGCGCCCGGCTCTTCTTCGACGCGAAGGAGTACACGACGGCCGCGAACATCCTGGAGGCGCTGGCCGCCGAGGCCCCCGAGCAGCTCGCGCCCCGGCTGCTGCTGGCCCGCGCCTACTACCACTCCGCCCGGCTCTCCCGCGCCGAGCACGAGCTCCGCGCCATCCTGGAGCGCTGGCCGGTGGAGGACTACGCGCAGCTGATGCTCGGCCGGACGCTGGAGCGCCAGGGCCGGGCCGACGAAGCCCGCCCCCACCTGCGGATGGCCGCCGCGATGGCGGGCGAGTTCCCCGGGTAGCGCCGCAGGTGGTGCGCCGCGTAGCGCGCCGCCCGGCCCCGTGTGTGCGGGGCCGGGCCGCCGCCTCGGTTAGCCTGGGGTCACGATGAACCGTCTGACCACGCCTTTCGGCTCCTACGAGCTCACCCGCTTCCCCGAAGACCCGCGCGACCAGCTCCGCGCCTGGGACGCCGCCGACGAGTACCTGCTGCGCCACCTCGACTCCGGTACGGGGGAACACGGCCCGGTGGACCTGGCCGGCGCCGGGCAGATCACCATCCTCGGGGACCGCTGGGGGGCGCTCACGACGGCGCTGGCCGCGTACCACCCCACGCAGATCACCGACTCCTACCTCGCGCGGGCCGGCACCGCCGCGAACCTGGACCGCGCCGGGATCGGCACGGCCAAGTCCACGGTGCGGCTGCTGACCACGCAGGACGCGCCGCCCGAGCGGATCGACGTGCTCCTCGTGCGGGTGCCGAAGAGCCTGGCGCTGCTGGAGGACCAGCTGTACCGGCTGGCGCCGCACGTGCACGCGGGCACGGTCGTCGTGGGCGCGGGCATGGTCAAGGAGATCCACACCTCCACGCTGAAGCTCTTCGAGCGGATCCTCGGCCCGACCAGGACCTCGCTCGCCGAGAAGAAGGCCCGGCTGATCTTCTGCACGCCGAGCGCCACCTCGACGCGGGCCGTCGATCCGTGGCCGGTGACGTACACGCTGGACGAGGACGCGGGCTCGGGCGCCGGGCTGACCGCCGTCAACCACGCCGGGATCTTCTGCGCCGACCGGCTCGACGTCGGCACCCGCTTCTTCCTCCAGAGCATCCCGAACAACACGAACGGCGCCCGGGTCGTGGACCTGGGCTGCGGCAACGGCATCGTCGGCACGGCGGTCGCGGTCGCCGACCCCCGCGCCGAGATCGTGTTCACCGACGAGTCGTACCAGGCCGTCGCCTCGGCGAAGGCCACCTTCCGCGCCAACGTCCAACACGAGCGCGAGCGGGCCGACTTCCTCGTCGGCGACGGCGTGGCCATGCTGGACCCGGGCTCGGTCGACCTGGTGCTGTGCAACCCGCCGTTCCACTCCCACCAGGCGACGACGGACGCGACGGCGCTGCGCATGTTCGCGCAGTCGCGCAAGGTGCTGCGCCCGGGCGGTGAGCTGTGGGTGGTCGCCAACCGCCACATGGGCTACCACACCCACCTGCGCCGCCTCTTCGGCAACAGCGAAGTCGCCGCGAGCGAACCGAAGTTCGTGGTGCTGCGGGCGGTCAAGCAGGAGGAGCGGCCGCGCCCCATGTGACCTGCCGGTACACCGGCCGGTAGCCCCCCGGTTCGCCCTACACTCGGCCGCGTGAGCAGGCAGGTACGAGAAGACGGTACGGAAGGCGGCCGTACGGACGCCAGTCCGGACGGCGGCGCCGCCGGCGGCGGCCGCAGCACGGACGGCCGCAGCACGGACGGCGGCAGCACGGACGGCGGCAGTACGGACGGCGGCACCCGCGCGCGCTACCGCCGCGAGGACCTGGCCCGCGCGGCCGGCGTCAGGGTGCGCAACCTGCGCTACTACCAGGAGCGCGGGCTGCTCCCGCCGCCGCGCCGCGAGGGCCGCATCGCCTGGTACTCGGCGGACCACCTGACCCGGCTGCGCCTGATCAGCGATCTCCTCGGGCGCGGGTACACCGTCAACGGGATCGCCGAGCTGCTGCACGCCTGGGAGGCCGGCGGCGGCCTCTCCCAACTCCTGGGGCTGGAGCGGGCGATGACCCGCGACTGGGTACAGGAGGAGCCGGTCACCATGACCCTGGCCGAGCTGCGCGGCCTGTTCGGCCCCGCGGGGACGGCCGAGGACACCCGGCGGGCCGCGGAACTGGGGTACGTACGGATCGAGGGCGACCGGGTCACGCACCGGAGCCGGCGCCTGCTGGAGGCCACGCTCACCCTCGTGCGGCAGGGCGTGCCCCTCGCGGAGATCCTCGACGCGGGGGACTTCGTGCAGACGCAGGCGGCGGCGCTCGCCGACCGGTTCGTCGGACTGTTCCGGCGGCATGTGATCGGACCGGACGGGCTGGAGCAACTTTCGGCCACCCAACTGGATCACATCTCGGACGCGGTGGCGGCGCTGCGTCCGGTGGCGGGCGAGGTCGTGGCTTCGGAGTTCGCCCGGGCGATGGGCCGGCGGGTGGAGGCGGAGGTCGCCGAACTGCTCCGCAAGGACGCGTAAGGCCCCGAAAGGCCGCACCGGAAGCAGTAACCGATCGGTAGGAGTCGGCCGAAAAGGCACGGTCGAACAACCTTGCCAACCCCCATTGGCACTCTTACATTCAACTCGTCGGTAACAACGGTGCACAGCCGAAATAAGGGACGATCTCATGGCAGATTCCCCCAACTTACCGGATTCCTCCGCCCCGCCCGGCAGAGACGACGAGGGCGGCGGCCGCGTCCGCTGGCGCCGGTTCGCCGTCCTGACCGTCCCCGCCGTCGCCGTGACCGCGGGCCTCGGCATCGCCCTCGCGCAAGGCGCCCTCGCCGCCTCCTTCGCCGTGTCGGGCCAGCAGTTCAAGGTGTCGGCGACGAGCCTGGAGGGCGAGGGCTTCGCCCAGTACGGCAGCGTCGACGTCAACGCCCGCGAGGAGCTCATCCCGGTGGCGGTCACCGCCATCAAGGAGGCCAAGCTCCACAGCCTCTGCCAGTCGGTCGTGACCACGCTCCCGGTCGTCGGCGACATCTCGCTCAACCTCACCGCGGGCAAGAAGGCCCCCGTCGAGGCCAGCAACCTGTTCGTCGACGCCACCCAGCTCGCCGGCGACGCCGTGTTCAGCAACATCGAGATCGGCCGCGACGCCTCCACCCTCGACAAGGGGCCGGCGGAGGCCGTGGGCATGCAGGACCTGTTCGCCCAGCAGGCGGACACCGTCAGCATCACCGGTCTGCAGCAGACGGCCTGGGCCACGAACGCGGGCACCTTCAAGCTCTCCGGGCTCAGCATGAACATCAGCAAGGGCAAGAAGGAATGCTTCTGAGCCTCTGGCGGCGGTGGCGGCAGTGGCGTCGGGGCAGGCCGTTCTGGGGAGGGCTCTTCGCCGTCCTCGCCGGGGCGGAGATCTGCGCCCTGCCGCTCGCACCCCTGAAGGTGATGCTCCAGCAGGGCATCGCGGGCATCCCGTCCGTCCTGATGGGCATCGTCATGATCGTGCTCGGCCTCACGGCCTGGTTCTCGCCCGCACAGCGCAGCCTCGCCGGTGTCCTCACCACGCTCATCGCCACCGCCGCGCTGGTCATGTCGAACCTCGGCGGGTTCCTGATCGGCACCCTGCTGGGGATCCTCGGTGGCGGGCTGATGTTCGCCTGGCAGCCGAACGCCGCCGCCCCGCGGCCCTCCCCCGGGCCGCCGGACCCCGTACCACCGCACTCCCCCACCCCAACCGGCACCACCGCGCACCCCGATCCCCAAGGAGCACAGCCATGAGCCGCACGCGTACCGCGCTCGCCCTCGGGTTGGCCGCCGCCGGAGCGCTGTCGGTGGCCTCGGTCACCGCCAGCGCCGCGCCCGCGCCGCTGGCCGGGTCGACCACCGTCACCCCGGCCGGGCACTCGTTCAAGGCCGCCCTCAGCGGCAAGGCCACCCTCAAGGCCGGTTCGGTGACGGTGACCTGTACGGTCTCCGTCTCCACCGGCACGGTCCCGGCCGCCCCCGGGAACCAGAACCCCGCAGGTCCCGTCTCCTCACCGATCACCCCGCCGACGTACAGCTCGTGCACCTCCAGCATCCCGGGAGTGACCCCCACGGTCACCACCAGCGGATCCTGGTCGGTGTCGATGCAGAACGGCTCCCCCGTCACCGCCACGATGACCGTCCCCGTCGGCGGGCTCGTCGTGCACACGACCGGCCTGGCCACCTGTACGGTCACCGCCGCCCCCACCGCCCCGGCGAACGTCGCCGGGAGCTGGGTGAACGGCGCCCCGCCGAGCCTGACCTTCACCAACGCCTCCGTGCCGGTCACGGTCACCGGCGGGTTCGGCTGCCCGACCAGCGCGACCTCGTCCGTCTTCAACGCCGTGTACAAGGTCACCGACACGACCGACCCGGCGCAGCAGATCACCGTCGGCCCCTGACGGTCGACGGCAACGCCGGTACGAGGAGGCCCGCCGGCCCCGGAGCTCCGGGGCCGGCGGGCCTCCTCACGGGTACGGCCGGGCCTCAGCGGTGCGCGGGGAACTCCACCACCTGCTGGTACGTCGGCCGGTTCTGCCAGTTGATCTGCGGGTGGCTCAGCCCGCCCACCGGACGCTGCACGATCGAGTCCGCGCACCACTGGTTCCCGGCCGCGCAGGTCCCGTCGCCCGGGTACACCGACGCCGCGGTGGCGGCGGCCGCCTGCTTGAGCGAGGCCGCCACCGCGTCGCGGCATGCGGACAGCGAGCCGCCGCCGCAGTACGCCTTGGCCAGCGGACCGGCGACCGGGCGCCCGAGCACCGTGCGCAGGTCCTTGTCGGCGTAGCTCCACCAGCCGTACTGGAACGCCGACCCGGCGTGCGCACCGGTGGGCCCGTGGCCCGCGCCGGGCGCCTCGTCGACGGTCAGGGAGGCCCGCAGCGCGTCGTAGAGCGGCGTCCCGAGCCCCGGTTTGAACTCGGCCTCGATCAGCAGCGGCCACCAGGCGTCCATGATCCGGATGGCGTCGGCGTACGCGTACGTCTTCGAGCCCTGGGCCGTCTCCTTGCGCTCGGTCCCCGCCGCCTGCCACGCCGCCAGCTTGTCGACGGCGGCGGCCACCGCGGGATCGGCGACCGGCTGGCTGCGCAGCACCGCGAGCAGCTCGGGCAGCAGGTTCTCCGCCCTCAGGTCGGTGACGGCCGCGTCCGCCATGGCCTGGGTGAGCTTGGCCCGGGTGACCCCGCCCGCGGCGACGAGGGGTTTCACGCGCTGGTCGAGGAGGTCGCCGCGGTGCACGGAGCCCATGCCGAAGCCGGCCGCGCCGTACTCCTTGGCCGGTTTGTTGTTCCAACTGACGTAGTAGTCCTGCCCGATGGACTGGGGGTGTTCGGCGGGCGGGGTGTACGCGGCGGTGTTGGCCGCCGGGTCGAAGTTCTGCCACTCGTACTGCTGCTTCGCCGCGATCGGCAGCGCGGCGTCGACCCCGGCCGCCCGGACCGGGTTCGACCCGCTGTTGTAGTAGGCCGCTTCGCGCGCGTCGGCGTAGAACCAGTTGAAGGCGTAGCCGATGTGCTGGGCTGCCTGCTGGAACGTACGGGCGTCCGTCACGTACGAGGGGTCGTTGAGCATCTGGAAGCCGATGATCGAGTCGGCCTCGTGGCGGTACGTGGAGCGCAGCGCGGTGTAGGCCACGGGCTTGCCCGCGACGGTGGCGCGGTGGGTGACGATGCCGTAGTCCGTCCGCCAGACCTGCATCCGGTACGAGCCGTTCGGCGTCGGGTCGGCCACCGAGGACTTCCAGGCGTTGGTGCGCTCCAGCTTCTCCATGGGGGTGCAGGTGCCGCGGTAGAGGTACGAGGCGCTCGCGGTGGTCGGGGTCGCGCCGCCCGGCTCGCACAGTTCGACGGCGAAGGTGTCGGTGATGTCCTGCCCGGCGGAGGTGGCGCTCCAGGCGTAGTCCTGGCCGCGGCCGAGCTGGACGTACATGCTCACCCCGGCGAAGGAGGCGCCGCGGGCGCTGATGCCGGGCCCCTGGAGCTCCTGCAGCATGAGGAGTTGGGGCGCGAGGTAGCCGGTCTGCGGGCCGAAGACGGCGACGGGGTGGCCGCTCGCGGTCTTCGCCCCCGAGACGAGCAGGGCGTTCGACATGCTCTGCTTGACCGGCTTCGGCGGATCGGCGGCGCCCGCGGTGGCCGCCGCGCCCGTACGGTCGTAGACGAGCGGCTCGGCGGTGACCGAGCCGGGGTCCGGGAGCGCGGTGCCCTGCGGGTTCGCCGGCTTCTGCGCGTACGGGAAGGCCGTGCCGTCGTGGACGGTGAGCACGGCCTCGGGGTCGTCGCGCTCGCGGAAGGACTCCCAGACCCGGGTGCCCTCCTCCAGCCCGTACTTCTGCTGCGCGGAGAGCAGGGAGAGCGCGGCCTGCACCTCGCCGCCGCCACCGCCGCCGAACAGTCCGCCGACGACGGAGGCGAGGGCGATCAGGTCGGTGGTCTTGAACGGCTGGATCTCGCCGGCGTTGGTGATCGAGTCGATGTGGCCGGTGAGGACGTACTCGCCGGGGAAGTAGCGGCCGTTCTTCGACTGCATGCGGTAGGCGTTGATGCCGTCGACGTACGCCTGCGCGTCCTCCATGGCGAGGCGGCCGCGGTCGCCCTCGGTGGTGCGGATCCGGTCCACCTGCGCCTGGAGGTCGGCCTCGGTGTACGGGGCCTGCGGCCAGAACTGCTGTTCCAGGCCCTGGTTGGCGAGGGCGCCGCCGGCGAACGGGGTCAGGTCGCCGCGGCCGACGTGGCGGAAGAGGTCCATCTGCCAGAGCCGGTCCTGGGCGGCGGCGAAGCCCGCGCCGAAGGAAGTCCCGTAGCGGGTGGTGCCCTTGACATGGGGGACGCCGGTCTTCTTGTCGCGGGTGATCGTGACGTCGGAGCGCGGGCTGGTGGTCGACTCGACCTGGTCGGCGGGGACCCCGAATGACGCGTCGTTGAAGAAGTCGTTGACCTTGGCGTCGGTGAGCCCGGGGTATCCGGCCACCAGCGAGTCGTAGCGGGCCAGTTGGTCGGAGGCGTGGGCGGGCATCGTGCCGAAGGCCTTGTGCAGGAGGATCTGGGCGAGGGTCGCGTTGCCGTTCTGGCCGGGCGGCAGGATGTCCGCGCACTGGCCGCCGCAGTAGTCGGCGACGGGGAGGGGCACGGGATCGGCGGGCGGCGCGGCGGCCGCGGTCGCGAGCGGGGAGAGCAGGGCGGCGCCGAGGGCGATCACCCCGGTGGCGACGGCAGTTCTCAGACGGGCGGCGGGACGTCGCATACGTGCTCCTCCGTGGGGCGGGAAGCGGTCACGGGGGAGGGTACTGGCGGGGTCTACCACTCAGTAAGATGAACGTCCGTCACTTTTCAGGGGAGTTGCCGCCGCCGACAGCGCGTCGCTCATAAATCCGTTGCCGGGCCCGCAGGGCGTCGGAGAGGCTCGCTGCCATGTCACAGAAAGAGCGCCACGTCGCCGACCTCTTCTCCGGCGGACGGCTCATCACCATCCCGCGCAAGGCCGCCCGCCGCGAGCAGCTGCTCGCCCACCTCACCGAGACCCTCTTCGCGCAGGGCCGCACGTACACCGAACCCGAGGTGAACGACGCGCTGCGCACCGTGCACGAGGACTGCTCGGCGCTGCGGCGCTACCTGATCACCTCGGGCCTGCTGACCCGCACCCGCGACGGCGCCAGCTACCGGCGGGCCGACGCCGGGGGCCGGGCTATCCCCGGTACGTCTCCAGCAGCCTGAGCCAGATCTCGCTGATCGTCGGGAACGCCGGGACCGCGTGCCACAGCCGGTCGATCGGGACCTCCCCCGCGACCGCGATCGTGGCCGCGTGCAGAAGCTCGGCCGCGCCCGGGCCGACGAAGGTGGCCCCGAGGAGCACCTCGCGGTCCAGGTCGACGACCATCCGTGCCCGGCCCCGGTACCCGTCGGCGTACAGGCCGGCGCCCGAGACCTTGCCGAGGTCGTAGTCGACGGCGCGGACCCGGTGGCCCGCCCGTTCGGCCTCCGCGAAGGTGAGGCCCACGGCCGCCGCCTCCGGGTCGGTGAACACCGCCTGCGGCAGGGCCTGCGTATCGGCGGTCGCCGCGTGCGCCCCCCAGCGGCCGGTGTCGAGCGCCGGGCTCCCCGTCGCGCGGGCGGCGATGGCGGCCCCCGCGATCCGGGCCTGGTACTTGCCCTGGTGGGTCAGCAGCGCGCGGTGGTTGACATCGCCGACGGCGTACAGCCAGTCGTGGCCTTCCACGCGGCAGCTGCCGTCGACGGGGATCCAGCCACCGGGCGTCAGCCCGACGGTCTCCAGCCCGATGTCCTCGGTGTGCGGCGAGCGGCCGGTCGCCATCAGCAGCTCGTCGCCCTCCAGGATCTCGCCGCCCTCCAGTACGACCTGGACGGGCCCGGTCGAGCCGTCCCGTACGACCGCCTCGACGGAGACGTCCGTACGGACCACCGCGCCGGCCTCGCGCAGCGCCTCGGCGACCAGCTCGCCGGCGAAGGGCTCCATCCGCGGCAGCAGCCCGGAGCCGCGTACCAGGACCGTGACCTGGGAGCCGAGGGCCTGCCAGGCCGTGGCCATCTCGGCTGCCACCACCGAGCCGCCCACGATCAGCAGCCGGCCCGGCGCCTGCTGGGCGGAGGTGGCCTCGCGGCTGGTCCACGGCCGCGCCCCGGCGATCCCGGGCACGTCCGGGACCACGGCGCGGGTGCCCGTGGCGACGACCACGGCGTGGCGGGCGGCCAGCACGTGGTGCTCGCCCTCGGGGCTGGTGACGGCGACCTTGCGGACCCCGTACAGGCGGCCGTGGCCCCGGTAGAGGTGGGCACCGGTCGACTCGATCCAGTCGACCTGGCCGTCGTCCTTCCAGCTGGAGGTCCAGTAGTCGCGGTGGGCGAACACGGCCGCCGCGTCCAGCGGCCCCTCCACGGAGCCCGCGAGACCGGGCACCCGGCGGGCATCGGCCCTGGCCAGCGCGGGGCGCAGCAGCGCCTTGCTCGGGACGCAGGCCCAGTACGAGCATTCACCGCCGATGAGTTCGGCCTCCACCAGGGCGGTGGTCAGCCCGGCGGCGCGGGTCCGGTCCACGATGTTCTCGCCGGCCGGTCCCCCGCCGAGCACCACGACGTCGTACTCCACCGCTTCCGACACAGTCACCATCCGTGGCTCCAGGGGCGCTTGTTCCCTGTCACCTTACGTGGGGACCGCAGGGCCCGCGGGAGACGCGCGGCGGCCGCGCGCGGGACACGTACGGCGCTCGGTCCCGCGGACGGTCTGCGGGTCGGAGCTCAGGCCTGCGCCGTGCCGGGCTGACCGTCCTGCTGCGACGCGGTGATCTTCGCGCGCACCTCGTCCATGTCCAGCGCCCGCGCCTGCCCGATCAGGTCCGTCAGCGCGGCCTCCGGCAGCGCGCCGGGCTGCGCGAAGATCGCCACCTGGTCCCGGACGATCATCAGCGTCGGGATCGAGGTGATCTGGAAGGCGGCGGCCAGCTCCTGCTGCGCCTCCGTGTCCACCTTGGCGAACACCAGGTCCGGGTGGGCTTCCGAGGCCTTCTCGTAGACCGGGGCGAACTGGAGGCAGGGCCGGCACCAGCCCGCCCAGAAATCGATCAGCACGAACGGGTTCTCGCTGACCGTCTGGTCGAAGTTCTCCTTGGTGAGCTCGACAGTAGCCACGGTTCCAGACCTCCTGATTGCCTTGTATGCACCTTGAACGATCGGCCCGCCCCGTGCATTCCGCGCGGCGTGCGGGCGGGCAGCCACGGCGTCGGCGGCCCGCACGTACCCGCCGTCTCAGAAAGGGTGCCCCGCCGGAGCCGAGCGGACCGTCGTCCAGCGCAGTTCCGTGAAGGCGTCCAGGTTCGCCTCGCCGCCGAACCGGGCCCCGGTGCCCGAGGCGCCGACCCCGCCGAAGGGGGCCACGGCCTCGTCGTTCACCGTCTGGTCGTTGACGTGCGCGATCCCCGTCGGGATCCGCCCGGCGAGCTCCATCCCGCGCGCCGCGTCCCGGGTCACGATCCCCAGGGAGAGGCCGTAGGGGCCGGCCGAGGCCAGGGCCACCGCCTCCTCCTCCGTCACGAAGGACCGTACGGGCGCCACCGGGCCGAAGACCTCCTCCGCGTAGGCGGGGGTGTCGTCGGCGACGCCCGCCAGCACGGTCGGCCGGTAGAAGAGCCCCTCGTACGTTCCGCCGGCGACGAGCTTGGCGCCCTGCTCCGTGCTCGCCCCGACGAGGGCGTGGACCCGCTCCAGCTGGCCGCGGTCGATCAGGGGCCCGAGGTGCACCCGCTCGCGGTACGGGTCCCCCACCGCCAGCGCGTCGGCCCGCGCGGCGAGCCGCTCGACGTACTCGTCGTACAGCGAGGCGTGGACGAGGTGCCGGCCGGCCGTCATGCAGATCTGGCCCTGGTGGAAGAAGGAGCCCCAGGAAGCCTGCGCGACGGCGGCCCCGACATCGGCGTCCTTGAGCACGACGAGAGCCGAGTTCCCTCCCAACTCCAGGTGGGTCCGCTTGAGATGACGGCCCGACAGCTCTCCGACGAGCCGTCCGGCGGCCGTGGAACCGGTGAACGACACCACCCGGACCAGCGGATCGGCGACCACCGCCGCCCCGGTCTCCGCGCCCCCGGGCAGCACGTTCAGCAGCCCGTCCGGCAGCCCTGCGGCCGCGAGGACGGCGGCGAGCGCGAGGCCTCCGCACACGGCGGTCCGCCGGTCCGGCTTGAGCAGCACGGCGTTGCCGAGGGCGAGGGCCGGGGCGACCGAGCGGATCGCCAGGATCAGCGGCGCGTTGAACGGGGCGACGACGCCCACCACCCCGGCCGGGACCCGGCGGGTGAAGGAGAGCCGCGGCGCCTCGCTCTGCAGCACCTGCCCGGCCGGGCGGGAGGCCAGCGCGGCGGCCTCGTAGCACTCCTGTGCGGCGACGTGCAGCTCGAAGTCGGCCTTCCCGGGTATGGAGCCGGACTCGCGCACCAGCCAGTCCCGCAGCTCGTCGGCGTGGGCCGTGAACAGGTCGCCGGCGCGGCGCAGGACGGCGGCCCGCTCCGTGTGGGAGGCCCGCGCCCAGTCCTCCTGGGCGGCCCGGGCCCGTAGGGCGGACTCGGCGACATCGGCGGGCGCGGCCAGTGCGAGCGTGGCCAGGGTGCGGCCGGTGGCGGGTTCGACGACCGGGGCAGCGCCCCCGGTCAGGGTCGGTCCGTCCTGCCAGAGCATCGGATCGAGGAGCGGCATGGCGCGGGGCCTCCGGTGGGGATGGGCGGGGCGGGGGGGGCGGCAGCACGCGCCATCGTGCCAGACCGGAGGCACCACATCTGTTCAGTTATTGGGCAGTTGACGGGCCGCCGTGACCGGAAACGATCGACGGCCCGGCGGCGTGGGCGGGTTCAGCGCTCCAGGACGAGCGCGATGCCCTGCCCGACCCCGATGCACAGCGTCGCCATTCCCGTACCCGAGCCGGCCGCGGCCAGCTGGTGCGCCACCGAACCGGCCAGCCGGGCTCCGGAGGCGCCGAGCGGATGCCCGATCGCGATGGCACCGCCGCGCGGGTTCAGCACTGCCGGGTCCAGCTCCGGCCAGGCCGCGAGGCAGCCCAACGCCTGCGCCGCGAAAGCCTCGTTGAGCTCAAGCGTGGTCAGGTCGGCCAGGCTCCGGCCCGCCTTGGCGAGCGCGCGCTGCACGGCGTCGACCGGGCCCAGGCCGAAGAGCTGCGGCTCGATGCCGGTGACCGCGGAGGCGCTGATCCGGGCCAGCGGCTCCCGGCCGGTGGCGGCCAGCCCCTCCTCGTCGGTCAGCAGCAGCGCCGCGGCGCCGTCGTTGAGCGGGGAGGCGTTCGCGGCCGTGACCGTGCCCGTGCCGTCCGTCCGGAAGGCGGGCTTCAGGCGGGCCAGCGCCTCGGGCGAGGAGCCCTCCCGGATGCATTCGTCGCGTACGAGGTCCACGCCGGGGTAGGCGACGACCTCGTCCCCGTACTGCCCGGCGGCCCAGGCGGCCGCCGCCTTGCGGTGGCTCTCCAGCGCGAAGAGGTCCTGGGCCTCGCGGGTGATGCCGTGCTTCTCCGCGATGAGTTCGGCGCCCTCGCCGAGCGAGCCCGTCCACTCCGCGGGCATGCGCGGGTTGGTCATCCGCCAGCCCAGGGTGGTGGACCACATCTGCTGGTGGCCGGCCGGGAAGGGCCGTTCGGGCTTCTGCACCACCCAGGGGGCGCGGCTCATCGACTCCACGCCGCCCGCGATGGCGACGGAGGCGTCGCCCACCGCGATGGCCCGGGCGGCCTGGATCACCGCTTCGAGGCCCGAACCGCAGAGCCGGTTGACGGTGACCCCGGGGACGGACACCGGGAGCCCGGCGAGCAGGACGGCCATCCGGGCCACGTCCCGGTTGTCCTCGCCCGCGCCGTTGGCGTCGCCGAAGACCACGTCGTCGATGCGGGCGGGGTCGAGGTCGGGCGTACGGTCCACCAGCGCGCGTACGACGTGCGCGGCGAGGTCGTCGGGGCGGACCCCTGCGTATGCTCCGCCGAACTTGCCGATCGGGGTGCGGACGGCGTCGACCACGTAGACGTCGCGGACGCTGCGTCCGTCGTGGGCGCTGCGGATGCTCATGGGGGCTCTCCTGGGCGGATCCGTACGGGCGGCGCCGCGGCGGTGCCGGGGTCGGCACCCGGTGCGGTGCCGGGCGCGCCCGGTGGGGCGCGCCCGCAGTCTCCGTCCGCAGGTCACCGGCTGTCAACGGCCCTCCGCCGGCCAACGGCCGACCGTCGCGGGGCCGCCGGAACGAGCAGGCCGCCGGGGGGCCGCCGTCGCGGGGCCGGTCGTCAGGGGCCCGCCCGTCGCGGGCCGGTCGTCAGGTCGACTCCCGTCGGACGGCCACGGCGGAGATCAGGTCGTGCCGCTGCGTGATCTCGCCCGGCTCGCGCACCGCCCGGTCCACCAGCTCGGCCAGGTGGTCCCCGGTCGGCAGCTCGATCTGCACCGTGCTCAGCCGGGGCCGCAGCAGCCTGCCGATGAGCAGGTCGTCGGCGCCGATGACCGCGACGTCCTCGGGGACCCGCAGACCCCCGTCCAGCAGGGCGCGCATCAGCAGCATCGCGTACTCGTCGTTGTACGCGAACACCGCGTGCAGGCCGAGCGAGCGCCAGCGGGCGGCGAGGGCGGCCGCCGACTCCTCCGAGTAGGCCATCGCCAACGGCTCGACCTCGGCGCCAGCCACCGAGCGGGCGCCCTCCAGCCGGGGGGCGGAGAAGAGCTCCATCCCCTCCTCCTCCGGGACGACCACGCCGATCCTCCGGTGGCCCCGCTCGACGAGGTGGGCGGCGGCCCGGGCGCCGACCTCGCTCTGGTCCATGACGAGGGCGTGGGCCCCGGGAACGCCGACCGGGCCCATCGTTATCACCGCGCGGGCTCCGGCCCGCTTCAGCGTGGCCACGTTGTGCGCGGAGAGGGTGATCTCGCCGAGCGAGATCACCGCGACCGGACGCAGCTCGGCCCAGGCGCGGGCGGCCTCGTCGCCGCTGAGGCCCAGGCTGCCGTACTGGACCACGGTGTAGTCGAGGCGGCGCAGGGACCACTGGAGCTCGTTGAGGAAGGCGCTGTAGAGCGGTCCGATCGGCACGTGCGAGGTGGGCAGCAGCACGATGCGCGTGTGGCCGGCGCGCAGGCTGCGGGCAGCGGCGTGCGGAACGTACCCGAGCTCCTCGGCGGCCCGGCGGACCTTGCGGCGGGTCGGTTCGCTGATGCGGACGGCTTCCGCGTTGTTGAGGACGTAACTGACGGTCGCGCGCGACACGCCGGCGAGACGGGCCACGTCGGCGCTGGTCGGCACGGGGGCCGGCTGCGGCGGTTTCGATGACTGTGACATTGCCGTGGCATCTTTCCAGACCGATTGCACCCGGGGGCCGGCGCATGGCCGGAAACGAATGCCACCCAGTGGTTACACGATTCATTGATCCGTGTGATCCGGCGCGTCACATCCGCTTCCCGGGGCCCTCCGGCACGTGTCCGACCGTGTCCCGGCGTGCCGCCGCCCTGCCGTGTTCCGTCGCACCCCCGCCGCCGCGCCAGGGCGGCGCGCACCCTCCCCGTACCCCTCCCTGCACTCCTTCCCCGTACCTCCCGACACCCCCTCCCGCACCCCCCGCCTCAGCTCCACCCACCCCCGTCCGCACGAAGAACCCGCCCGGGAGGGCGGACACCGCCGGAGCCGCCCTCGACGACGCGTCCGCCGCACCCGCCGCCACCGGCGGCAACGGCGCCCCTCGCGCTCCCGGACGCGACCAGTTTCCCGTTGCCGCTCGTCGGGAACAGCGCGATGTACACGCTCTACGTCGGCGGCGCCGGCGCCCTGCTCGCCCTCCAGGTCGAGGACATCGACGCGGCGACCAAGGTCTCCGACTTCGGCCTGATCGCGGGGGTCTCGGCGATCTTCGCCACGATCTTCCACCCCGTCGCCAGCGCCCTGTCCGACCGCAGCGGGCGGCGCGATCCCCGGATCCCGGGAGGCGGACTCGCCGCCGTACCGGCGATGTTCCTGCTCGGCGCCGCCGACACGATCCGCCTGATCACGGTCGCCCGGTGCCTCGGCCGGGCCGTCATGCACGTCCACCAGGCCGCCATCACCTCCGTGGTCCCCGACCCGGTCCCCAAGTCGGCCCGCGGCAAGGCCTCCGCGGCCGTCGGGCTCGGCCTGCCCTTCGGCTACGCCCTCGGCGCGCTGATCGGCGCCGCGTTCTCGGAGGACAGCCGCACCGGGTGCCTCGTCTCCGGGCGCGATCGTGGCGGGCGCCGCGGTCCTGTTCACCGCCTGCACCCGCGAGGAACCGCTACCGGCGCGTGCGCCGCTGCCGGTCAAGGAGCGGCTCGCCGCGTTCACCAGCGCCCTGCGCGACCACGACGTCCGCTGGGCGTTCACCGGGCGGGCGCTGCTCGTCCTCGGGTACTTCGCGGTCAGCGGGTACGAGCTGTACGTCCTCCAGGACCACACCGTGCTGCCCGACGGCATGGAGCCGGAGGCGGCGGTGGCGGTGCTGATGCCGTTGACGAGCATCGCGATGGTCGTCTCCACGGTCCTCGGCGGGTACCTCTCCGACCTCTCCGACCGGCTCCACCGCCGCGAGCCGTTCGTCGGCGCCTGCGCCCTGCTGTCGGCCGTCGCGCTCGCGATCCCGGCCGCGTCGGACAGCCGGACGGCCGTGCTCGCCTTCACGGCCGTCAACGGGCTCGCCTTCGGCTCGTACCTGGCCACCGCGCTGTTCGTCGTCGCCGCGGTCCTGGCCGTGGCGGGCGCGCTGGCGGTGAAGCCGACCCGCAGCGTGCGGTGAGGGGCGGCGCACCGGCGCCGCGTTCGGGAACCTCCTCCCCCCTCGCCCCCTGTTCCTCGTCAGAAAGGCATCACCGTGCAGCTGCGCACCCACACCTGGGGCGGGGACGACCGCGTCGCGCTCCTGATCCACGGCATCATGGCCGACCCCCGGACCTGGCGCCGGGCGGGTCCCGCCCTCGCCGAGCGCGGCTACCGGATCATCGCCGTGGACCTGCGGGGCCACGGCGCCAGCGGGCGGGCCGAGTACGGCCCGGAGCTCTTCGCGCAGGACGTGGCCGAGACCCTGCCCGCCGGCGCCGACCTGGCCATCGGCCACTCGCCAGGCGGGCTGACCCTCTCGCTGGCCGTGGACCGGCTGAAACCGAAGCGGGCGGTGTTCAGCGACCCGGCCTGGCATCTGGCCGATCCGGCGGAGGGGATGGGTCCGGAGCTGCTCGCGCAGGTCAAGTCCGCGCCCAGGGAGCAGATCCGGGCGATGAACCCGCGCTGGGAGGAGGCGGACATCGACGTGGAGCTGGAGACCCCGGCCGTCTGGGACGCCGCGCTGCTGGAGGAGGGCGGTTTCGAGGTGCGGTCCGTCGCCGGCGCCGGACACACCATCCACCGGGACGACTTCGACGGGTTCACGGCCTCGCTGGAGGGCTGGATCCAGCCGCTCTAGCCACCCGCGGGCCCTCCCCGTTACCTTCGGTCCTACCGAGCGGTAACGGGGAGGTCCGATGTCGGTGGCGTCATCAGGTACGAAGTCTTCAGCTGTCTCGCCCGTCTCCACTTCCGTCCCTTCCGTCTCCGCCGGTCTGGTGGACACGGCGCGGGCGCTCGCCGAAGGAGGCGTCCGCGCACGCCGGTTGACCGAGGAGGCGCTGGAGCGGATCGCCGCCGCGCAGCCCGCCCTCAACGCGTTCCGGATCGTACGAGCCGAGGCTGCGCTCGCCGAGGCGGACGCGGCCGACCGCCGCCTGGCCGCCGGTGAGCGGCTCCCGCTGCTCGGCGTGCCGATAGCGGTCAAGGACGACATGGACGTGGCCGGGGAGCCGACCGCGTTCGGCTGCGCCGGGGAGTTCGCGCCCAAGACCGCCGACAGCGAGGCCGTACGCAGGCTGCGCGCGGCCGGCGCGGTCGTCATCGGCAAGACCCAGACGCCGGAGCTGGGGCAGTGGCCGTTCACCGAGGGGCCGGCGTTCGGCGAGACCCGCAATCCGTGGAACCCGGCCCACACGCCCGGCGGGTCCTCCGGCGGCTCGGCGGCCGCCGTGGCCGCGGGCCTGGTCCCGGCGGCCCTGGGATCCGACGGGGCGGGCTCCGTACGGATCCCCGCGGCCTGGACCCATCTGGTGGGCGTCAAGCCGCAGCGCGGACGCATCTCCACCTGGCCGGAGCCGGAGTCTTTCCACGGGCTGACCGTCAACGGCGTGCTGGCCCGCAGCGTCGGCGACGCGGCGCTCCTGCTCGACGCCGCTAGCGGCCCGCACGCCGGGGACCGGCACCGCCCGGCCCCGGTCTCGGCGGTCGAGGCGACCCGGCGCACGCCGCGCCGGCTGCGCATCGCCCTGTCGTTCGGGATGGCCTTCACGGCGACGCCGAAGTCCCTTGACCCGGAGGTCCGTTCGGCGGTGGAGCGGCTGGCGGTCCGGCTGGAGGCCCTGGGCCACGAGGTGGTCCCGGAGGACCCGCGCTACGGGCAGATCGGCCTGACCTTCGTCCCCCGCGCGACCGGGGGCGTACGGGACTGGGCGTCGCGGGTGCCGGATCCCGCGCTGCTGGACCCGCGCACCCACGAGGCGATGCGCACGGGCCGGATCCTGGGCGGCCTGCCCCTGCGGGCCTCCCGCCGGGCGGAGGGCCTGCTGCGGCGACGGGTCGGGGAGATCTTCGGCCGGTTCGACGTGGTCCTGACCCCGACGACGGCCACTCCCCCGCTGCGGATAGGAGCCCTGGCGGGGCTCGGGGCGATGGCCACGGACCGGGCGATGATCGCGGCGTGCCCGTACGCCTGGACCTGGAACGTCCTCGGCTGGCCGGGGGTGAACGTCCCGGCGGGCTTCACCGCCGAGGGCCTCCCCCTGGGGGCCCAACTCCTGGGCCCGGCCGATTCGGAACCCCTCCTCCTCTCCCTGGCGGCCCAGGCGGAGGCAGCCGGAGCCTGGTCGAACCCGTGGCCGGACCAGTGGCCGAAGGAGTGGCCGGCCGGGGGCTGAGCAGGCGCTGAGCAGGCGCTGAGCGGAGGCCGAGCGGGATCGGCGCCCTCAGAGGCTCTGTCCGCCGGCCCGCGCTCTTGCACGACGGCCTCCCCGGTCGGGCAGTGGGCGCCCTTCGGCCGGACCGCCGTGCAACGCGGCGTGCCGGCCCTCGTCCACGACCGGGTCCGCTGACCCGGTGCCCGGCTCAGCGGGTGCGGCCGAAGAGCCGGCCCAGGAGCGATCGGGGCTTCGAGCCCCGCGCCGCCGGTGCGCTCTCCCGTGACTGCCGCGCTTCCAGCTCGGCGGTGATGCCGCTGCGGCGTTCCTCGTCGCCCTCCGGGGACCGGGCGTCGAACTCCTTGGCCGCCGAGAGCATCTTCTCCGCCAGGTCGAGGAAGGTCTCGTCCAGCCACGGGCAGGCGAGCACGAGTCGGCACAGCGAGGCCAGACTCGTCGCGTCGCGCTCCCGCCAGGCCTTCCCGACCGCCATCATGCGGTCGACGAGGCGCACCCCGACGTCCTCGCGGGCTTCCGGGTCCGCCCAGGCCGTGGCGAGGAGGGCGAAGCCGGCCGCTTCGTTGGTCCAGTCCTCGGGGCCGAAGAGCAGGTCGAGGAGCAGGGCCCTGCGGCGGGAGTCCATCCAGGGCTCGTCCGCACGGTGATGGGCGATCCCCAGGCAAGCGAAGGTCTGTACGGCACGGACCCACATCTCGGGCTGGCGGCCCAGCAGGTACGCCCCCTGCTCGTCCCGGCGGGGAAGCGGAGGGTGTACGCAGAGGGCGAGCAGGTCCTCGGGGTCCAGGCCTGAGAGCCGGACGGCGTGGTCGTACGCGGCGACCGGCGCCGGCCATGCCAGGGCGGTGACGTCGCGCACGAGCTCCGCGGACTCGGCGGAGGGCGGGTCGAGGGCCGGCCGGGCGTCGAGCCCCTGGGGGCCGTCGAACCGCCACAGCGGCGTGACGACCTCGTACTGCGGAACGCGGGGGTCGGGCGCGGCCACCGACTGGTAGTCGATCTTCGAGTTCGGGAAGCCCATGCGTACGGCGAGCCGTGTGCTGGGGGCCTCCAGAGCGGAGCCGAGCAGCTCGATTTCGTGGTCGCGGGCGGTCTTGGGGTTGGCGAGCATCCGGTGCAGCACGTTGACGCTCGCCTCGAACGCGGGGTGTACGTGTCCGAGCCACGGCTCGTCTTCGCACAGCTCCGCCAGGAGGGCGGCGGCGTAGCCGTGCTCGGGGTGGGCGCGCAGATGGTCGGAGAGGGCCAGCAGCTGCGCCGTGCCTCCGTCGACGGCGTGGCGCAGGGCGAACGAGGCGGGCAGGGCCTTGGGGTGCTCCGGTTCGACGGCGAGGCCGCGGTCGAGCCAGGCGAGGCCCTCGGCGGGGCGGCCGCCGTGCCGGTGGAGTTCGGCGACGTCCACGTACAGATCCACGTCGGAGGGGTCGCGGGCGATCTCCGCCTCCCATACGGCCAAGGCCTCGTCCGGGCGTCCGGCGGCGCGCAGTGCGCCGCCCAGGACGACCGCCTGCCAGTGGCCGGGTTCGAGGCGGCAGGCGTCCTCGGCCCATTCGACCGCCTCGGCCATGTCGCCGAAGCGGCGGGCCAGGGTGGAGGCCATGGTGTGCAGCAGCGAGTGCCCGGGATGGGCGGTCACACAGGCCCGGACCAGGGCGTAGAACGGCCCGACACCCTCGCGGAGCTGCGGCGGCAGCGGCTCGGGCAGGGTGCGGACGAGTACGGCGACGGCCTGCGTGACGGCGTCCGGCGGCACCAGGCCGGGCAGCGCGGGGTCGGCCAGCCAGGCGACCTCGGCCCAGGGCCGCTCGGGATCGGCGCCGATCACGGAGGCGAGTGCCGGGAGGGCGGAGTCCCACCGGCCGGCGGCCGCGTGGAGCTGGGCGATGCAGGCGACCGTGCCGATGTAGGGCTCGTCCATGTCGAACAGCCCCAACGCGGCGGCGTTGCCACCGGCGGCCACGGCGAGCTCGGCGAGGGCCTCGTACGCGTCGGGGAGTTGGGGGGCGACGGTCAGGGCGTTCCCCAGATGCGCCGCCGCGTGCTCCAGGTCCCCGCTGTCGATGGCCAGCCGCGCCACCGCAACCTCGCCCTCGGCTTCGAGCCGCTCGTCCATGTGCCCGTCTCCCCCACCTGGTAGTCGCCCCGAAGGTACCCGCTGCCCCGGCCACCCCCTCCACGGGGGCGACCGGGACCCGAAAGCCCTCTGCGGAGCGCTCCTCCGCCGCGGATTTCCGAAAATAATATTGCGCAACTTCTGCTTCATACCTACGGTGCTGACATGCAACCCAAGCCCCAGCCCGAGCAGATCACCGACCTCTCCCGGTTGAAGGCCTTCACCAACCCCCTGCGGATGCAGCTCTACCGCTTGCTGTACGCCGCCGGCACCGCGACCGCCTCCCAACTCGCCGAGCAGGTCGGCCAGACGCCGTCGCTGGTCAGCTACCACCTGCGCAAGCTGGCCGAGCACGGCTTCGTGGCCGAAGCGGGCAGCCGGAGCACCGACGGCCGCGAGCGCTGGTGGCAGGTGGCGTCCGAGGAGGGGTGGGGCTTTCGCAGCTCGGACTTCGCGGGCACGCCCGAGGGGGTCGCCGCCGTGGGAGCGGTGACCCGAGGGATCCACGACACCCGCGTCGCCCAGTACCGCACGTACCTGGACCAGACCGACGCCTGGGGCAAGGCCTGGACCGACGCCGCCTTCAGCTCCGAGTGGATGCTCGACCTGACTCCCGCCGAACTCGCTGAGATGAACGACGAACTGGAGGCGGTGGCCCGGCGCTGGCGGGAGCGCGGGAAGGCTTCCCGGGCAGCCGGCGCGACGGAGGACCGCGAGCGCGTGTCCGTGTACCTGTACGGCTTCCCCTTCCCGCTCTGACGCCGCCCCGTCCCCGATCCGGCCCCCCGTCCCGATCCGCTGGAGCCCCGCCATGGCCACCCCGTTGACCGCTCCGCCCGGACGCGTCACCCCACCCGCATACCGCGACGCCAACGTGCTGCGCTGGCTCACCGCGTACACCGCCTCCCTCGTGGGCGACAGCGTGTACTTCGTCGCCCTCGGCTGGTCCGCCCAGCAGGCCGCCGGCCCCGCCGAAGTCGGGCTCGTCATGGCGGCCGGGGCCCTGCCACGGGCACTGCTCATGCTCGGCGGAGGAGTGGTGGCCGATCGGTTCGACCCGCGCCGGGTGGTCCTCGGCAGCGACGCGGTGCGCTGTCTGCTCATCCTCGGTGTCGCCGCTGCCGTCGCGTTGACGGCGCCGGCCCTGTGGATCCTGGTCGTGGTGGCGCTCGTGTTCGGCGCCGTGGACGCGCTGTTCGTACCCGCCGTCGGAGCCCTCCCGCCACGAATCACCAGCCCCGACCAGCTCGCCCGCGTCACCGGCATGCGGTCCCTGTCGATGCGCCTCAGCCAGATCGCGGGGCCGCCGATCGGCGGCCTGGCCATGGGGCTCGGAGGCGTGGCGGCCGCCTTCACTGTGGCCGGCCTGCTCTTCGCGCTATCGCTGCCGCTCCTGCTGACGCTGCGGATGCGGACCGCCGGAGCGCCTGCCGCGGAGCGGCCGGCGCCCGGCACCGCACGGAAGGACCTGATCGACGGCCTGCGCTACATCCGCCGCCACCGCCTCATCGGGCCGCTCGTCGCCGCCGGCGCCGTCTGCGAACTCGGCCTCACGGGCACCCTCGGCGTCGGCATGGTGCTCCTCAACGCCGAGCGCGGCTGGGGACCTGCCGGCTACGGCTGGATCGTCAGCGGCTTCGGTGCGGGGGCCGCGACGAGCGCCGCGCTGCTCGCGATAGCCGGATGGCTGCCCCGCGCCGGCCTGATGCTGGCCGGTTCGCTGCTGGTGGGCTGCGCGGGTGCGGCCACCATCGCGCTGGTGCCCAGCCTTTGGATCGCCGTGGTACTGGCCGCGTGCATCGGGCTGAGCGCGGGCGTGTTCGGCAGCGTGGACAGCACCCTCATCCAAACGGCCGCGGATCCCGCCTTCCTCGGCCGGGTGACCTCCGTCGTCATGCTCACCATGGTCGGCCTCGCGCCCCTGAGCTACCCGTTGGTCGGAGCGGCCATCGGGGCCTGGGGCGCGGCGCCGGTGTTCGCCGGCTGCGGCGTCTTCGCCGGCCTGGGCGGGGTCGTCGTCCTGGCTTCCGACGCGGTGCGGCGCGCCGAGCTGCCCCGACGTCAACCGGGGCACACCACCTAGGTCGCGCGGCGCGCCGCCGAGGCGAAGCCGAGCCAGGTGTGGCGGTTGCCCCACCAACACCAGCCGATCTTGGGGGCGTTGCGCCGCTCGCGGCCGTCCCGACCCGTGCCGTTGCTGATCCAGATCGCCGGGGTTCGGGCGTCCAGGGTGCCGTTCGCCTTCCGCAGCCGGGAGCCGATGGTCATGAAGCACCGGTTTCGTTCCAGGGCGGCCGGCTGCTGGAGGACCCAGTGGATGCCCTCGCTGAGCAGCAGCGGGGTGCGCTCCTCCTTCGTCAGCGCCGGAAGCGCCTCCTCCGGGCTCCAGTTGGCCATGTGGTCGCCGCGGTCGAGGCCGGTGAGGACGTAGAGAGGGGCGTCGGACAGCTCGATGGCGTCGAGCGGGGAGAAGCCGTCGACGTCGGGCATGTCGGTGACGACGAAGCCGGGCTTGCCCTCGCGGCGGAGCAGCGGCGCGAGGGCGGAGGCGGGGGCGCGGTCCGGGTGGACGGCGAGCAGGGCGTCGCCGCCGTGCCCGCCTCCGGCGTCCGCCGCGGAGGCGAACGTACGCAGCTCATCGGCGGGAATCCCCGCGAGCTCGTGCACCCCGAGCTCGATCAGGCGCTCGGCTTGGGCGGGGAGCGGCGGGAGAGGGGGTACGGCGGGGCTGGGCGAGGTTCCGGGTACGGGCACGGCACTCCTGCGGTTCACGGGACAGAGCAGCGGACCCCGGACCAACGAGGCGGCGCGCCGGAATGTTCCCCCGCGAACTCGCACGCTCTCGCCGCCGCGCTCCTCGACGCCGGACGGAACGTGCGCGAAGCCGCCGGGCCGCGAACAAAGAGAAAGACAAGGAGGTTACCCACTCCTTGCCACTCTCAACATATAGCGCACTGGGGGGCTTGCCGCAAGGCCCCCGTCGTACCGCACAATCATCGACCGAGGCCAGAACCTGCCGAAATCAGGGATTCGCGCAGTACACACGCCTTTGTCTACGTACCTGGGGGTTTTCATGATGGACGTGATCGTGGTCGGCGGCGGACCGACCGGCCTGATGCTGGCCGGCGAGCTGCGGCTGCACGGTGTGCGGGTGCTCGTGCTGGAGAAGGAAACGGAGCCGACCCGTCAGTCCCGCGCCCAAGGTCTGCACGTGCGCAGCATCGAAGTGATGGACCAGCGCGGTCTGCTGGATCGGTTCCTGCCGCTCGGGCGGCAGTTCACGGTGGGCGGCTTCTTCGCCGGCCTCGGCACCTCCTGGCCGGAGCGGATGGACACGACGCACTCGTACGTCCTCCACATCCCGCAGGAGATCACCGAGCGGCTGCTGGCGGAGCACGCCGTCGAGGCCGGCGTCGAGATCCGGCGCGGCTGTGAGCTGGTCGGGCTGAGCCAGGACGACGAGGGGGTGACCGTCGAGCTGGCCGACACCACGCGGCTGCGCGCCCGCTACGTCGTCGGCTGCGACGGCGGTCGCAGTACGGTGCGCAAGCTGCTCGGCGTGGGCTTCCCCGGCGAGCCCGCCAGGGTCGAGACGCTGCTCGGCGTGATGGAGCTGGCCGAACCGGCGGAGACGGTGGCCGCCGTGGTGGCCGAAGTCCGCAAGACCCAGCTGCTGTTCGGCGCCATGCCCATGGGGGACGGGCTCTACCGCGTCATCGCGCCCGCCGCGGGCGTGTCCGAGGACCGTACCGCCGCGCCGACCCTCGACGAGTTCAAGCAGCAGCTGCACGCCTTCGCCGGAACCGACTTCGGCGCGCACTCGCCGCGCTGGCTCTCCCGCTTCGGCGACGCGACGCGGCTGGCCGAGCGGTACCGGGTCGACCGTGTCCTGCTGGCCGGCGACGCGGCGCACATCCACCCGCCGACCGGCGGGCAGGGGCTCAACCTCGGCGTCCAGGACGCGTTCAACCTCGGCTGGAAACTGGCCGCCGAGGTCTCCGGCTGGGCACCCGACGGCCTGCTGGACAGCTACCACGCGGAACGGCACCCGGTGGCCGCCGCCGTGCTGGACAACACCCGCGCGCAGATCCAGCTGATGTCCGCCGAGCCCGGTCCCCAGTCGGTGCGCCGGCTCCTGGCGGAACTGATGGACTTCGAGGAGGTGAACCGGTACCTCATCGAGAAGATCACCGCGATCTCCGTCCGCTACGACTTCGGCGAGGGCGAGGAGGGCGGCGAGGGCCGCCGACGCCACGACCTGGTCGGCCGGCGGATGCGGGACGTGGCGCTGAAGCGCGGCCGCCTCTACGAGCTGATGCGCGGCGGCCGCGGCCTGCTCCTCGACCAGACCGGCCGGCTCTCGGCGGCGGGCTGGTCGGACCGGGTCGACCACGTCGTCGACGTCAGTGACGAACTGGACGTGCCGGCGGTGCTGCTGCGCCCGGACGGCCATGTGGCGTGGGTCGGCGAGGACCAGCAGGACCTGCTCCGCCACCTGCCCAAGTGGTTCGGAGGCGCCGCCGGCTGAGCACCCCGACCACCCCGCCGAACCCCTCGCGCGCTCCCCCGCCGGGGTGGTTCGCGGGGCCCAGTGGGCGCAGTGCGGCACGGCTCGCGGGGCGCGGGCGGGCTCCCGTACGAAGCTGTGCGCTGCTCACTGCACCCCGCGAGGCCGGAGGTTCGTACGCCCATGACCCACGCACACCTGAGACCGTCACGGCGGCGCCGCGGACCCGGCGGGACGACCGGCGTACTGGCCGCCGCGCTCGGCCTGGCCCTCGTACTCGCGCTGCCCGCCTCCGCGCTGGCCGCGCCCGGCGATCTGGATCCGTCGTTCGGGACGGACGGCCGGGTGGTGACCCCGTTCCCCGGGTACGCGGAAGGGCACGACATCGCGCGTCAGGCCGACGGCAAGCTGGTCGTGGCGGGCATGAGCGAGGGCGGCTTCGCGCTCGCCCGGTACAACGCCGACGGCAGCCTCGACTCCGGCTTCGCCGGGGACGGTACGGTGACGAGCGACTTCGGCGGCGGCGCCCACGCGGCCAACGCGGTGGCGGTCCAGCCCTCGGACGGGAAGATCGTCGTGGTGGGCACGACCGAGGTCGTCGCGGAGGAGGGCGGCGGGTGCTGCTTCTTCTCCGTGGCCCGGTACAACACGGACGGCAGCCTGGACCCGGGCTTCGGCGACGGCGGGCTGGTACGGGTCGAGGAGTTCGGCGGATCCGCGGACGGCGCCGACGTGGCGGTGCAGTCCGACGGGAAGATCATCGCTGCGGGCAAGGGCCGCGGCGGGGGCTTCGCGCTGGTCCGCCTCGACACCGGCGGACACCTGGACCCGAGCCTGGGCGGCGACGGCGCGGTCGTCGCCGGTTTCACGCCCGCCTCGCCCCAGGACGCCGGCGGCACCGCCCGGGGCATGGCCCTCCAGCCGGACGGCAAGATCGTCTCGGTCGGGTACGTGGGCAACACCGCCTTCGACATCGGCGTGGCGCGCTACCTGCCCGACGGCACCCTCGACCCCACCTTCAGCGGTGACGGCATGGTGACCGCGGACTTCGGCGGCACCGAGTTCGGCAACGCCGTGGCGGTACAGCCGGACGGCAAGATCGTCGCCGCGGGATCCCGCGATGTCGGCGTCGCCCTGCTGCGCTACAACGCGAACGGCAGCCCTGACACCGCCTTCGGCACGGGCGGGCGCACCTCGGTCCACTTCCCCGGGGACGGCGGAGGCGCGAACGCCCTGGCGCTCCAGCCGAACGGCAAGATCGTCATCGCGGGGCAGGCCGACGACCCGAACAGCCAGGAGGCCAACGACTTCGGCCTGGCCCGGTTCAACACCAACGGCGCGGTGGACACCGGCTTCGGCGGCGACGGCTTCGTGGTCACGGGCTTCCTGGACTGGGACGACGCCCGCGGGGTGCTCGTACAGCCGGACGGCAAGATCGTGGCGGCGGGCGTCGGGGCGGGCTACGCCTTCGCCCTCGCCCGCTACCAGGGCGGCGACGGCACGCCGCCGCCCCCGCCGCCGAGCGCGGACCTGTCGGTGGTGCAGAGCGGTACGGCCACCGTGAGCATCGGCGACCGCGCCTCGTACACGGTGACGGTCTCCAACTCCGCGGCCTCCACCGCGACCGCGACCGGCGTCACGCTGTCGGACACGCTCTCCGGAGCCGGCGTGGGCCTCACCTCGGCCGCCGCCTCGCAGGGTACGTGTACGACCACGGCGACCGGGGCCACCTGCGCCCTCGGCTCCCTGGCCCCGGGCGCGAGCGCGACGGTCACCGTGACGGGCGAGCCCCGGACCACCGGCACGGTCACGAGCACGGCCGTCGCGAGCGCCGCCCAGCAGGACCCCTCGACCTCCAACAACACGGCGACGACCACCACCTCCGTGAACAACGCCCACGGCTGCACGATCATCGGCACCACCGGCGCGGACACCCTCAACGGCGGCTACTTCAACGACGTGGTCTGCGGCCTCGGCGGCAACGACACCGTCCGCGCGAGCTACGGGAACGACACCGTCTACGGCGGCTACGGCAACGACGACCTCGACGGCGGCTTCGGCGACGACACCCTGAACGGCGGCCCGGGCAACGACACCCTGACGGGCGACTACGGCAACGACCGCCTGACCACCACCGACGGCGTCTCCGCCAACGACACCGCCAACGGCGGCCCCGGCACCGACACCTGCACCACCGACCCGGGCGACACCCGCACCGGCTGCCCCTGACCCGCCCCTCCCCTGGAGAGCCGCCGCCGCACGACCCGACGACGGCTCTCCCCCACGGACACCCCCCGAGTCGGCAGAAGGGTGTGCCACTGACACGGCGGGTACCGGTGAAAGCACCTCAGGAAGGTGACGCCTCATGCCGATGCCGGACGTCCTGGCCTCCTTCGCCCATCCCGACAGCGAAGCCCTGTTCGCGGGCGGCGTCCTCGCCCGGCACACGGCGGCCGGCGCCCGGCACACGGCCGTCGGCACGCGGCCGCCGGCGACTGGCACACGGCCGCCGGCGTCCGGACCGCGGTGGTGACCGCGACACGGACGGCAGGTACCCGGCGCGCTGCCGAACCCGCCGCTGCGCTGGAGATCCTCGGTGCGTGCACCCCGCCTGCCGGGCTGCGCCGACGCCCGCGTCCCGTCCTCGGCCCCGGGCCGACCACGGTCGTGCGACGCACCTCGGGACGAGGCCGTGGCCGCCGTGGTCCCGAGTGGTACGTCCGGCACCCCGTCGGCCCCGCGGCGGGACCGGATCCCCTGCCCACGCGCGGACGGTGTGGCGCCGCCTTCGCGGTGCCCGCGGCTCAGAACGTCCAGCGGGTGTGGGTGTACACCCCGTCGCTGCGGCCGTAGCCGTAGGCCGTGGACGGCGGGACCGCGAACACGATCACGTCGCCCTTGCGGAACGCGTCCCCGATGCCGTGGAACGTGCCCTCGGGAGAGGTGATGTGTGCGCCGTACTTCGTCTCGTACGCCGTGATCACCTCCTCCAGCAGCGCCGGATCGGCGACCCGCCCCGCCGTGCCCTCGACCACGAGGTCGAGCCCTTCGGTGAGGGAGTTCCCCCCGGTGGTCAGCGCGCAGTGGCCGTCGTGGGCGAGGTTCTTCGCCTTCTGCTCGCTCGGACCGGTCGAGAAGTACAGCACCCCGTCGTGCCAGGCGGCGATCACCGGAGTGACGTGCTGCCGGCCGTCGGCTCGCGCCGTGGACAGCCAGAAGATCTCGGCGGACTCCAACTGCCGTTGGGCGTCGGCCCAGTCGGTGGCGCTCACGTCCTCGGCGCCCGGGCGGGGGTTCAGGGCGGAGCTGTAACGGGCGTCGAGCTCGGTCGTGGGGTGCTTCGCGGGTCCGTGTGCGGGCATGGCGGACCTCCTTCCTCCTCTCCCGTAACGACCGGCCGGCCGCCCGGAAACCCCCGCCACGCCCGTTTCGCCCGTCTGCGTGCCGGAATCCTGCCGAAAGCGCGCCGGGCCCGAGCCCGCTCGGCCACGATCAGCCCGGCCGTCGCCCGCCGGGCGCCGTACGTCGCCGTCGACGGGGTCGCCACACCTCCGGCGGCGGCCCGGACCCGTGTCATCACGACCGGGCGCACCGGGAAACGTCCGCGCAGCCGCACCCGCAGCCGCAGTCGAAGGCCCCTCCGCGCCCACCCTCGCCTGCGCGGCAACCTGTTGGAAGATGCCGGATGTCATGTAAGTTTCCTATGGGAACTTACTCACGGGTGAAGGGGAGTACCGAAATGCTCATGGGGCAGCAGACGTGGACGGCCGTTGACGCGTACTTCGACGGGCTGCTCGTCGAAGAGGACGAGGCGCTGGTCGCCGCCAACGCGGATGCCGAGGCCGCCGGGCTGCCTGCACATCAGGTGGCCCCGAACCAGGGGAAGCTGCTGCACCTCCTCGCCCGGATCCGCGGCGCCCGCACCATCCTGGAGATCGGTACCCTCGGCGGCTACAGCACCATCTGGCTCGCCCGGGCCCTGCCGGCGGGCGGACGACTGGTCACGCTGGAGGTCGACCAGCAGTGCGCCGACGTCGCCGCCGCGAACGTCGCCCGGGCCGGGCTGGCGGACCTCGTCGACATCCGGCGCGGCCGGGCCGTCGACCTGCTGCCCGAACTCACGGACCTCGCCCCGTTCGACCTGGTCTTCATCGACGCGGACAAGCCGTCCAACCCGGACTACCTGAAGTGGGCCCTCGAACTGACCCGGCCCGGCAGCGTCATCATCGGCGACAACGTCGTCCGCGACGGCGCCGTCGTCGAGGCCGACAGCGCCGACCCCCGCGTCCAGGGCGTCCGCAGGTTCACCGAACTCATCGCCGAGCACCCGAGGTTGACCGCCACCGCCCTCCAGACCGTCGGCAGCAAGGGGTACGACGGCCTCGTCATGGCCCTGGTCACCGGCTGAACCGCACCGCGACGGCCGTCCGAGCCACTAACCTCAGCCGCATGACGGCACTTTCCCACCACAGCTCCGACCCCATCGAACAGCCCGGCCGCGGCGGGGCCACCGCCACCACCGAGGCCGATCCGCACGCCATCGGGCCCGTGCGCACCGAGTACGCGCCCGACAAGGACGGCGATCCGGACCCCGGCGAGATCGTGTGGACCTGGGTCCCGTACGAGGAGAACGACGGCCGCGGCAAGGACCGCCCGGTGCTGGTCGTCGCCCGGGAGGCGGGCGGGCGGACGCTGCTCGCCGTGCAGCTGTCCAGCAAGCGGCACGACAACGACCGGGAGTGGGTGCCCATCGGGACCGGGCCGTGGGACGGTGCCGGGCGGGAGTCCTGGGTGGACGTGGACCGGGTGCTGCGGGTGCACGAGGAGGGCATGCGGCGCGAGGCGTGCGCCCTGGACCGCGGCCGGTTCCAGCTGGTCGTGAACCGGCTCCGCGAACGCTACGGCTGGCGCTAGGGAGTCGCCCCTTCCGGGGGATCCGGCGGATCGGGGCAGGCGCCCGGGCCGCCCTACGCCCCGAATCCCGCGAAAGTCCGTTCGAATGCCTCGCGCGGGCCCGGGTCGCGGTCAAGCACCCCGAACACCACCCGCTCGAAGACGCCCGCGAAACGCCCGGCCAGCAGGGCCCGGAAGGCCTCCGCGACCTGCGCCGGGTCGTTCCGGAACACCCCGCACCCCCACGCCCCCAGCACCAGCCGCGGATATCCGTGCAGCGCCGCCGTCTCCAGGACGCGCTCCGCGCGCCGCGCCAGGGCCGCCGGGATCTCGGCGACGCGCTCCGGCTCCTGGCGGCGGATGGTGCCCGCGTTCGGAGCCGGCGAGGTCAGGAAACCCGCGCGGAACGGGGTGTCCAACAGCTCGCCCCGGTCATCGCGGAAGACGGGCACCCCGGGCGAGTGAATCACCCGGTCGGTGTAGAAGGTGCTGCGCCCCGCGCGGTGCACCTCGTAGTACTCCGGGACCTCCAGCAGGGTCTCGTACAGGGCCGAGGCGCGGCACAGCGCCTCCTCCTGGGCCTTGGCCCCGCGGACGTATCCGCCCCCGGGATTACGGGCCGAGGCGAAGTTCAGGACCGCGACCGAGGCCCCGGAGACCGACCCCGGACCGCCCTCGGCGAGCCTACGGGCTGCGACCGTACTGCTCTCCCCCGTGACCTCGACGGCCGTCTCGTACCGCTCGCCGGGAATCTTCTCGTCTGGAATGACCGGGTTTGGCCCATATAGTCTGGTTCCGGCCCTGGACTCCGCCAGGGCGGCGGCGAGGGAGACCTGCCGCCCCGACCGCGTCCGGTACCAGCCGGTCGCCACGATGGTCGCGTTGTCCCGCGCGATCTCACGCAATCTGCTGCTCACGTCGCCATCATCGGCAGCAGCAACCACCCGCGGCCAGAGGTTTTCCGCGCGGTGGCCCGCTCCCCCCTTTTCAGGCCGACAAGGACGGGTAGGTAGGCATGGTCAAGTCGCACCCGTGGACAGGAGACCCTGCCGTGCCACAGGACTCGTACGCACCACCAGACCCGCAGGCCCTGGGCGACCCACCCGCTCTCAGCGAAACCGCCGCCGAGGACCTGGTCCACGGCATCTGTTTCAAGACGGGCCCGCCCCGCACCCTCGGCGCCGAGCTCGAATGGCTCGTACTGGACGCCGAGCGGCCCGGCGAGACACTGCCGCCCGACCGGCTCACCGCCGCGCACGACGCGGCCCGCGCCCTTCCCCTGCACTCCCGGCTCACCGTCGAGCCCGGCGGCCAGCTGGAGCTCAGCTCCGCGCCCGCCCCCTCGCTCACCGGCTGCCTGGACGGCCTGCAGGCCGACCTCACCGCCGTACGGGCCGCACTGCGCTCCCAGGGCCTGGCCCTGCGCGGCACCGGCCGCGATCCGCGCCGGCCGCTGCGCCGCCTGCTGAGCAGCCCGCGCTACGACGCGATGGAGACCTACTTCGACCGCACCGGCCCGGCCGGGCGCGCCATGATGTGCTCCTCCGCCTCCGTGCAGGTCTGTGTGGACGCCGGGTACGAGGAGCCGGGCCCGCTGGGGTACGGCCGGCGCTGGCGGCTGGCGCACCTGCTGGGCGCCGTGTTCGTGGCCGCCTTCGCCAACTCCCCCGCGCACGAGGGGCCGTACGCCGGCTGGCGGTGCTCCCGCCAGGGGATCTGGAACGATCTCGACGCCCGCCGCTCGCTCGCCCCGCCCCTGGACGGCGAACCCCGCAGCGCCTGGACCCGGCACGCGCTGGACACCGAGGTGATGTGCGTACGGTCGGCCGGCGACGGGCCGTGGCCGGTCCCGCGCGGCATGACCTTCCGCGACTGGCTGCGCGCCGCCGGAGCCGGGGCCGGGGCCGGCGGCGACGGCGCCCCGGGCCCGAACGGCCTGCGGCCGCCCACCGCGGAGGACCTGGAGTACCACCTGACCACGCTGTTCCCGCCGGTGCGCCCGCGCGGCCACCTGGAGTTCCGGATGATCGACGCCCAGCCCGGCGACGACGGCTGGCTGGTCCCGGTGGCCGTCGTCCACGCGCTGTTCGACGACCCGGAGGCCGCCGAGAGCGCGTACCGGGTGGCGAAGGCGCTGGCCGACGCCCACGGTTCCCGGCCCGCGCCGCGCAACCCGCTGTGGCAGACGGCCGCCCGGCACGGCCTGGCCGATCCGGAACTGCGCACCGCCGCCGCCGCCTGCTTCCGGGCCGCCGCCGAGGCACTGCCGCGCCTCGGCGCGAGCAGGCACGTCCAAGACGTGGTCGGCGCGTTCACCGAACGCTTCACCCTGCGCGGCCGCTGCCCGGCCGACGACGGATACCTGCAGCTCACCGGGACGGGGGCCCGCTCATGACCGCATCGCCTTCAGCCGACCGCACGCCGCCGCACCCGGCGCCCACCCGCGGGACACCCGCCGACCTGCGCGAACGGGCCTTCGCCGCCCTGACCGCGGCCCGCACCCGTACCGCCCTGCTCACCGATGCCGTGAGCGACCGCGACCTGACCGCCCAGCACTCCCCGCTGATGTCCCCGCTGGTCTGGGACCTGGCCCACATCGGGAACCAGGAGGAGCTCTGGCTGCTGCGCAACGTCGCCGGTCACGCCTCCCTCCACCCCGAGATCGACCCGCTCTACGACGCGTTCCAGCACCCCCGCTCGGAGCGGCCGAAGCTGCCCCTGCTGGGGCCGGCGGAGGCCCGGCGCTACACGGCCGAGGTGCGCGGCCGGGTCTTCGACCTGCTGGAGCGCACCGCACTGGAGGGATCCGCGCTGCTGGACGACGGTTTCGCGTTCGGAATGATCGCCCAGCACGAACAGCAGCACGACGAGACCATGCTGATCACCCATCAGCTGCGCCCGGGCGAGCCGGTGCTCACCGCGCCCGATCCGGCCCCCCCGCAGGGACCGCCGCCCGCGGCCGCAGAAGTCCTGGTTCCCGGCGGCCCCTTCACGATGGGCACCTCGGCCGAGCCCTGGTCGCTGGACAACGAGCGGCCCGCGCACACCAGGGACACCGGGGCCTTCTGGATCGACACGGCCCCGGTGACCAACTCCGCGTACCAGGCGTTCATCGCCGACGGCGGCTACCGGGACGACCGCTGGTGGGCCCCCGAGGGCTGGGACCAGATACACCGGCACGGGATCGAGGCGCCGCTGTTCTGGCGCCGGGAGGCCGGCCAGTGGCTGCGCCGCCGCTTCGGCACGACCGAGCCGGTGCCCGCCGACGAGCCCGTACTGCACGTCAGCTGGTACGAGGCGGACGCCTACGCGCGCTGGGCGGGGCGCCGGCTGCCCACCGAGGCGGAGTGGGAGAAGGCCGCCCGGCACGACCCGGACACCGGCCGCTCCACCCGCTACCCCTGGGGCGACGAGGACCCGACCCCGGACCGCGCCAACCTCGGCCAGCGCCATCTGCGCCCGGCCCCGGCGGGAAGCTACCCGGCCGGGGCGTCCCCGCTCGGGGTGCGCCAGCTGATCGGCGACGTGTGGGAGTGGACCGCCTCCGACTTCCTGCCGTACCCGGGATTCCGGGCCTTCCCGTACCGCGAGTACTCGGAGGTGTTCTTCGGGCCGGAGCACAAGGTGCTGCGCGGCGGCTCGTTCGCCGTGGACCCGGTGGCCTGCCGGGGCACCTTCCGCAACTGGGACCTGCCGGTCCGCCGGCAGATCTTCTCCGGGTTCCGGACCGCGAGGGATGCCTGATGTGCCGTCACATAGCCTTCATCGGACCGGAGATACCCCTGGCCCGGCTGCTGACCGAGCCCGAGCACTCGCTCGTGCGGCAGTCCTGGGAACCGCGCCGGCAACGCCACGGCACGGTCAACGCCGACGGCTTCGGCGTCGGCTGGTACGCGGAGGGCGATCCGGCCCCCGCCCGCTACCGGCGGGCCGGCCCCATCTGGGGGGACCCCAACTTCGCCGATCTGGCCCGGGTCGTCCGTGCCCGGGCCGCCCTGGCCGCCGTACGGGACGCCACCGTCTTCGGGGCGGACGGGGAGGCCGCGGCAGCGCCCTTCGCCGCCGGGCCGTGGCTGTTCAGCCACAACGGCGCGGTACGGGACTGGCCGGACGAGGTGGCGCCGCTCGCGGCCGCCCTGCCGCCCGCGGAGCTGCTGTCCCTGGCCGCGAGCACGGACTCGGCGCTGATCTGGGCACTGGTGCTGCACCGGCTGCAGCGGGGGGACGACCTCGGCTCGGCGCTCGCCGAACCCGTGCGGGAGCTCGCGGCGGCCTCGCCCGGCTCCCGGCTGAACCTGCTGCTCACCGACGGCACCGGCATCGCCGCGACGGCCTGGGGCGATTCGCTCTGGTACCTGGCCGACGCGGCGGCCGAGCGCACCGTGGTGGCGTCCGAGCCGTACGACGACGATTCCCGCTGGTGCGAAGTACCCGACCGGACCCTGCTGACCGCCCGTGGCACACGGGTCGATCTGACCCCGCTGAAGGAGACCTCCCAGTGAGCGACTTCCAGTTGACCCGCACCCTCGACGAGCACTCCGCCGACACCGCGCTGCGCGCGGACGTCCTGCACGGACTGACGGCGTCCCCCAAGGTGCTGCCGCCCAAGTGGTTCTACGACGCGCGCGGCAGCGAACTCTTCGAGGAGATCACCCGGTTGCCCGAGTACTACCCGACGCGCGCCGAGCGGGAGATCCTGCTGGCACGGGCCGGGGAGATCGCCACGGCGAGCGGGGCGCGCACCCTGGTGGAGCTGGGATCCGGCTCCTCGGAGAAGACCCGGCACCTGATCGAGGCGATGCCCGCGCTGGACACGTACATCCCGGTGGACGTGAGCGGCAGCGCCCTGGAGGGCGCGGCGCAGACGCTGCTGGCGGAGCACCCGGGGCTGCGGGTGCACGCGCTGGTGGCCGACTTCACGAAGCCGCTGCGGCTGCCGGACGCGCCCGGGCCCCGTCTGGTGGTGTTCCTCGGCGGCACGGTCGGCAATCTGCTGCCGCCGGAGCGCGCCGTGTTCCTGGCCTCCGTACGGGCGATGCTGTCGCCCGGGGACGCCCTGCTGATGGGGACGGACCTGGTCAAGGACGAGGCCGTGCTGGTGGCCGCGTACGACGACGCGCAGGGGGTGACGGCCGAGTTCAACAAGAACGTGCTGGCCGTCGTCAACCGGGAGTTGGGCGCCGATTTCCCCATCGAGGACTTCGCACACGTCGCGGTGTGGAACCGGGAGCAGGAGTGGATCGAGATGCGGCTGCGGGCCCGGTCGGAGCTGGTGGTGAAGGTCCGGGCGCTGGATCTTGTGGTGCCGTTCGCGGCGGGCGAGGAGATCCTGACGGAGGTCTCCGCGAAGTTCCGCCAGGAGGGCGTACGGAGGGAACTCGCCGAGGCCGGGCTGGAGTTGACTCAGTGGTGGACGGACACGGAGGGCCGCTTCGCCCTGTCCCTGTCGGTGGCCGACGGCGAGTTCGGCTGGGCCGGCACCCCCGGGAGCAGGGAGGAAGCGGGGGCTGAGGTGGCGGGGACCGAGGTGGCGGGCACGACGGGGACGGACGCGGCGGCGACGGCCGCCTGAGCGGCGGCCGCGAGCTCCCGCCGGTCCGCGTACCGGCCCGGCGGGATCCGCGGCAGCAGTCGGACCTCGGCCCGCACCCCGCGGGCCCGGGCGATCCGCCACAGGGAGGCGGTCAGCGGATCGTCCCCGACGAAGGCGGGCGTCCCGGCAGGGCTACCGTCCGGCAGCCGGTACGCGAGCTGCACGGGCTGTACGGGCACCCGGGCGTCCAGGGCGGACTGGAAGGCGGCCCGGCGGAACGGTCCCCGGGCGCGCCCGCACCAGGTGCTCCCCTCGGGGAAGACGGTGACGCGGTCGCCGGCCAGCAGGGCGCGGGTGATGGCCTCGACGGTGCCGGGGAGGGCGCGGATCCGCTCCCGCTCGATGAACAGGGTTCCGTTCTGCCGGGAGAGCGGGCCGAGCACCGGCCAGTGGCCGATGTCGCTCTTGGCCAGCATCCGGCAGGGCATGGCGGCGGCGACGAGCGGGATGTCCAGCCAGGAGATGTGGTTGGCGACGATCAGGCGGCCGCCGCCCGGGCCGGGGCTCCCCTGCATGGTGATCCGTATGCCGAAGGACCGGACCAGGGCGGTCGCCCAGGCCCGCACGAGCGCCTGGCGGGGGCGGGCGGGGAGCAGCCGGACCGGCTGGGAGCCCAGGATCCCGAGCAGGATCAGGGCGACGGCGGCGGTGAGCCGCAGCACCGCGCGGACGGGGCCCGCCCGCTCCCCCTCGTGGCCGGCACAGGCCTCGGGGGTGCAGGGCGAGGTGGGCAGCCAGACGCTCATGCGGCCGGGACGAGCGAGAGGAAGTGCTTGAGGTAGCGCGGGTTGGTGCGCCGCAGGGAGAGCAGGACGTACAGGTCGGCGCAGCCGAACTCGGCGTCGAGGGCGGGCTCGCCGCAGACCCAGGCGCCCAGGCGCAGGTAGCCGCGGAGCAGCGGGGGCAGCTCCACGCGGGCCGGGAAGGTGATGCCCTCGGGGTTCCAGGGCAGGTGCGGGCTGACCCGGTACTCCTCGGGGGCGAGGTTGCGGGTGAGGACGCTCTCGCGGGTGGCGGCGGCCAGCACCCCGCCGTCGGCGAGCGGTATCGAGCAGCAGCCGGCGAGCCAGTTGTGGCCTGAGCGGTCCATGTAGCGGGCGAGGCCGGCCCAGATCAGCGCGATGACGGCGCCGTTGCGGTGGTCGGGGTGGACGCAGGAGCGGCCGACCTCGACGAGGTCCGGACGGATCGGGGCGAGGGCGGAGAGGTCGAACTCGCCCTCGGAGTAGAGGCGGCCGGCGACGGCGGCGCGCTCGGGCGGCAGCAGCCGGTAGGTGCCGACGACCTGCTCGGTCTCCTCCTCGACGACGAGGAGGTGGTCGCAGTACGCGTCGAAGGCGTCGGAGTCGAGGCCCGGCTCGGGTCCGTCGAGGCGGGCGCCGAGCTCGCCGGCGAAGACCAGGTGGCGCAGGCGCTGGGCGGCGCGCACCTCGTCCTCGTCACGGGCGAGGCGGACGGTGTAGTGGGGGGCGGCGGGGAGGGCTGCGGGGGCCGCGACGGGGGCGGCTGCGGGGACGGCTGCGGCGGTGAGGAGGGGGGTGACGGCCGAGGTCACGGTGGGGGGAAGGGTGGACGGGGACAGGGGGGCGATGGTCATGGCGGCTCCTGATCCGGGCACGGGAGCCAGGTCGGCAGGTGGTTCGGCCTGGCTCCTTTACTTCTTCCGTGACTGGCTGGATTCGACATGACCGCGCAGCGGCACTTGGATGTGCGAACGCTGAACTCGGCGGGCGCGCCGGGGCTCGACACCCGCCGGACGGGAGCTCGACACCTGGTCGAAACGCACTCGGGAGGTTCTCAGGCGGCGCTCGGCTCGGGCTCGACCAGGGCTCGCGGGGTGCTCGGGGAGCGCCCTTCGGGGAGCGCCGCTCGGGAAGGGGCCTTCGGCGAGCGCCCCTCGGCCGGGCTCACCGGTCGGGCTCACCGGTCGGAGCTGAGGACCTTGCTGATCATGTCAGAGGCCGCCTTGGCGGCCTCCTTCGGGTCCTGTCCGGTGAGTACGGCCGTCATGTAGGGCTTGATCGGGTTCTTGCCCTCGACCTCGGCCCAGCGGGCGGACTTCGGGGTGGCGCGCCCCTGGGCGGCTCCGGGCGCCATGCTCGCGGCGCCCTCGTTGCCGTCGACGACATGCGCGAGGGTGGCCTTGTTCGGCACGTAGCTCATCGTGCGGGCGAGTTCGGTCTGCCAGGTCTCGCTGACCAGTGCGGTGATCACGTCGACGGCCTGGCTGCGGTGCTTCGTCCGCTCGGGGATGATCAGGTCCGAGCCGCCGGTGAAGACGGCGCCGGGCTTGTCGGAGGTCTTGCCGGGGACCGGGAAGAATCCGAGCTTGCCCTTGAGGGCCGGGTTGGCGGCCTCGATGGCGGCGGCCTGGCCGGGCGGGGCGATGATCTGGGCGACCTCGCCGCGGGCGAAGACCTCGGACTGCGGGGGCGTCTCCTCGTCGGCGTTCTTGGGGCCGTCGCCGAGGGCCTGGAGCTGCTTGTAGAACTCCATGCCGGCCAGGGCCTTGTCGTCGTCGAGGGTGCCGACCCACTCGCCGCCGGTCTCGACGGCGAGCTCGCCGCCCTCGTCCCAGATGAACCCGGAGAGGACGTACCAGTTCTGACCGGGAAGGTAGATGCCCTGCCGGTCGCCCTTGTCCAGCTTCTGGGTGGCTTGGATCCACTCCTGCCGGTTCTTGGGCGCGGCGTTGATCCCGGCGTTCGCGAAGAGGTCCTTGTTGTAGATCACCACGCGGTTGGCGGCGTACCACGGGACGCCGTACTGGGCCCCGTCGATGCTCCCCGGATCGGAGAGGCCCTTGAGCCAGTCCTTGCTGCCCCACTCGCGCAGGCCCTCCAGCGTGAGTTCGGACAGGCCGCCGGTCTCGATGTACTGGGCGACCTGGGTGTTGCCGACCTCGATGACGTCGGCGCTCTCGGCGCTCTTGCCCGCGAGCACGGCGTTGACCTTCTCGCCGATGCCCGTCCACTCCTGGATCTTGACCTCCAGGTCGACGCCGGGGTGCTCCTTCTCGAAGGAGGAGGTGAACTTCGCGATGAAGTCCTCCGAGGCGCTGCCCTTCATCAGCCAGAGCGTCACCTTCTGCTCCCCTGCGGCCGATCCCGCCAGCTGACTGCAGCCGGTGAGGGCGGTCGCGGCCGCGAGGGCCGTGCACACGGCGAGGAAGCGCATCTTCACGAAGGTCACCTTCTGGAGTCCGGTCTCGGAGATGGCTTGAAATTGGCATAGACCAATGGGCGGGTCAAGGCCCTGCCGCTCGGGACTGTTCACGCATAGTTCGCGGAGACGGACTTACTGGGGCACCGTGGAACGAGGCAAAAGCCCCCCACCGTCGGGAGAACCCATGTCGAACCACACCTACCGGGTGACCGAGATCGTCGGCACCTCCCCCGAGAGCATCGATCAGGCCATCCGCAACGGCATCACCCGGGCCGGCCAGACGCTGCGCAATCTGGACTGGTTCGAGGTCACGCAGGTGCGCGGGCACATCGAGAACGGCGCGGTGGCGCACTACCAGGTGGGGCTCAAGGTCGGGTTCCGCCTCGACGGCGAGGACTAGCGGGCCCCGCACGGACCGGGTGCGGGCGAGGTGCGGGGCGGCCGCGGGTGCAGGCGCGGTCAGGCGTGGGCGCGGGCGCGGTCAGGCGCGGGTGCAGCTGCGGTCAGGCGCGGGCGTGGGCGTGGGCGAGCCGCGGATCAGGTGCGGCCCTCCCCCTCCTGTGCCGACTTGAGCTCCGGCGCGTCCGCGGCCCAGTCCGCCAGGACCGTCCTGAAGCCCGCGGCGCGCGCCGCCTGGCAGACCAGCTCGTCGTCGTCCACGAGCATCCGCACCTCCCGGCCCCGGGCGATCCGCCGCAGCACCTCCAGCTTGGTGGACCGGGCCGGCCTGCGGTCCTGATTGCCGCGCATCCACACCCGCCCCTCGGGCAGCCCGTGCCGGTTCAGCCACTCCTGAGTGTCGGCGCGGCACCGCTCCGGGCGCCCGGTCAGGTACACGACCTCGCAGTCGGCCGCCTGCTCCACGGCCAGCTCCACCCCGCGCGCCAGCGGCGGATCGGCCGGGGCCGCGCCGAAGAAGCCGTCCCAGTCCCGGGGCCGGGCCTCCAGGAAGTGCTGGCGGTGGTCGGTGTCGGCCAGCGTGTTGTCGATGTCGAAGACGGCCAGCGGCCGGCGGTCGTTGCTGTCACTCATACGGGTCAGATTAGGCAGGGAATCCTTTCGGCGCGTGCGCGTTACAGCCTTGTGTGATCCGCAAACTCTCCATCCTCGACCGGTCCCGCACCCGCGAGGGGCACCCGGCCCCGCAGGCCCTGCGCGACACCGTGGAGCTGGCCCGCGCGGCGGAGCGGCTGGGCTACCACCGCTTCTGGGTGTCCGAGCACCACAGCGTCCCCGGAGTCGCCGGCTCCGCGCCCGCCGTACTGGCCGCGGCCGTCGCCGGGGCCACCCGGCGGATCCGGGTCGGCACGGGCGGGGTGATGCTGCCCAACCACCAACCGCTGGTGGTCGCGGAGCAGTTCGGGGTACTGGAGTCGCTGTTCCCCGGCCGGATCGACATGGGGCTCGGCCGCTCGGTCGGCTTCACCGGCGGGATCCGGCGGGCGCTGGGCCGCGGCACCGGGGACGCCGACCGCTTCGAGGAGCAGCTGGCGGAGCTGCTGGGCTGGCTGGACGGCAGCCAGCAGGCACATCCCGAGGTGCACGCCCGCCCGGCGGAGGGGCTGCGGATACCGGCGTACGTGCTCGCCACCGGCGAGGGCGCCGGGATCGCGGCCCGGGCCGGGCTGCCGCTGGTGGTGGGCGACCTGCGGGCCCGGGACCGGGTCACGGAGGCCGTTGAGCGCTACCGCGCGCAGTTCCGCCCCTCGGCCGCCCGACCGGAGCCGTACGTCGTGGTGTCCGGGACGGTCGCCGTGGCGCGGACCGCGGAGGCCGCCCGGCGCATCCTGGTCCCGGAGGCCTGGTCCCTCGCGTACTCGCGCACCCGGGGCAGCTTCCCGCCCCTGCGCCCGGCGGAGGAGGTGGAGGCGCTGGCCATGAGCCCGAAGGAGCGGGAGTTGTACGAGGACGGGCTCGCCGGGCACATCCACGGCACCGAGGAGCAGGTCGCGGCGCAGCTGGCCGAGGTGGCCGACCTGACGGGCGCGGACGAGCTGCTGGTCACCACCTCCACGTACGACCGCACGGCGCTGCTGGACTCCTTCGAGCGGCTGGCCCGTGTGGCCGGGTCGGCGGGCCCGGAGGGGCCCTGACCTCGGGCAGTCCCGGGAAGCTGCCCGTAAACTGGGGCGAATGCACCAGTCCACCGCGCCCGAGACCCACCACGACCCCTTCGTACGGGTGAGGGGGGCCCGGGAGCACAATCTGCGCGGCGTCGACGTGGACATCCCGCGCGACGCCCTGACCGTGTTCACCGGGGTCTCCGGATCCGGGAAGAGCTCCCTGGCCTTCGGCACGCTCTACGCCGAGGCCCAGCGCCGGTACTTCGAGTCGGTGGCCCCGTACGCCCGCCGCCTCATCCACCAGATCGGCGCACCGAAGGTGGACTCCGTCACCGGGCTGCCGCCCGCGGTCTCCCTGGAGCAGCGCCGCTCCTCCCCCGGTTCGCGGTCCTCGGTCGGGACGGTGACCTTGCTGTCCAACTCCCTGCGGATGCTGTACTCGCGTGCCGGGACCTATCCGCCGGGCGCCGAGCGCCTCGACTCGGACGCCTTCTCCCCCAACACGGCGGCCGGCGCCTGCCCTTCCTGCCACGGTCTCGGCAGCGTCCACCGCACCAGCGAGGAACTCCTGGTGCCGGATCCCGGCTTGTCGATCCGTCAGGGCGCCATCGCCGCCTGGCCCGGGGCCTGGCAGGGCAAGAACCTCCGGGACATCCTGGAGGTCCTCGGGTACGACGTGGACGCGCCCTGGCGGGAGTTGGCGGCGAAGGACCGCGAGTGGATCCTGTTCACCGAGGAGCAGCCCGTGGTCACGGTGCATCCGGTGCGGGACGCGGACCGCATCCAACGCCCGTACCAGGGCACCTACATGAGCGCCCACCGGTATGTGATGCGGACCTTCTCCGACAGCAAGAGCGCCACGCTGCGGGCCCGGGCGGAGCGGTTCCTGGCCGATTCCCCGTGCCTGGTGTGCGAGGGCCGGCGGCTGCGCCCCGAGGCGCTGGCCGTGACGTTCGCGGGCCGTACGATCGCGGAGCTCGCGGCGCTTCCGCTGACCGCCCTGGACGCCGTACTGGCCTCCGTGCCGGACGGGGTACGGGACGGCGCGCCCGCGGGCGGGGAGGCGGCCCGGGTGCTCGCCGGGGATCTGCGGTCCCGGATCGGGCCGGTCATGGAGCTCGGGCTCGGCTACCTGAGCCTGGACCGCACGGCGCCGACCCTGTCGGCGGGCGAGCTGCAGCGGCTGAGGCTGGCGACGCAGCTGCGGTCGGGGCTGTTCGGGGTGGTGTACGTGCTGGACGAGCCGTCGGCGGGGCTGCACCCGGCCGACACCGAGGCCCTGCTCGGCGTGCTGGACCGGCTCAAGGCGGCGGGGAACACGGTGTTCGTGGTCGAGCACCACCTCGACGTGGTGCGGCATGCGGACTGGCTGGTGGACGTGGGTCCGCTGGCCGGGGAGCACGGCGGGCGGGTGCTGTACAGCGGGCCGCCGCAGGAGCTCGCGGGCGTGGCGGAGTCGGCGACGGCGCGGCACCTGTTCGCGTCGGACGGGGCGGAGGCCGGGGCCGGGGCGGAGGCCGGGGCCGGGGCGGAGGCCGGGGCCGAGCCGGGACGGCGGCCGGTGCGGGAGGCCCGCGGTTCGGTCCGGCTCACCGCTGTCGAGCGGCACAACCTGCGGGGCGTGGACGCCGAGTTCCCGCTCGGGGTGTTCACGGCGGTCACCGGGGTGTCCGGGTCGGGCAAGTCCACGCTGGTGGGCCAGGTGCTCGCCCGGGAGGTCGGGGAGCGGATCACGGATCCGGGATTCCCGGTGCGGCGGCTGGTGGAGGTGGACCAGAAGCCGATCGGCCGGACCCCGCGGTCCAACCTGGCCACGTACACAGGGCTGTTCGACGTGGTGCGCAAGCTGTTCACGGCGGCTCCGCAGGCCCGGGCGCGCGGCTGGAAGGCGGGCCGGTTCTCCTTCAACGTGCCGGGCGGCCGGTGCGAGACCTGCCAGGGCGAGGGGTCCGTATCGGTGGAGCTGCTGTTCCTGCCGAGTACGTACGCGCCGTGCCCGGAGTGCGCGGGGGCCCGGTACAACCCCGAGACCCTGGACGTGCGGTACGAGGGGCTGAACATCGCGGAGGTGCTGGGTCTCACGGTGGAGTCCGCGGCGGCCTTCTTCGCGCCGGTCCCGGCGGCGGCGCGCAGCCTGCGGGCGCTGGAGGACATCGGGCTCGGCTATCTGCGGCTGGGACAGCCGGCCACGGAGCTGTCGGGCGGCGAGGCGCAGCGGATCAAGCTGGCGACGGAGCTCCAGCGCCTGCGCCGCGACCACACCCTGTACGTGCTGGACGAGCCGACGACCGGGCTGCACCCGGCGGATGTGCGGGTGCTGCTGCAGCAGTTGCACGGGCTGGTGGACGCCGGGCACTCGGTGGTGGTCGTGGAGCACGACATGGAGGTGGTGGCGGGCGCGGACTGGGTGATCGACCTGGGTCCGGGCGGCGGCACGGACGGCGGGCGGATCGTCGCGGCGGGCACGCCGGCGGAGGTCGCCGCCGCGGGCGCGGGCCGCACGGCGGGCTACCTCGCGCGGGCCCTGGGACGGCCCTAGGTGTTCTGTCCAGGGAGGTTGTGGACGGGTGATGTAGGTCTCCGCTGAGGGATCTTGAAATGGGTGAGGGCCTTCTGGCCTGGTGT
>NZ_JBITFF010000008.1:0-333223 GCF_044455885.1 Streptomyces sp. NPDC051109
GTTCTCCGTGCTCATGGGCGAGGACGTCGAAGCACGACGCTCCTTCATCCAGCGCAACGCCAAGGACGTTCGGTTCCTCGACATCTGAGTCGGCCTCCGCTGACCGCCTGAAAGGACTTCTGACCAGCAATGGCCGACGAAACCACCCCCACCGCCGAGAATCCCGCGGAGGAGCAGCCCGTGCTGCGCATCGAGCCCGTCGGGCTTGAGACGGAGATGCAGCGCTCCTACCTCGACTACGCGATGTCCGTCATCGTCTCGCGCGCGCTGCCCGACGTACGGGACGGCCTCAAGCCGGTCCACCGCCGCGTGCTGTACGCGATGTACGACGGCGGCTACCGGCCGGAGAAGGGCTTCTACAAGTGCGCCCGCGTCGTCGGTGACGTCATGGGTACGTACCACCCGCACGGCGACAGCTCCATCTACGACGCCCTGGTCCGCCTGGCCCAGCCGTGGTCGATGCGCATGCCGCTGGTGGACAGCAACGGCAACTTCGGCTCCCCGGGCAACGACCCGGCGGCCGCGATGCGCTACACCGAGTGCAAGCTGATGCCGCTGGCCATGGAGATGCTCCGGGACATCGACGAGGAGACCGTCGACTTCACGGACAACTACGACGGCCGCAACCAGGAGCCGACCGTCCTGCCGGCCCGCTTCCCGAACCTGCTGGTCAACGGCAGCGCCGGTATCGCGGTCGGCATGGCCACCAACATCCCGCCGCACAACCTGCGCGAGGTCGCGGCCGGCGCCCAGTGGGCGCTGGAGCACCCGGACGCCTCGCACGAGGAGCTGCTCGACGCGCTCCTGGAGCGGATCAAGGGCCCCGACTTCCCGTCGGGCGCGCTGGTGGTGGGCCGCAAGGGCATCGAGGAGGCGTACCGGACCGGGCGCGGCTCGATCACGATGCGCGCGGTGGTCGAGGTCGAGGAGATCCAGAACCGCCAGTGCCTGGTGGTCACGGAGCTTCCGTACCAGACCAACCCGGACAACCTGGCACAGAAGATCGCCGACCTTGTGAAGGACGGCAAGATCGGCGGCATCGCCGACGTCCGCGACGAGACCTCTTCGCGGACGGGCCAGCGCCTGGTGATCGTGCTCAAGCGCGACGCCGTCGCCAAGGTCGTGCTGAACAACCTGTACAAGCACACCGACCTCCAGACGAACTTCGGCGCGAACATGCTGGCGCTCGTGGACGGCGTGCCGCGCACGCTGTCGATCGACGCGTTCATCCGCCACTGGGTGCAGCACCAGATCGAGGTCATCGTCCGGCGTACGAAGTTCCGCCTGCGCAAGGCGGAGGAGCGGGCGCACATCCTGCGCGGCCTGCTCAAGGCACTGGACGCGATCGACGAGGTCATCGCGCTGATCCGGCGGAGCAACACCGTCGAGATCGCGCGCGAGGGCCTGATGGGCCTGCTGGAGATCGACGAGATCCAGGCCAACGCGATCCTGGAGATGCAGCTGCGGCGCCTGGCGGCGCTGGAGCGGCAGAAGATCGTCGCCGAGCACGACGAGCTCCAGGCGAAGATCAACGAGTACAACGCGATCCTGGCCTCGCCGGAGAAGCAGCGCTCGATCGTCAGCGAGGAGCTGGCGGCCCTCGTCGAGAAGTTCGGCGACGACCGGCGCTCCAAGCTGGTCCCCTTCGACGGCGACATGTCCATGGAGGACCTGATCGCCGAAGAGGACATCGTCGTCACGATCACCCACGGCGGCTACGTCAAGCGCACCAAGACCGAGGACTACCGCTCGCAGAAGCGCGGCGGCAAGGGCGTACGCGGCACGAAGCTGAAGCAGGACGACCTGGTCGACCACTTCTTCGTGTCCACCACGCACCACTGGCTGCTGTTCTTCACGAACAAGGGACGGGTCTACCGCTCCAAGGCGTACGAGCTGCCGGACGCCGGCCGCGACGCCCGCGGGCAGCACGTGGCGAACCTGCTGGCCTTCCAGCCGGACGAGAAGATCGCCCAGATCCTCGCGATCCGCGACTACGAGGCCGCCCCGTACCTGATCCTGGCCACCAAGGGCGGCCTGGTGAAGAAGACGGCGCTCAAGGACTACGACTCGCCCCGTTCGGGTGGTGTCATCGCGATCAACCTCCGGGAAACCGAGGACGGCGGCGACGACGAGCTCATCGGCGCCGAGCTCGTGTCCGCCGAGGACGACCTGCTGCTGATCAGCAAGAAGGCGCAGTCGATCCGCTTCACGGCGACCGACGACGCGCTGCGCCCGATGGGCCGCGCCACCTCGGGTGTGAAGGGCATGAGTTTCCGCGAAGGTGACGAACTGCTCTCCATGAGCGTGGTGAGGCCGGGTACGTTCGTCTTCACCGCGACCGACGGCGGCTACGCCAAGCGGACGCCGGTCGACGAGTACCGCGTCCAGGGCCGCGGTGGTCTGGGCATCAAGGCCGCCAAGATCGTGGAGGACCGCGGATCGCTCGTCGGGGCGCTCGTCGTCGACGAGACGGACGAGATTCTCGCCATCACGCTCGGCGGTGGTGTGATTCGTACGCGAGTCAACGAAGTCAGGGAGACCGGCCGTGACACCATGGGCGTCCAGCTGATCAACCTGGGCAAGCGCGATGCCGTGGTCGGTATCGCTCGTAACGCCGAGGCCGGTCAGGATGCTGACGAGGTCGAGGAGACCGAGGCAGCCGAAGAACCGGCCGCCGAGGCCGCCGAGGGCACGCAGCCCTCGGCCGGGGAGCACGAGGAGTAAGTCGTGAGTGGAGCCACGGGCGCCGGACCGGCCAAGACTGGGGAGGACGGTACCCGTGGCCCCGCCGCGGAGTCCCCGGACGGGGGCGCCGAGGCCGCCGAGGTCAAGGGGAGGACCGTGACGGACACCCGCAAGCCGAAGCAGGAGAAGGCCGCCGCCGCTGCCGCACCGGCAGCGGCGCCGGCTGCTCCGCCTGCCGCCCGGCCGGCGGAGCAGCCGTACCACCCGCCGCAGGCGTACGCGGCTCCCACGGCGCCGGGCGCGCCGCGGGGCGCCGGGGACGCCGCCACGCAGCGCAAGCCGCGTACGGGGGCCCGTACGACCCCCAGGACGCGCAAGGCGCGGCTGCGGGTGGCCAAGGCCGACCCGTGGTCGGTGATGAAGGTCAGCTTCCTGCTGTCGATCGCGCTGGGCGTGTGCACGATCGTGGCGGCGGCGGTGCTGTGGATGGTCATGGACGCCATGGGCGTCTTCTCGACCGTCGGCGGCACCATCAGCGAGGCGACCGGGTCGAACGAGAGCAACGGCTTCGACCTCCAGTCGTTCCTGTCGCTGCCGCGCGTTCTGATCTTCACGTCGGTGATCGCGGTCATCGACGTGGTGCTGGCGACGGCGCTGGCGACGCTGGGCGCGTTCATCTACAACTTGTCGGCGGGCTTCGTCGGCGGTGTGGAGCTCACGCTCGCCGAGGACGAGTGACCGCGGATTGACCTGCGGGGACTGCCCCGGGGAACGGATTTTGGCGTGACCGTGTCTGTGCGCTAATCTTCAGGAGTCAGCGCGCAGCGCGGATGGGGCTATAGCTCAGTTGGTTAGAGCGCATCCCTGATAAGGATGAGGCCACAGGTTCAAATCCTGTTAGCCCCACAGTGAAGAAGACCCCCAGGCCCTCGGCCTGGGGGTCTTCTTCGTAGGGTCAGTTGAGGGCTTCCCAGGTCACCGAACGGTATCGGTGCCTGTGTATTGTTGGCCGTCAGAAGTCCCCAACGTCAATGAAAGACGAGGTCGCGCGGTGAAGAAGCTGCTCCTGGTCGCACTGGCCGCCATCGGCGGGCTCCTCGTGTACCGCCAGATCCAGGCGGACCGCGCCGAGCAGGACCTGTGGACGGAGGCAACTGACTCCGTGCCCTCTGGTTCCGGTGTGTGAGACCCAAAGCTGATCGCATGAAGCCCCGGCTGCCGCTGCGGCCGGGGCTTTGTGCTGTTCTGTGACGAAAAATTACGTTCTGCAAAGATTTGGCTTGCGCTAGCAAAATCGGGGTGGCGTGATGGGGCGGGTACGGACGACGGTGCTGGTGGGGGCGGCGGCCCTGGGGCTGGCCGGAGGCCTTCCGGGGGCGGTGCAGGCCGCCACGGCGCCCCCGCAGCCGGTGCCGGGGTACCGGGGCGCCGAGGGCGCCGAGCGGATCGAGGGCAGGCCCAGCAGCGCCGACGCCCCGCTCGTGGCGGTCGGGCAGGCCTACGCCGACGCCGTCGGCCCGGGCGAGCGCGTCTACCGGCTCAATCTCGACGACGCATCCAGCGTGTACTTCTCCGCCGTTCTCCAGCCCCCGCGCGGCGCCAAGGTCGGCTACGGCGACGGCCTTGAAGTCGAGATCATGACCAAGGAGGGCCAGCGCTGCCCGAACAACCCGGGCCGGGCCGGCTTCGGCTACGACCCCGTCCCCCTCGGCGCGGTCGCGGTCCGGCGGCTGGAGGAGGACGCCGAATGCCAGGGCGCCGGCGTCTACTTCGCGAAGGTCACCCGCACCGCCGCCAAGGACTCCGACCGGAGCGCGTGGCCGGTGGAACTGCTGCTCCAGCGCGAGCCCGGCCTCGCCGCCGGCAGCGCCCCCACCACCGCGCCCGGTGTCTTGCCCTCGGCCTCACCGACGCTGCCCGGCAGCGAGCCGGTGGCGCGCAGCGGGGGCACCGGCTTCAACGACGCCCGGGCGCTGGGCAGCGGGGTCTGGCGGGACGACCTGCGGCCCGGGCAGACCCGCTTCTACCGGGTCCCGCTCGACTGGGGACAGCAGCTGGGGCTCAGTGCCGAGCTCGCCGGCGCCAGGATGACCAAACCGTACGGGTCGGCCGCGGGCGGGCTCAGCGTCGCGCTGTACAGCCCGTACCGGGGACTGGTCGAGGACAAGGACGTCCCGTACGCCGGCAAGCAGGCGGGCGTCACCCTGCCGAAGACGGCGCCGGTGGCGTACGAGAACCGCTTCTCGGACACCGCTCAGGTGCGGGGTGTTCCGGTGGCGGGCTGGTACTACATCGCGGTGACCCTGGGTGCGAAGGTCGCCGAGTTCACGCAGGACGCGAGCCCGGTGCCGCTGACCCTGCGCATGGACGTGACCGGCGGCCCGGCCAAGGGGCCCGCGTACAAGGAGAGCCTGACCGCGGCCGGGTTCGGGGTCGGCGCGGACGAACGGGCGGCCGCCAAGGACGGGCTCACCGCCCCCGAGGCCGCGGAGGCGGCCGACGGGCGCCGGGTGATGCGGGTGGTGGCGGGTGCGGGCTTCGGCGCGGGGACCGTGCTGCTGCTCGTACTCGGCGGATGGTTCCTGCTGGGCCGGCGTCGGGGGCAGACCGCTTGAGGCGGATGGGATCCGGCTCCGCGTCGGGGCCGGTCCGGGGCTGGTCGGGTCGCTCCGGGGCCGGACCGGGGCCGGTCCGGGTTCGATCCGGGTCAGATCCGGGTCAGTGCCCAGAGGCCCACGGCGAAGCAGAGCAGCGCCGCCGTGAGGATCCCGGCGGCGGCCCGCGCCGACGGCGGGGCGATCCCGGCGGACCGCGGCAGCGCCGCGTCAGGGGTGGCGACGGCGGCGACGGCGGTGGCGGCGGTCGTTCCGGGGGAGCCGGGGGAGCCGGGGATCTCGGGGCGCACCGGCGGTGGGAGGTGGAAGCTCCCCGTCTCCGAAGGCCCGAACAACCCGGCCGGCGGCGGCCCGAACCCCGCCGGGGCGGCCGGTACGGGGGAGGCCGCGTGCGCCGGTGCCGGTGCCGGTACCTGCGCCGGGGGTCCCCCCGCGGTGGGTGCCCCGGGGGTCGCCGCGGCCGTGCTCCGCGGCCCCTGCGGCCCGAAACCGGCGGGGAGCGGACCGAGTTGGTCGAACACCTCCACCGGTTCCTCCCCCGGCGCGGGCGGGGGGAGCAGCTCCACGGCCTCGGCAAGGGCCTTGCGGGCCCCTGTGGCGGTTTTGAACCGGTTCCGGGGGTCCGGCTGGAGGAGGTTCGCGACGACGTCCCAGAGCGCCGCCGGAACGCCCTCGGGGGCGGCGGGGATGCCCTGGGCGAGGAAGTGGTCGAGCAGGGCCCGGGAATCGGGCTTGGCGCCCCGCAGGAGGTAGAGGGCGACCAGCCCGACGGCGAAGAGGTCGGCGGGGAAGTCGGGTTCGGAGCCGAGCAGCTGCTCCGGGGCGATGTAGCCGGGGGTGCCGACCACGTAGTCGGTCTCGGTGAGGCGCGGCTCGCCCTTGCGCATGGAGATGCCGAAGTCGGACAGCCGCAGGTGCGGCCGCCCGGATCCGGTGGCCTCCATCAGGATGTTGGCGGGCTTGACGTCGCGGTGGACGACGCCTTCCGCGTGCACGGCCGCCAGCCCCGACAGGAGCTGGTCGAGCAGCGCGCACACGAAGCGGGGCGGCAGCGGGCCGTAGTCCCCGATCACGTGGGCGAGGGAGCCGCCGGCGACGAGGTCCATCGTGAACAGGACCTTGTCGTCGTCCGCCGCCCAGCTGGCGGGGGCCAGCACGTGCGGGTGGTCGATGCGCAGCGCCTGCTCCCGGACGAACCGCAGCAGGGTGTGGGCGTCGCTCTGCTGCAGGACCTTGGCGGCGACGTAACGGCGGCGCCGGTGGTCCCAGGCCCGCCATACGGCGCCGGCGCCACCGCGCCCGATCGGATCGATCAGCTCGTACCGACCGGCGAAGACCTCACCCATCGCTGCGCCCGTCCCCCGTCTCGTGCGTGCGTACCCGCGTCAGTTCTGGTGGGCCTCGTAGTGGGCGACCGCGTCGGCGGTGCGGCCCGCGCCGTAGACCCGGAGGAACTCTGCCAGTTCGGGATGGCTGGGGGCGAGGGAGTCGGCCGCGTCGATGATGTCGCCGGCCGCGGAGACCGAGCGCAGCAGCGACTGGATCTCGCGGACGACGCGCTTGACGGTGGGTGCGCCCGAACTGGTCGTGGTCTGACCGCTGTTGCCGAGGACGGAGCCTCCCTGGGTCTTCTTGATCTCGTCCATCCGGTCGGTGGCCTCGGCCGCGCTGACGCTTCCGTCCGCCACCTGGCCCGCGAGATCCTGGAGGGCCTGGACGCGCTGCACCACGGCCGGGTTTCCGATCTTGGCCCGCTGGCCGCTCATCAGCTGGGACAGCATGGGCGCCGACAGGCCGAGGACGGCAGCGAGGCGGGCCTGGTTCAAGCCGAGGTCATCTATGAGCCGGCGGAAGAGTGCGCCCAGCGGCTCCCCGTACCAACTGCGCTGAAGCTCTCTGGCTCTGGCCGTGGCCTCTTGCTGAACAGCGTCCACTCTTACTACTCCCCTACTTCGCTGGTGCGAACCTCGCGAGCATCTTACGGAGCGTGGTCGCGTGGCGGGAGCCCCCATAATTTTGCGAGATGCGGGGGTACACCCGGTACTCTGTTCTGCGGAACGGCCACACCTTCACGGGAGGCGGTCGCGTCCATCTTTTCGGGGCTTTAGCTCAGTTGGTAGAGCGCTGCCTTTGCAAGGCAGATGTCAGGAGTTCGAATCTCCTAAGCTCCACAGCACCAGAGGCCACCTGACCAGCGGAAACGCAGGTCAGGTGGCCTCTTTGCGTGGTGCGGTGCGCGCGTCGGCGCCCCGGCTAGAGGTCGATCCAGTACCGGCGCTTGGGACCGACGAGCGTCTCGCGCACGTCCTCCAGGACGCCGCCGCCCCGCTCGATCGTGCGCACCGACCCCGTGTTGCCCGGGTCGCACGTCAGGAGGACCCGGTCCATCCCGAGGAGCCGGGCCTCGTACAGGACCGCGCCGAGGGCCCAGCCCGCCAGGCCGCGGCGGCGCGCGGAGGGCCGGATGCCGTATCCGATGTGGCCGCCGGCGTCGAGGAGGAAGCCGTTGAGGTAGTGGCGCAGGTCGATGGCGCCCAGATAGGTGTCGTCCTCGGTGATCCACCAGTACGTGGCGTGCACGCGGCCCTGCTCGACGGGGCGGGTCCGGTCCCCGTACCCGCGCAGCCGCTCCGTCCAGGCGGCGAAGCCGCCCGGGGTGTCCACGTCGTCCTCCGAGCCGAGTCCGGCGCCGTCCATGTGGGCGTCGGGGCCCCATTCCTCGCGGGCGGCGAGCCAGGAGGCGTGCAGACGGGGGGAGGGCAGGACGAGCTCGGGCATCCGTGGACCCTAACAGCAGGGCGGGCCCGCCCGGGTCCCCCGGTCGGCCCTGTCACAGGGCCGGGCGGCCCCGGCTGTCAGACAGTGGGGGAAGGCACCGAGCCGGGGGGCGACACCACGCCGGAGGCGTACAGACCCATGGGACTCTTCGACTTCCTCAAGTCCGACAAGAAGAAGCACGACGCCGCGGAGAAGGCCGCGGCCGCCGCGTCCGCCGAGTACGCGGCGAAGTACACCGACGCCGTCTCGGCCACCAAGGCCGCCGCCGAGCGGATGGCCGCCGCGGCGCCGCCGAAGCCCGCGCCGCACACCCCGACGCCTGCGTCCGCCGCGCACAAGGCGGTGCCGGCGGCGCCGGCGCCCAAGCCGATGCCGGCAGCCAAGAAGCGTACGTACACCGTGCGGGAGGGCGACTCGCTCTCCGCGATCGCCCGCCGGGAGCTGGGCAACGAGGCCCGCTGGCGCGAGCTCTACGCCATGAACCGGGGCGTGATCGGTTCGAACCCCGACCTCGTCCACCCCGGCCAGGTGCTCACCCTCCCCCAGTAGGCACCCAGGGCGGGAGGGACACGGGAGAGGGCCCGGATCCGACGGATCCGGGCCCTCTCGCCGACTGCGGTCAGCGGCTCACTCCTCCGGCGTGCCGGAGGAGGACTCGCGCTCCTTCGCCGCCAGCTCGTCGTCGAAACTGGCCTGGTCGCGCTCGCGCGACAGCTCCGTGGCGGCCGGCGGTTCGACGAGCCAGTCCGGGTTCGACTGCTGGTCCCACCACCGCCACGCCATGTACGCGGCGCCGGCCACCAAGCCGACCACCGCCGCATACTTGAACGCCCGGCCGGCCCGGCACCGCCGCTCGTGGCGCCTGACCAGCCGCTGGACCTCCTTGGCCGTCACCTGGCCGCGCAGCGCCGCGAGGGCCGCCGTCGACCGGGACGCGGCCTCCTCGGCCACCGGCTGGGCCACCGCCAGCGCGCTCTCCAGCTTCGGCTGCGTGTAGTCGGCCGCCTGCCGCGCCGCGCGGCGCGTGTGGTGCACTGCCAAAGTCGCCGCCCGGTCCACGTTCGGGGGCACGTGCGTGCGGGCCGCCCTCATCCTCGGGTGCAGATGCGCGTCGTACGCCGTACGGGCCTGCCGGGCCGCCTCGGCGGTCGCGTACGAGACCTTCGGCGCCAGCCGCTCGTTCGCCTCGGCCGCGTAGTGCGCCGCGGCTTCCCTGGCGGCCGCTGCGTACGGCGCCACCGCTTCCGCTGCGTGCCTCGCCGTGTCCCTGGCGCTTTCGGCGGCCAGGTGCACGCTGTCCTTGCGGGTCACAGGATCCTCCTCCTCGGTGGCGGACACAGTTCACCTTTCCACCCTTTGTCGGATCATGCCTGCCTTACCGCCGGGCGGCATGCGTGACAGGGCATACGGGTGGAGGATTTCTGTGCCGTGCAGCGCTCCGTGGGAGGATCTGGAACCGACAGTGATGACTATGGAAGGCAGATCCGTGGCCGAGAAGCTCTACGCCACCCTGAAGACCAACCACGGCGACATCGAGATCGAGCTCCTGGCGAACTTCGCTCCGAAGACGGTCAAGAACTTCGTGGAGCTGGCCACGGGCGCCCGCGAATGGACCCGTCCCACCGACGGCCAGAAGACCACCGATCCGCTGTACGACGGCACCGTCTTCCACCGCGTCATCAGCGGCTTCATGATCCAGGGCGGCGACCCGCTCGGCAACGGCACCGGCGGACCCGGCTACCAGTTCGCCGACGAGTTCCACCCCGACCTGGCCTTCACCAAGCCGTACCTGGTCGCCATGGCCAACGCCGGCCCGGGCACCAACGGGTCGCAGTTCTTCATCACCGTCGCGCCCACCGCCTGGCTGACCCGCAAGCACACCATCTTCGGCGAGGTCACCGACAAGGCCAGCCGGAAGATCGTGGACGACATCGCCGGCCTGCGGACGAACCCGCGCACCGAGCGCCCCCTCGACGACGTGATCATCCAGTCCGTCGTCGTCGAGAAGCGCTGACCCCCGAGCCGTCGCCCCGGGAACCTTTCCGCCCCGCCCGTCCGTACTGCATGCGTGGCAACCGATGGGGCCACAGCCGGACGACCGGCGGGGTGCACCGCCCGCCCCGCCGCTGACCGAGGGGACCGATGGACACCGACCGTCTGCCGGGCTGCTACCGCCACCCGGACCGCGACACGGGGATCCGCTGCACGCGCTGCGAGCGCCCCATCTGCCCCGAGTGCATGATCAGCGCCTCGGTCGGCTTCCAGTGCCCCGAATGCGTCCGTGACGGCTCCGGCACGGGGCACGGCCCGGCCGCCAACGCGCCGCGCACCGTCGCGGGCGGGGCGGTCGCCGCCGATCCGCACCTCGTCACCAAGGTCCTCATCGGGATCAACGCCGCGGTGTTCCTGGTGGGCCTGCTCGCGCCGGCGGTCGTCGTCCAGCTGGAGCTGCTCGGACGCTACGTGGAGTACTTCGGCGGCCCCGTGGAAGGGGTCTCCACCGGCCAGTACTACCGGCTGATGAGCTCGGTGTTCCTGCATGTGGAGTGGTGGCACATCGGGGGCAACATGCTGGCCCTGTGGGTGATCGGCGGTCCGCTGGAGGCTGCCCTCGGCCGGGTCCGCTACCTCGCCGTGTTCCTGCTGTCGGGCCTCGGCGGAAGCGCCCTCGTCTACCTGCTGACGGCGCCGAACACCCCGACCCTCGGCGCCTCCGGCGCGGTCTTCGGCCTGCTCGGCGCGACCGTCGTGCTGGTGCGCCGCCTGCGCTACGAGATGCGGCCGGTCATCACCATGGTCGTGCTCATGCTGGTGCTGACCTTCGTGCCCTTCGGCGGCAGCCTGTCCGTGTCCTGGCAGGCCCACATCGGCGGCCTGGTGACCGGCCTGCTGGTCGGCCTGGGCATGGTGGGACCGGCCGCCGGCAGGACGCGCACAGTGGTCCAGTGGGGGACCTGCGGAGCGGCATTCCTGCTGGCAGCGGCGGTGGTCCTGGTGCGTACGGCCGAACTCACCTGATCACACCGGCGTCAACACTCCACAGAGTTATCCACAGATCTTCTGTCTTTTCCTCAGGTGTGGATGACGCTGTGGATAACTCCTGGGGAGAGCTTGTCGGAGCCGGTGCGCCTGTGCATGCCGGCGCGTGATCAGGGGCCGGTCACTTCCACTGCGTGGACACGCCGAACCCCGCAGCGATGAAGCCGAAGCCGACCACGATGTTCCAGTTGCCCAGTGCCTCGATCGGCAGCTGGGTCTCGGTCACGTAGAAGACGACGATCCACGCGAGACCGATCAGGAAGAACGCCAGCATGACCGGGGCGACCCAGCTGCGGTTGGTCAGCCTGATGGTCTGCGCCTGCTTCGCCGGCGGCGGCGTGTAGTCGTCCTTCTTGCGGATACGTGACTTCGGCACGAGGGGCTCTCCTGTCGATGCGCTGGGGACCTTGCCTGCCCCGGGCGTCCGTTAGCGTAGTGGACCTGTGGCGTTGAAGGAGAAGGGTACGTTGAGCAATTCCGACGACTCCTCCGCGGGTCCCCGTCGCCGGGCCAGACCGGTCCGGCTGCTGACGGCCGCCGTTTTCGCCCTGGCCGGTCTCATCTTCGTCACCAGCTTCAACACCTCCAAGGGTACGAACATCCGGACGGACGCCTCGCTCCTCAAGCTCTCCGACCTCATCCACGAGCGCAGCCAGAACAACGCGCTGCTCGAACAGAGCACCGCGGCCGTCCGAGGCCGGGTGGACGCCCTCGCCGACCGCGACGACGGCAGCACCAAGGCCGAGGACGCCAAGCTGGCCGCCCTGCGGACCGCCTCGGGCACCGAGCCGCTGTCCGGCAAGGGCCTCACGGTCACCCTGAACGACGCCCCGCCGAACGCCACCGCCCGCATCCCCAACGTGCCCGAGCCGCAGCCCAACGACCTGGTGATCCACCAGCAGGACCTCCAGGCCGTGGTGAACGCCCTGTGGCAGGGCGGCGCCGAGGGCATCCAGGTCATGGACCAGCGGCTGATCTCCACCAGCGCGGTGCGCTGCGTCGGCAACACGCTGATCCTCCAGGGCCGCGTCTACTCGCCCCCGTACAAGGTGAGCGCGGTCGGGGACCCGGCCGCGCTGCGCAAGGCGCTCGCCGCCTCGCCGGCCCTGCAGAACTACCAGATGTACGTGACGGCGTACGGGCTGGGCTGGAAAGTGGACGAGCACAGGGAGCTGACACTCCCCGGCTACTCCGGCACAGTGGACCTCCACTATGCGAAGCCGCTGGACGCCGCCTCCGCGAGCAGTACGCCGTGACGTCGTACTGCGCCTGGTGGTGCGGACGTTCAGCGAGGTGTGCCTGACGGCGGGCACGCTGATCGTGCTGTTCGTGGCGTACGTCCTGCTGTGGACCGGGGTCAAGGCCGACCGGGCCATGGACGGGGAGATGGCCCGGATGCGCGACCGCTGGGCCTCGGCGGGGGCGCCGGACGCCGCGCCCGCCGCCCCGCAGCAGCAGATGCCGCCCGCCACCACCACCCCGCCCCCCGCCGCCGGCCCGCCCCCCGCCGCCGGCCCGCAGCCCGCGCCGCAGGAGCAGGACCAGCCCGGATACCCGCCGGGCCGGGCCTTCGCCGAGATGTACATCCCGCGCTTCGGCCCGGACTGGAACAAGCCGGTCCTGGAGGGCACCGGCACCGAGCTGCTGAAGAAGGGCCTCGGCCACTACGCGGGCACCGCCCGCCTCGGCGGCACCGGGAACTTCTCGGTCGCCGGCCACCGCCGGACGTACGGCGACCCCTTCAAGGACTTCCCCGAGCTGCGCCCCGGGGACGCCGTGATCCTCAAGGACGCGACCGCCTGGTACACGTACACGGTCCGCGGCGAGCCGCTGCGCACCCTGCCCACCGACATCGGGGTGGTCGACCCGGTGCCGCGCCGGTCGCCCTTCACCGCGCCCGGGCGGTACCTGACGCTCACGACCTGCGACCCGGAGTGGGGCCACAGCCACCGGCTGGTCGTCTGGGCGGAGCTGACCCAGACCCGCACGGTCGCGCAGGGCCGGCCGGAGGGATTGCCGAGCTGACCCACCCGGCCGGGCCGCTGCCTTTAGTCTGTTCGCGTACCGCCCCCGCGGTGCGGTGGTCGATCGTGGACGGATAGGAAACAGACGGCATGTACGGCTGGATCTGGCGGCATCTGCCGGGCAACGCGTGGATTCGCGCGGTGATCTCTCTCGTACTGGTCCTCGGAGTGGTCTTCGTGCTCTTCCAGTACGTCTTCCCGTGGGCCGAGCCGCTCCTGCCGTTCAACGACGTAACGGTGGACGAGGGATCGGGAGCCACTCCGTGAGCGCGCGCATTCTGGTGGTCGACAACTACGACAGCTTTGTCTTCAACCTGGTCCAGTACCTGTACCAGCTCGGCGCGGAGTGCGAGGTGCTGCGCAACGACGAGGTCGAACTCGCCCACGCGCAGGACGGCTTCGACGGCGTGCTGCTGTCGCCCGGACCGGGCACGCCGGAGCAGGCGGGCGTCTGCGTCGACATGGTCCGCCACTGCGCCGACACCGGCGTCCCGGTCTTCGGCGTGTGCCTCGGCATGCAGTCCATGGCCGTGGCGTACGGCGGCGTCGTCGACCGGGCTCCCGAGCTGCTGCACGGGAAGACCTCGCCGGTGGTGCACGAGGGCCTCGGCGTCTTCGAAGGGCTGCCGTCCCCGTTCACCGCGACCCGCTACCACTCGCTCGCGGCCGAGCCGGGGACCCTGCCGGACGTGCTGGAGGTCACCGCGCGCACCGAGGACGGGATCATCATGGGGCTGCGGCACCGGGAGCACGACGTCGAGGGCGTGCAGTTCCACCCCGAGTCGGTGCTGACCGAGTGGGGCCACCGGATGCTCGCGAACTGGCTGGTGCGCTGCGGGGACGCGGGGGCCGTCGAGCGCTCGGTGGGGCTGGCCCCGGTGGTGGGCAAGGCCGTCGCGTGACCGCCGTCGCGCCGTCCGCGCCCACGGAGGGCCGGGCCGCGCGGCGCAGGGCAGCTCAGCAGGCCGCGAAGCGCACGCGGAGGCGGAGCGGGGGCCGACGGCGCAGGCGGCCCGCGTCGGGCGGCCCGGTGGTCGCCCTGAGCCGGCTCGCGGGGGAGCTGTTCATCACGCTGGGCGTGGTGATGCTGCTGTTCGTCGCCTACCAGCTCTGGTACACGAACGTGCTGGCCGAGCGGACGGCGGACGGGGCGGCCGGCTCGCTGCGGCAGAACTGGGAACGGGACCCGGGCGGGGCCGCAGCCCCGCAGGTCTCGGCGTTCGAGCCCGGGGAGGGCTTCGCGATCCTCCACATCCCGAAACTGGACGTGAAGGTGCCGGTCGCGGAGGGGGTCAGCAAGCCGAAGGTGCTCGACAAGGGAATGGTCGGGCACTACGGGGACGGCGCTCTGAAGACGGCGATGCCGGCCGACAAGCAGGGCAATTTCGCGCTGGCGGGCCACCGCAACACCCACGGCGAACCGTTCCGCTTCATCAACCGGCTGGTGCCGGGGGACCCGGTCGTGGTCGAGACGCGGGACGCGTACTACACGTACGAGATCACCTCGTCGCTGGCGCAGACCCCGCCGACGAACGTCTCGGTGATCAAACCGGTGCCGGAGGGCTCGGGCTTCACCGCCCCGGGCCGGTACATCACGCTGACGACCTGTACCCCCGAGTTCACGAGCACCTACCGGATGATCGTATGGGGCAGGATGACCGACGAACGCCCCCGCAGCCAGGGTGCTCCGCCCGCGCTGGCCAGCCCGTAAGGACGAACAAGCAGTGTCACGTGCCGCGTCGCCGCCCCAGAGCCGCAGTGTGCTCGCCGGGTTCCTGAGCCTGCTGGGCGAGTTCCTGATCACCGTGGGCCTCGTCCTCGGCCTGTTCGTCGCGTACTCGCTGTGGTGGACGAACGTGCTCGCGGACCGGCAGGCGTCGGCGCGCGGCGACGAGATCCGCCGGCAGTGGCAGACCGCCCCGGGGGCGAGCGGGGCCGCGGCGCCGGGGGCGCTGGACACCCAGGACGGCATCGGCTTCCTGCACGTCCCGGCGATGAAGAACGGCGAGGTCCTGGTCAAGAAGGGCACGTCGCCGGACGTCCTCGACGACGGCGTGGCCGGGTACTACACGGACCCGGTGAAGGCGGCCCTGCCGTGGGAGGCCTCGGGGAACTTCGCCCTGGCGGCGCACCGGGACGGGCACGGCGCGAAGTTCCACGACATCGACAAGGTGAAGAACGGCGACGCGGTCGTCTTCGAGACGCGGGACACCTGGTACGTGTACAAGGTCTTCGCGGAGCTGCGCCAGACGTCGAAGTACAACGTGGACGTGATCTCCGCGGTCCCGAAGGAATCGGGCCGGACGGCGCCGGGCCGCTTCATCACGCTGACGACCTGCACACCGGTCTACACGTCGAAGTTCCGCTACATCGTGTGGGGCGAGCTGGTGCGCACGGAGAAGGTGGACGCGCAGCGCACGCTTCCGGCGGAACTGCGCTGACGGGCGCCGCGGCGCCGATACGGGAAAGCCCCTGTGAGCGGCTCTGAGGCCGCCCACAGGGGCTTTCCCGTGTCTTTGCGGGTTTGGGGGCGCCGCGACTAGCGCCGGCCGCCCGTCAGGCCGCCGAAGAGCGTCCCGCCGTCATTGCCGCCGTTCTGCTGGCCGGCCACCGTCTGGACGTTGATGACGCGGCCCGCCTCGACCGGGGTGCCCGCCGGCGGGTCGGTGACCATGACGATCGCCCTGTCGTCCGTCGGACCCGCGACGACCTGGAGGCTCAGGCCCCGGCTCGCCAGGTCCGCCTTGGCCTGGGCGACGGTCTTGGTGATCAGCTGCGGGACCTGGGTCTGCTGCGAGGCCTTGGCGATCTGGACGTTGACCGTCGTGCCCACCGCGAGCTGCTCGCCCGGCTGGTACTGCTGCTGGACGATCGTCTTCGGCGCGGCCCCGGGGGAGTCGACCTCCGTCTGGCTGCCCAGCTTGAGCTTGGCGTCGTTCAGCGCCTTGATCGCCTGCTCCCGGGTCTTCCCGAGGAGGTCCGGCATCTCGGCCTTCGCCTGCTCCTTGGCGACGGTCACCGTGACGGTCGAGCCCTTCTGGGCCTTCGCGCCGCTCTTGGGGGTCTGGTCCAGGACGGTGCCGACGGTCCGGTCGGATTCCTGGGTCTTCCTCTCGACCGCGAAGCCCTTGTCCTTGAGGGCCTTCTCCGCGTCCTCGAACTTCACGTTGAGGACGTCCGGCACGGCCACGTCCGGCGCGCCCGAGGAGACCTTGACCTTGATCGTGGAGCCCTTGTCGACCTTCGTGTCGGGCGCCGGGTTCTGCTCGCAGACATTGCCCTTGGGCTGGTTGTCGCAGGGCTGATCGGCTTCCTTCTCGACCTTGAGGCCGACGTTGTCGCCGGTCTTCTGGGCCTGTTCGAAGGTCTCGCCGATGAGCTTGGGCACGTTGGGCCGGTTGTCGGCGTTGCCGCTGAAGAGGGAGCGGCCGATGAGGATCGCGCCGACCAGGACGAGGATGCCCGCCGTGACCAGCAGGATCGTCGAGGCCTTGCTCTTCTTCTGCGGGCGCCGGCCGTGGCCGCCCTGGTCGTAGCCGCCCTGGCCCTGGTCCCCGTACCCGTATCCGCCGTCGCCCGGGGGCATCGGCGGGAGCATGGAGGTCTGGCCGGCGTCGGCCGTGCGCAGGGCGGTGGTGGGCTGGTCGTAGCCCTGGTGACCGTAGCCGTGGCCCTGGTCGGGGTAGCCGTAGCCGGGCGTGCCCATGGCCACGGCGGCCGCGACGGGCTGGCCGTCGAGGCAGGCCTCGATGTCGGCGCGCATCTCGTCGGCGGACTGGTAGCGGTAGTCGGGGTCCTTGACCAGCGCCTTCAACACGATCGCGTCCATCTCGGGCGTGATCTCGGGGTCGAAGTTCGACGGCGGCTGCGGCTCTTCCCGTACGTGCTGGTACGCCACGGCGACCGGGGAGTCGCCGATGAACGGCGGCCGGACGCTGAGGAGTTCGTACAGCAGGCAGCCCGCGGAGTAGAGGTCGGAGCGCGCGTCGACCTGCTCGCCCTTGGCCTGTTCCGGGGAGAGGTACTGCGCGGTGCCGATGACGGCCGCGGTCTGCGTCATGGTCATGCCGGAGTCGCCCATGGCGCGGGCGATGCCGAAGTCCATGACCTTGACCTGGCCGGTGCGGGTGAGCATCACGTTGGCGGGCTTGATGTCACGGTGCACGATGCCGGCGCGGTGCGAGTACTCGAGGGCCTGGAGGATGCCGATGGTCATCTCCAGGGTGCGCTCGGGCAGCAGCTTGCGGCCGGAGTGCAGGAGCTCGCGCAGGGTGGAGCCGTCGACGTACTCCATCACGATGTACGGGATCGAGATGTTGTCGACGTAGTCCTCGCCGGTGTCGTAGACCGCGACGATCGCCGGGTGGTTGAGCGACGCGGCCGACTGGGCCTCGCGCCGGAACCGGGCCTGGAAGGACGGGTCGCGGGCGAGGTCGGCGCGCAGGGTCTTGACGGCGACGGTACGGCCGAGCCGGGTGTCGTGGGCGAGGTAGACCTCGGCCATGCCACCGCGGCCGAGCACGTGGCTCAGCTCGTACCGGCCGCCGAGGCGACGCGGCTCTTCCATAACGTTGCAGCCCTCTCCGTCAGTCCCGACCGCACCCGTGTGTGGTCCGGCGGTGTGCTGTTCGCGCAAAGGCTACCGGCCGATCGTCGGTGATCGGTTCGTGACCACAGGCTGATACCGGACCGGTACCGTACGCTCGGATCTGGGCGGGAACAGTGATGTGGATCACTCCGATTCCGCTCTCGCGCCGCTCTCGGCCACCTTGCGCTCCCCCGTCAGCCCTTGTTCTGGTTCTGCAGAACGGCTTCCATGACGGCCTTCGCCACGGGGGCCGCGAGGCCGCCACCGGTGATGTCCTCGCGGGAGGCCTCGCTGTCCTCGATGACGACGGCGACGGCGACCGGGGAGCCCTTGTCGGTCTTGGCGTAGGAGATGAACCAGGCGTAGGGGCGCTTGGCGTTCTTCTCACCGTGCTGGGCGGTGCCGGTCTTGCCGCCGACCTGGACGCCCTTGATCTTGGCCTTGCCGCCGGTGCCGTTCTCGTTCTCGACGACGTTGACCATCATCTGCTGGAGCTTCTGCGCGTTGGCCGGGGAGAGCGGGCGGCTCATCTCCTGCGGTTCGTGCTTCTCGATGACGTCGAGGTTCGGGGCGGTGAGCTGGTCGACCATGTACGGCTTCATCAGCTTGCCGTCGTTGGCGACGGCCGCGGCGACCATCGCCATCTGGAGCGGGGTGGCGGCGGTGTTGAACTGTCCGATCGCGGAGAGCGAGTTGCCCGGCCGGTCCATGTTCTTGTCGTAGATGCTGGCGAACGCCCGGACGGGGGTGTCGATCTTGTCGTTGTTGAAGCCGAACTTCTGCGCGGTCTCCAGCATCTTGTCCTTGGTCACCTTGTCGGCGACGTTGGCGAAGACGGAGTTGCAGGACACCTGGAGCGCGAAGTTGAGGGACGCCTTCTCGCAGCCCTTGGCGTGGTTGACCATCTCGGTCTTGGTCGTCGGCAGGTAGAACGGATCGGGGGTGTCCGTCGGCGCGTTGATGTCGGTGACGACGCCGTGCTCCAGCGCGGCCGCGGCGGTGACGACCTTGAAGGTCGAGCCGGGCGGGTAGGTCTCGCGCAGGGCGCGGTTGACGAGCTTCTTCTCCGGGCTGTCCTTCAGCTCGACCCAGTTCTTCTCGTCGGCCTTGGAGTTGCCGGCGAAGCTGGACGGGTCGTACGAGGGGGTGCTGACGAGCGCGAGGATGGCGCCGGTGCGCGGGTCGATCGCGGCGACGGCACCGGTCTTGTCGCCGAGCTTCTCGAAGGCGGCCTTCTGGGCCTCGGGCAGCAGCGTGGTGACGACGTTGCCGCCAGCCTTCTTCTCGCCGGTGAACATGCCGATGGTGCGGTCGAAGAACAGCCGGTCGTCGTTGCCGGTGAGGATCTTGTCTTCGAGGGATTCGAGCTGGGTGGAGCCGAAGGCCTGGGAGGCGTACCCGGTCACCGGCGACCAGAGCTGGCCGTCGGTGTAGGTCCGCTTGTACTTGTAGTCGCTGCCGTCGGTGACGGCGGAACCCGTGATGGCCTGGCCGCCCGCGACGATGATGTTGCCGCGCTGGGTGGCGTACTGGGCGATCTGGACCCGGCGGTTCTCCTTGCGGGTGCTGAGTTCGTCGGCCTGGACGTACTGGAGCCAGTTGGTCCGGATCAGCAGCGCGAGGACGAGCAGCCCGCAGAAGATCGAGATGCGACGCAGGGGCTTGTTCATGACGGGCGGACCACCTGGGTCATCTCGGAGTCGGGGGACGGTGCCGGGGCCGGGGCGGGGCGGCGTGCGGTGTCGCTGATCCGGATGAGGATCCCGATGAGGGCCCAGTTCGCGAGGACGGACGAACCGCCGGACGCGAGGAAGGGCATGGTCATGCCGGTCAGGGGGATGAGGCCCATGACTCCGCCGGCGACCACGAAGATCTGCAGGGCGAAGGCGCCGGAGAGACCGATGGCGAAGAGCTTGCCGAAGGGGTCGCGGGCGGCGAGGGCGGTGCGCACACCGCGCTCGATGATCAGGCCGTAGAGCAGGAGGAAGGCCATGACGCCCGCGAGGCCGAGCTCCTCGCCGACCGTGGAGAAGATGAAGTCGGAGTTGGCGGCGAATCCGATGAGGTCGGAGTTGCCCTGGCCCCAGCCGGTGCCGAGGACCCCGCCGGAGCCGAAGCTCATGATCGACTGGCCGACCTGCTCGCAGGCGCCCGACTTCGTGTAGCAGGCGAAGGGGTCGAGCCAGGCGGTGACACGGGCCTTGACGTGGCTGGCGGTCGCGCCGACGACGGCAGCGCCGGCCACGCTCATGACGAGGCCGATGACGATCCAGCTGGTGCGCTCGGTGGCCACGTACAGCATGATCACGAACATGCCGAAGAAGAGCAGCGAGGTGCCGAGGTCGTTCTCGAAGACGAGGACGAGCAGGCTCATCGCCCAGATCATCAGGATCGGCCCGAGGTCGCGGCCGCGCGGCAGGTAGAGGCCCATGAAGCGGCGGCTGGCCAGCGCGAGGGCGTCGCGCTTCACCATCAGGTAGCCGGCGAAGAAGATCGCGATGACGATCTTCGCGAACTCACCGGGCTGGATGGAGAAGCCGGCGACGCTGATCCAGATCTTCGCGCCGAACACGTCGGCGCCGAGGCCCGGGATGACCGGCAGGATCAGCAGGACCAGCGAGGCGGCCATCGAGATGTACGTGAAGCGCTGAAGGGTGCGGTGGTCCTTGAGGAGCAGCAGCACGGCGGCGAACAGGGCGATGGCGAGCGCCGTGTACATCATCTGCCGGGGGGCCGACTCGGAGAACTGGCCGAACTGGCGCTTGGCCAGGTTCTGCAGCCGCTCCGACTGGTCGAGCCGCCAGATCAGGACGCAGCCGAGCCCGTTGAGCAGCGTGCCGATCGGCAGCAGCAGCGGGTCGGCGTACTTCGCGTAGCGGCGCACCACGAGGTGGGCGATGCCGGCGAGGACGGCCAGGCCGCCTCCGTACGCGACCATGCCCGGCGGCAGCTTGCCGTGGATCGACAGGCCCACGTTGGCGTAGGCGAAGATCGGGATGACCACGGCGAACACGAGCAGCAGGAGCTCGGTGTTCCGCCGGCTCGGCAGCTCGATGGCGCCGATGGTGGTCGTGTTGGTGACAACGCTCATGGTGTGGCAGGCCCCCTGTGCCCGCGGGTGTGTACTACTGCTTGCCGCAGAGGCCGACCAGCGACTGCTCCGTGGGAGTCAGGCTGGGGCCGGGTGCCGGTGGGTTCTGCGCTTCCGCGGCGCGGCGCTCCTCGTCCTTCTTGCACGCGGTGACCTGGACGCCGAGTTCGTCGATCTTCTGACGGGCGCCGTCGAGGCTGGTCTCGGTGATGGTGGCCTCGACCAGCTTCCGCTTGAAGGGCGGCAGGTACTTCAGTTCGATGTCGGTGCGGTCGGTCTCCACCTTGGAGAGCTCCAGCGGCCCGAGGTTCTGGCTGATGCCGCGGAAGAGCGCCACGTGCTCGCCCTTGACGCCGATGTAGAACTGCGTCTGGGTCCAGCGGTGGGCGGCGTAGAGCCCGCCTCCGACCACACCGGCGACGATCAGCAGGATCAGGGTGCGGGTGGTCCACTTGCGCCCTTTGCTGCGGCGCCGGCGGGGGTGGTCGTACGTGTCCTCGTAGCGCGAGTCGTCGTCGTACGGGTCGGGTTCGCCGAAGCTGCCGTACGCGCCGCCGCCCTGGCCCTGGTCGGGGTACCCGTAGCCGGGGGCCTCGCCGCTGCCCGGGGGCCCGAAGGCGCCGGCCGGCGGGGGGGCCTGGCGGCCCAGGCCGGAGGCACGGCCCGCCGGGGTCTGCATCGCGTTGCCGTCGAAGAGCTGGTGCTGGTTCTCGGCGACCGCGCCGACGACGACCGGGGTGTCGTTCAGCTGGGCGGCGAGGGTGTCGCCGCTGTCGGTGTCGAGGACGTCCGCGACGATGCAGGTGATGTTGTCCGGTCCGCCGCCGCGCAGCGCGAGCTGGATCAGGGCCTGCACGGTCTCGTGGGGGCCGTGGTAGCCGGCGAGGGTCTCTTCCAGGGTCTGGTGGGAGACGACGCCGGACAGCCCGTCGGAGCAGATGAGGTAGCGGTCGCCGGTGCGGACCTCGCGGATGGAGAGGTCGGGCTCGACGGTGTCACCGCTGCCGAGCGCCCGCATGAGGAGCGAGCGCTGGGGGTGGGTGGTGGCTTCCTCTTCGGTGATGCGGCCCTCGTCGACGAGGCGCTGCACCCAGGTGTGGTCCTGGGTGATCTGCGTGAGGACGCCGTCGCGGAGCAGGTAGGCGCGGGAGTCGCCGACGTGGACGAGGCCGAGGCGCTGGCCGGTCCACAGGAGCGCGGTCAGGGTGGTGCCCATGCCCTCCAGCTGGGCGTCCTCCTCGACCATCACGCGCAGCTGGTCGTTGGCGCGCTGCACGGCGGTGGCGAGCGACGTGAGGATGTCGGAGCCCGGCACGTCGTCGTCGAGCTGCACGAGGGAGGAGATCACCTCGGAGCTGGCGACTTCGCCGGCGGCCTGGCCGCCCATGCCGTCGGCGACCGCGAGGAGGCGTGGACCGGCATAGCCGGAGTCCTCGTTGCCCTCGCGGATCATGCCCTTGTGGGATCCGGCGGCGAACCTCAGGGACAGACTCATGCGCACCTGCCCAGTCGATTCCTCCGGGTACAACCGGTCTCGAGCCACACTGCCCACCCTCCGGTCGGGAGCGCGCTCGGGTCCGTGTCCTGGGTGGTCCGGACTACCGCGGCTCGCTCGCTCCGCTCGCTCATTCTCGTACTACTTCCGCAGCTCGATGACGGTCTTGCCGATGCGGATCGGGGCGCCCGGCGGAATGGGCGTCGGGGTGGTCAGCCGGGTCCGGTCGAGATACGTGCCGTTGGTGGACCCGAGATCCTCGACGATCCACTGGCCGTCACGGTCGGGGTAGATCCTGGCATGGCGGCTGGATGCGTAGTCGTCGTCCAGCACGATCGTTGAGTCATGTGCCCGGCCGAGCGTGATCGTCTGCCCCGCGAGGGCGACCGTGGTGCCCGTGAGGGTCCCCTCGGAGACGACGAGCTTGGTCGGCGCTCCGCGGCGCTGGCGCTGCTGTGGCGGCGCGGCGGCCTGGCGGCCGCCCTGCGCCGGCGCTCCGGACGCGTTCGCGCCGCGGCGCGAGCCGCGCTGCGTGACGCGCGTACCGAAGAGGTCGCTGCGGATGACCTGGACGGCCACGATGACGAACAGCCACAGAACGGCCAGGAAACCCAACCGCATGACCGTCAGGGTCAGCTCTGACATTGCCCCCGCTTCACCCTTCGGCTTGCCGGTAAATGATGGTGGTGCTGCCCACGACGATCCGCGAGCCGTCGCGGAGCGTAGCGCGGGTGGTGTGCTGCCCGTCCACCACGATGCCGTTGGTGGACCCGAGATCCTGGATCGTCGAGGGCGTTCCGGTCCGGATCTCACAGTGCCGGCGCGAGACGCCGGGGTCGTCGATCCGCACGTCGGCTTCGGTGCTTCGGCCGAGTACGAGCGTGGGGCGCGAGATCTGGTGGCGGGTGCCGTTGATCTCGATCCAGTGGCGCCGGTTGGCGCCTCCGGCGGGGACGGGAGCCGGCCCCGCGGCGCCCGGCCGACGCGCGGGTGCGCCCGGGGGCGGTCCGGCCGGCATGGGCGGCGCGGAGACCGGCGGGTAGCCGTAGCCGCCCTGCTGGTTCTGGGGGGCCGCTTGCGGCGCCTGGGAGGTGCTGGAGGCGAGCGTGCGGCTGCGGACCCGGTAGAGCCCGGTGTCGAGGTCGTCGGCCTTCTCCAGGTGGACCTTGATCGGTCCCATGAAGCTGTAGCGCTGCTGCTTGGCGTAGTCGCGGACGAGGCCCGCGAGCTCGTCGCCGAGCTGCCCGGAGTAGGGGCTCAGACGCTCGTAGTCGCCGGTGCTGAGCTCGACGATGAAGTCGTTGGGGACGACCGTCCGCTCCCGGTTCCAGATCGTCGCGTTGTTGTCGCACTCGCGCTGGAGGGCGCCGGCGATCTCGACGGGCTGGACCTCGGACTTGAACACCTTGGCGAAGGTGCCGTTCACCAGACCTTCGAGTCGCTGCTCGAACCGCTTCAGGACTCCCATGGGGCACCTCCTCCGTCGTTGTCGCCCTGTACTGCTTACTGATCGTATCCACGCGTGGCGGATTCGGCTGGTTCCCCCTGGGTCCCATGCGCATGAGTGTTGGTACTCACAAGGGATCGTAGGGGCGCTCAGAGGACAGTGTCCCGCACCGGGAGCGCGGTGCGGGAGGGGCAATCGGACCCGGGTCCCGGGGTGCGGGGAAAGCGATGTGAATCCACCCCGTCCGACGTGCTAATGTTTCGACGTCGCCAGGGGAACGGACCGAAAGGGAAGATCCACTGGGGCGCTGCTCGGGCGAGTGGCGGAACGGCAGACGCGCTGGCTTCAGGTGCCAGTGTCCTTCGGGACGTGGGGGTTCAAATCCCCCCTCGCCCACATCGACGAAACGGTCGTCATCGCGAAAGCGGTGGCGGCCGTTTCGTATTTCCCGTGCTCTGGTGGGGTGTTGATCGCGGGCGGGGCGATCCCGCGCTGTATTCGGGGAGTTGGGGATCCCGGTCCGGTGACGAGTCCCGTCGGAGGGCCTCGGTGACCCGGTCCGGTGACGGGCTTCGTGGCGGCTTCGTGACGGAAGGGCCGTGGGGTCCGCCGGACGACTTTCGTCGGGGAGGGCGCGACGAAAGAGGGCGGCCCGGCGGGGGCGGCGGTGTCTAGGGTCGGGCGCGTGGATGCGACGGCGAGGATGCGGGCGGGCTGGGACTGGCTGAAGGGGCCCGAACCGTGGACCCGGCGGATGCTGGCGGGCGACCTGGTGGTCGCCGGGGTGCTCGCGCTGCTCGGGCTTGGCGTCGAAGAGCTCGACAACGGCAGCGTGGAGCGGATGGCGGCCAGCGCCGCGGCTGTGGTGCTGCTCACGTTGGCGCGGCGCCGGCTGCCGGCCACGACCCTGATCGTCGCGTCGGCGGTGTCCCCGTTCCTGCCCGGCTCGTTCCTGATCACCATCCTGCTGGGCTGGTCGGCAGGGCGCCGGATCGTCGGGGTGGGCCGCGCGCTGACCGCCTTCACCATGGCCTTCCTCGCCGCGGTCTTCTTCGGCGTGGTGCAGGCGTGGTCCGACCAGCGGCCCGTGCTCGTGATCGTGTTCTCCACGCTGATCTTCCTCGCCACGACGGTGATGCCCGGTCTGGCCAGCCGCTACTGGTCGCAGCGCCGGACCCTGCTCCAGGCGCTCCAGGAGCGCAACGGTCAGCTGATGCGCGAGCGCGTGATGGTCGCCGGACAGGCCCGGCTGCGGGAGCGCCAGCGGATCGCCCAGGACATGCATGACAGCCTGGGCCACCAGCTGGCGCTGATCGCCGTGCACACCGGCGCCCTGGAGGTGGACCCGCAGCTCACCGAGCGCCAGCGCGAGGCCGTGGGGGTGCTGCGGCAGGCCTCGGTCGCGGCGATGCACGAGCTGCGCGAGGTTGTCGGGATCCTGCGGGACGGCGTCGAGGCGCCGGTGCCGGCCGAGGAGGCGCAGCCCGCGGCGCGGGGAGTGGCCGGGATCGCCGGGATCGTGGAGACGGCGCGGGGCGCGGGGACCGACGTACGGATGAGCGTGTCGGGTCGGCCGAGGCCGCTGGTCGCGGCGTGCGACCACGCGGCGTACCGGATCGTGCAGGAGGCCCTGACCAACGCCTACAAGCACGCTTCCGGGGCGCCGATCTCGGTGGAACTGCGGTACGAGGACGACTCGCTGGTGGTGGAGATCGCCAACGGGCCGGCGGCGGGGCCGGGCGTCGGCGCGGTGGTCTCGGGCGGGCAGGGGCTCACCGGGCTGCGCGAGCGGGCCCGGCTCGTCGGCGGGATGGTGCACGCGGGCGGGACCGAGGGCGGCGGCTTCCGGGTGGCCGGCGTGCTCCCGTACGGGGCGGAGCCGGCGGGGGTCGAGGACATCGCCGACGACTTCGGACAGCAGGGTCAGGCGCAGGCCCGGGGGTTCGCGGTGGCGCCGCCGCCGATGGACTGGGCGGCCGTGGACAAGGAACTGGCCGTGGGGGGCCGCAGCCGGGCCGGGGGCGTCGCGATGGGCTGTGGGATCGCCTTCGCGGCGGTGGTGCTGCTGGTGATCGTGATCGGGGCCGGGGTGGTGCTGCTCGTGGGCTCGGCGGGCAGCGCGATGATCAACCAGGCCGACTGCGACAAGATCCAGGTGGGCGAGTCGGAGGAGGCGGTCCGCAGGAAGCTGCCCGACGGCGACAGCTTCATGACCGAGGGCCTGGACCGGAAGGGCCCGGAGCGGCCGGCGGGCTCGGACTGTCTGGCACTGCTCTCGTCGGACGACTCGGGGCTGACCACCAATACTGTTTTCCGGTTCTGCTTCAAGGACGGCAAGCTCGTCGACAAGCAGGCGTACCAGGCCGAGCAGTAGGAGCGCGGGTGACAGCCAAGGTGATCCGAGTGGTGATCGCTGACGACGAGCCGCTGATCAGGGCCGGGATCAGGATGATCCTGACCTCGGCACCGGACATCGAAGTCGTCGCGGAGGCGGCGAACGGGCGGGAGGCCGTGGACCTGGCCCGCGCGCACATGCCGGACGTGATGCTGCTGGACATCCAGATGCCGGTGATGGACGGGCTGACCGCGCTCGGCGAGCTGGGGCGGTCCGTGCCGGAGGTCCGGGCGCTGATCCTGACCACCTTCGGGGAGAAGGAGAACGTGCTGCGGGCGCTGGGCTCGGGCGGCGCCGGGTTCCTGCTGAAGGACACGGCGCCGGGCGAGCTGATCGGCGCGGTCCGGGCGGCCGCGGCCGGGGACGCGTACCTCTCGCCGGGGGCGACCCGGCACGTGGTCGACCAGCTGGCCTCGGGGCGGGGCGCGGCGCGCGGCGAGGAGGCACGGCGGCGGGTGTCGGAGCTGAGCGAGCGCGAGCGCGGGGTGCTGGCGCTGCTGGGCGAGGGGCTGTCGAACGCGGACGCGGGCCGGCGGCTTCACATGAGCGAGGCGACGGTGAAGACGTACGTGAGCCGCATCCTCTCGAAGCTGGGCTGCGAGAACCGGGTTCAGGCCGCCCTGCTGGCCAGGGACGCCGGGCTGTAGATACGGTCGGGCCGAATCGATGTTGGTGGGGCCGGGCGGATCGATGCCGCCGGGCCGGGACAGTACGACGGGTACGGGCGGGGGCGGCACGGATGGTGGCGATACCGGAGCAGCGGGTGGCGGAGCCGGCAGGGGCGCTGGGCGCGCCGTCCGGCGGGCGGATCCCGTCCGTCGACGGGTTCGCGCCGCGGGCGGTGGCGGGCTCGCCCAAGGAGGCGGGCAAGGCCCTGCGGCTGCGGGTGCCGCGTTCGGCGCACGCGCTCTTCGAGGCCCCGGCCGGACGGCCGGACGCGGTGCGGGCGGTGGAGGAGTCCAACGTCGGGCGGGTCCCCGAGCTGGCGCCGATACGGGTCGGCCGGATGGCCGCGAACCCCTTCGCGTTCCTGCGCGGGGCGGCGGGGCTGATGGCGCACGACCTGTCCGGCGGCCCGGTGACCGGTGTCGGCGCCCAGATCTGCGGTGACGCCCACGCGGCGAATTTCGGTCTGTACGGGGATGCCCGCGGCCGGCTCGTCATCGACCTGAACGACTTCGACGAGACCGTGTTCGGCCCGTGGGAGTGGGACGTGAAGCGGCTTGCGACCTCGCTGGTCCTGGCCGGGCGGGTGGCCGGCGCGGACGAGGACACCTGTCGGGCCGCGGCGCAGGACGCGGTGGGTGCGTACCGCCGGACCATGCGGCTGCTGGCCAAGCTGCCGGCGCTGGACGCCTGGAACGCCATCGCGGACGAGGAGCTCGTCTCGCACACCGACGCCCGGGACCTGCTGGGCACCCTGGAGCGGGTCTCGGAGAAGGCCCGCAACAACACTTCGGCGCGGTTCGCCGCCAAGTCCACCGAGGCGGGCGCCGACGGGGGGCGCCGCTTCGTGGACGCGCTGCCGGTGCTGCGCCGGGTCGGCGACGGGGAGGCGGCGGCCGTGGCGGCCGCGCTGGGTCCGTACCTGAAGACCCTCCAGGGTGACCGGCTGCCGCTGCTGGCCCGGTACGCCATCCATGACGTGGCCTTCCGGGTGGTGGGCACCGGGAGCGTGGGCACCCGCTCGTACGTGGTCCTGCTGCTGGACCACCGGGGCGAGCCGCTGGTGCTCCAGGTGAAGGAGGCACGGCCGTCGGTGCTGCTGCCGTACCTGCCCGCGCTGGGCTTCGAGAGCGCGGTCGAGGAGCACGAGGGCCGCCGGGTGGTGGCCGGGCAGAAGCGGATGCAGGTGGTCTCGGACATCCTGCTCGGCTGGACCACGGTGGAGGGGCGGCCGTACCAGGTACGGCAGTTCCGCAACCGCAAGGGCAGTGTGGACCCGGCGGCGCTGGCCCCCGACCAGATCGACGACTACGGGCGGATGACCGGCGCCCTCTTGGCCCGGGCGCACGCGCACAGCGCCGATCCGCGGCTGCTGGCCGGGTACTGCGGCAAGAACGACGAGCTGGACGAGGCGATCGCCACCTTCGCGGTGGCGTACGCCGACCGGAGCGAGGCCGACCACGAGCACCTGGTCTCGGCGGTGAAGTCCGGGCGGATCGCGGCGGAGGCCGGGGTCTGAGCCGGTCAGGGCCCCGGCCCGGGGGCACCGTCGCGGGGTCACGGTCGCGGGTCGATGTTTCACGTGAAACATCGACTCGGGCCAACCGGCCGTAGGCTGGCCGGGTGAGCGAGCAGCAGACTGAAGAGACGGGCGACGAGCGTCCCGAGGCGCGCCTGGAGCGGGCCGTTCGGGCCGCCGAGCAGGCGCTGATCGAGTTCGAGATCGCGGTGGAGACCTTCCGGGTGGAGGTGGAGAACTTCTCCCGGCTGCACCACCAGAAGCTCGGCCCGATGTACTCGCGCCTCGACGAGCTGGATGCGCTGATCGCCGAAGCGAAGGCGGAGCGCAGCGGGGACGCCGAGGATCTGCGGCGGGCCCGGGACGCCCGCTCGCTGGTGATGCCGATGCCCGGGGTGGACGAGCTGTTCCACGACTGGATGGATGCGGAGGGCATCTCCGACGACGCGTCGGCGATGCTCACCGACCGGCCGGTGCGGCCCCCGCAGCGGGTGCGGCCGTCGGAGGAGGTACGCCGCCTCTACCGCGAGCTGGTCCGCCAGGCGCACCCGGACCTCGCCCGGGACGAAGCCGAGCGTGAGCGCCGCGATGCGTTCATCGCGCGGGTCAACGCGGCGTACGGGCGGGGCGAGGAGCAGCTGCTGCGCGAGCTGGCCGAGGAGTGGGCGGCGGGCCCCGTGCCGGAGGCCGTACGGCAGCTGAACGAGAGCGAGGAGCTGTACGCCCGGCTGGAGTGGCTGGCGCAGCGCAAGGAGCTGCTGTCTGCGGTGGCGCGCGAGCTGGAGGACAGCGCGATCGGATCGATGCTGCGGATGGCGCCGGAGGATCCGGACCGGCTGCTGGAGGAGATCGCGGAGCAGCTGCTCGCGGATGTCGCGAAGCGCGAGGCGGAGCTCGCCGCGCTCGTTCGATAGGTTGGGACACAGATCTGCGATGAGAGAAGGCGACGTATGAACTTCGGACCGCTTCCCTCGGTGGACGCCGCCGCGGTGCCCTCCGAAGGCTTTGTCCTCGACGTCCGTGAGGACGACGAATGGGCTGCCGGCCACGTGGAAGGTGCCCTGCACATCCCGATGAGCGACTTCGTGGCCCGCTTCGGCGAGCTGACGGAGGCCGTCGAGGACGGCCGCCGCGTGCACGTGATGTGCCGGGTGGGCGGGCGCTCCGCGCAGGTCACCCAGTACCTGGTGCGCCAGGGCATCGACGCCGTGAACATCGACGGCGGCATGCAGGCCTGGGACGGCGCCGGGCGCCCGATGGTCACCGACAACGGGAACCCGGCCTTCGTGCTCTAGGGGTGTCCGCAAGCCCTGCCCGACCCGCGGCGTCCGGGTCTTTCGGCCGGGCCGTCGGCGGTCAGGCGAGGGCGTGGGCGGCCAGCAGGTCGCCCAGCGCCTCCTCGTGCGCGGCGGCCGGGCCCAGCTGGAGCTCCAGCTGCTTCGCCCACGCGTGGTAGCGGTGCAGCGGGTAGTCGGTGTCGGCGCCGAAGCCACCGTGCAGGTGCTGCGCGGTCTGCACGACCCGGCGTACCCCCTCCGAGGCCCATATCTTCGCGACGGCGACGTCCCCGGCGCTCGGCAGCGGTCCGCCGGCTCCACCGGTCGCCGCGTCGAGCCGCCAGGCGGCCTGCCAGAGGGTGACCTCCATGGCGCGCAGGTCGATGTAGCGGTCGGCGGCCTGGACGGCGACGGCCTGGAAGGTGGCCACCGGGAAGCCGAACTGCTCGCGCTTGCCGGTGTATTGGCTGGTCATGGCGAGCACGCCGGTGCCCAGGCCGAGCGCCAGGGCGCAGGTCCCGGTGGCGAGGAGCTGGCGCAGCCGCTCCCAGGCGCCCGGGGTGTCGATGAGGTGGCTCGCGGGCACCCGTACGCCGTCCAGGGTGAGTTCGGCCAGCCGCTCCCCGCTGGTGGACACCTGGTCGGCCAGGGTGAGGCCCTCGGCGGTGCGCGGGACGAGCGCCAGGACGGCCTCCCCCTCCCCGCTGTGGGCCGGTACGGCGATCCAGTCGGCGCCGTGCGCCCACGGGACGGCCGTCTGCACGCCGTCGAGGATCCACCGGGTGCCCTCGCGGCGGGCGTTGACGGAGAGTTCCGCGGGATCGTGGCCGCTGCGGCCGTGTGCGGCGGCGGTGAGGACGAGCGTCCCGCGCCCGGCGCCGGGCAGCAGGGCGGCGGCCAGTTCGGGGCTGCCGTGGGCCTGGACGGCCATGGCGGTGGCGCAGTGCTCCAGCAGCGGAACCCGGGCCAGCACCTTCGCCGCCTCGCGCAGCACCAGGCACAGGGCGATCGCGTCGAGGCCCCCGCCGCCGTGCTCCTCGGCGAGGACCAGGCTCAGCAGGTCGGAGGCGGCGAGCTTGGCCCACAGCTGCCGGTCGAAGTCCTCGGCGACGGCCCCCGGGGTCAGCGCGGGGCTGGGCACGCCGTCCGGGGCGACGTCCGCGAAGACGGCCTTCGCCGCCTCGACGGCGGCCTGCTGCTCCTCGGTGAAGGTGAAGTCCACTGCCTGTCCTCCCGCGCGCACCGGATCCCCGTCAGGCCCGGTCCGGACCTGACGGTGCGTCAAGATAGAGCAAGCGGGGGAAAATGCCCAGGGTGGGGAAACGGGTGGCCTCAGCGGTCGAAGTCGATCTCCACTTCCTCGGTCACCGCGTGCGACTGGCAGGCCAGCACGAACCCGGCCTCCGTCTCCTCGGACTCCAGCGCGAAGTTCCGGTCCATCCGGACCTCGCCCGTGACCAGGAACGCCCGGCAGGTGCCGCAGACCCCGCCCTTGCAGGCGTACGGGGCGTCCGCGCGGTTGCGCAGCACGGCGTCCAGCAGGGATTCGCCGTCCTGGACCGGCCAGGTCCCGGAGCGGCCGTCGAGGCGGGCCGTGACCCGTACGTGGGAGGGGGCCGCGGCGGGGGACGGCGCCGCCGTGTCCTCGACGTGGAAGACCTCCTCGTGGATCCGGGTCCGGGCGACGCCGAGCGTGCCCAGCGCCCGCTCCGCGCCCATGACGAGCCCGTACGGGCCGCACAGGAACCAGCCCGTCACCTCCGCGACGGGCAGCAGCGCGGGCAGCAGGGCCTTCAGCCGCTCCTCGTCGAGGCGGCCGGACGGCAGCCCGGCCTCCTGCTCCTCGCGGGAGAGCACGGTCACCAGCTGGAAGCGGTCCGGAAAACGGTCCTTGAGGTCCGCGACCTCGTCCAGGAACATCGTCGACGCGGCCGTACGGTCGCTGCGGACCAGGCAGAACCGGGCGTCGGGCCGCGCCGCCAGCAGCGAGGCGGCGATCGACAGCACCGGGGTGATCCCGCTGCCGCCGACGATCGCCGCGTAGTGCCCGGCGCTCGGGGCGGCGGCCGGCTCCAGGACGAAGCGCCCGGCCGGGACCATCACGTCCAGCACGTCCCCGGCGGCGATCTCCTTGTGGGCGAACGTGGAGAACTCCCCGCCCTCCACCAGCCGCACGCCCACCCGCAGCGTCGCCGGGCCCGGGCCCGAGGGGGCCGGGGCGGCCGAGCAGATCGAGTACGTACGGCGGACCTCCGTGCCCTCGGGGGTACGGCGGCGCAGGGTGAGGTGCTGGCCGGGGGCGTGCAGGTACTCGCCGCGCAGCTCCTCGGGGACGCGCAGGGTCAGCGCCACGGAGTCGTCGGTGAGCCGGTCGACCGCCGCCACCGTCAGCGGGTGGAAGGCGCCGTGGCGCGCGGGGCGCCCGGAGCCCGACGTGGGCGACGGCGTGGACGCGGCCATCTACAGCTCCTTGAAGTGGTCGAACGGTTCACGGCAGGCGGTGCAGCGGCGCAGCGCCTTGCATGCGGTGGAGGAGAACCGGCTGAGCAGCTCGGTGTCGGTCGATCCGCAGTTCGGGCAGCGGACCGAGAGGGCGACCGGGACCGGCCCGCCGGCCGCGTGCGGGCGGGGCGGGGCGATGCCGAACTCGGCGAGCTTGCGCCGGCCCTCGGCGCTGATGTCGTCGGTGGACCAGGCCGGGGCCAGGACGGTGCGCACCCGCACGTCCGGGATGCCGTGGCCCGTCAGGACCCGCTCGATGTCGGCGGACATGGCCTCGATCGCGGGGCAGCCGGTGTAGGTCGGGGTCAGCGTGACCTCGACGTGGCCGTCCTCGTACATCCGTACCCCGCGCATCACGCCCAGGTCGGCGAGGCTGAGGACGGGCAGCTCGGGGTCGGGGACGGAGCCCGCCAGCTCGGCCAGCTCCGCCTCCAGGCGGGTCATCGCCTCCGGGGCCTCCGGTGCCTTGGGCCCGCCCGCGGGGGCCGCGGCACGGGGCGTATCGGTCACCATGACGCCCCCGGATGGCTGCGGTGCAGGTGCTGCATCTCGGCGAGCAGCCTGCCGAACGACTCGGTGTGCAGGCCCTGGCGGCCCGCCCCGGCGGCCCAGGCGCCGGTGCGCGGGCCTTCGGGGAGCGCGAGCCCGGCCCGCTCCAGGACGCCGCCCACGGCGGCCAGCCAGCGGCCCTCCAGGGCGGCCCAGTCCACGCCGTCGATGCCGTCCACCGGCTGGAACATCTCGCCGGTGTACTTCCACAGCGCGTCCAGGGCGGTCCGCATGCGGGCACGGCTCTCCTGCGTGCCGTCGCCGAGCCGCAGGGTCCACTGCTCGGCGTGGTCGCGGTGGTACGCGGTCTCCTTGACGGCCTTGGCCGCGAGCGGGGCGAACGGGCCTTCGCCGGCGGCCAGTTCCGCGTACAGCTCGTGCTGGTGGAAGGAGAAGTAGAGCTGGCGGGCGATGGTGTGGGCGAAGTCCCCGTTCGGCTGCTCGACCAGCTGGAGGTTGCGGAAGGACCGCTCCTCGCGCAGGAAGGCCAGCTCGTCCTCGTCGCCGGCCATGGACAGCAGGACGCGGGCCTGGCCGAGCAGGTCGAGCGCGATGTTCGCGAGGGCGACCTCCTCCTCCAGGACGGGTGCGTGACCCGCCCACTCACCGAGGCGGTGGGAGAGGATCAGCGCGTCGTCCCCGAGCACGAGGGCGGCCGACTGGACTACGTCAGACTGGACGGCATCGGTGCTGCTCACAGGTGGTTCACCCCCTCGGGGATCTCGTAGAAGGTCGGGTGCCGGTACGGCTTGTCGGCCGACGGGGCGAAGAACGGGTCCCGCTCGTCCGGCGAGGAGGCGGTGATCTCGGCGGAGGGCACCACCCAGATCGAGATGCCCTCGCCGCGCCGGGTGTAGAGGTCGCGGGCGTTGCGCAGGGCCATCTCCGCGTCGGGTGCGTGCAGGCTGCCCGCGTGCGTGTGCGAGAGGCCGCGGCGCGAGCGCACGAACACCTCCCACAGTGGCCAGTTCTGCGTCATACCCCTGCCTCCTCGTTCGTCGCCGTGTTCTGTACGGCGTGCTGTGCGCTGTGCTTCGCCGCGTACGCCGCGGCCGCCTCGCGGACCCAGGCGCCTTCCTCGTGGGCCCGGCGGCGCTGGCCGATCCGCTGTTCGTTGCACGGGCCGTTGCCCTTGAGCACGTCCCAGAACTCCGCCCAGTCGATCGCGCCGAAGTCGTGGTGCCCGCGCTCCTCGTTCCACTTCAGGTCCGGGTCGGGCAGGGTCAGGCCCAGCGCCTCGGCCTGCGGCACGGCGATGTCCACGAAACGCTGGCGCAGCTCGTCGTTGGAGTGCCGCTTGATCCGCCAGGCCATGGACTGCGCGGAGTGCGCCGATTCGTCGTCCGGGGGGCCGAACATCATCAGCGAGGGCCACCACCAGCGGTTCACGGCGTCCTGCGCCATCGCGTGCTGCGCCTCGGTGCCCTTGGACAGGGCCATGAGGAGCTCGAAGCCCTGGCGCTGGTGGAAGGACTCCTCCTTGCAGATCCGCACCATCGCGCGGGCGTACGGCCCGTACGAGCAGCGGCAGATCGGCACTTGGTTGGTGATCGCCGCGCCGTCCACGAGCCAGCCGATCGCGCCGACATCGGCCCAGGTCAGGGTCGGGTAGTTGAAGATGGAGGAGTACTTCTGCTTGCCGGAGTGGAGCTTGTCGAGCAGCTCGTCGCGGCTGGTGCCCAGGGTCTCGGCGGCGCTGTACAGGTAGAGGCCGTGCCCGGCCTCGTCCTGGACCTTCGCCATCAGGATCGCCTTGCGGCGCAGCGAGGGCGCGCGGGTGATCCAGTTGGCCTCGGGCTGCATGCCGATGATCTCGGAGTGGGCGTGCTGGGCCATCTGGCGGACCAGCGAGGCGCGGTACGCCTCGGGCATCCAGTCGCGCGGCTCGACGCGCTCCTCGGCCGCCACAGCTGCGTCGAAGGCCGCCGCGAGCTGTGCCCCGAGGTCAGCCCCGAGGCCTGAGTCCTGCCCCGTTTCCGGGGTCACTGCCACCATCCCGGCCCCCTGCCAGAGATTGTTGACCGCCCGACCGACCGATCGTTCGGTTCGTACTCTTCAATGGTGGGTCGGCGGCCCGTAGGGTGTCAACCTCTGAGGTCAACCCTGTGGACGCCGGATGATCGGGGCGGGATGGAATCGAACGAGCGAGAGCCCGCGGAAGCAGCTGTTCCGCCGCTCGATCCGCCGGTTGATCCACCAGTCGCCGCGGCAGCCGTCCCGTCGGCCCGGCCCCCGGCGGATCCGCCGGTCGAGTCACCGGTCGAGCTGTCGGCCGGCCCGGCGGCCGAGCCGCCCGCCGACCGGGCGGAGCCGGCGCGGGCTCCCGGGATCGCGGGCCTGTCCGCCCCGTACCGGGTCGTCACGGCCCTCGCGCTGGCGGCCGTGGGCCTCGCCGCCTGCGGGCACCTGGCGCTGGTCTTCCTGCACGTCGCCCCGTCCAACACGGTGAGCAAGCAGCACGCGCAGACGGTCGACGACTGGATCTACCCCGAGTTCGAGCAGAACTGGAAGCTCTTCGCCCCCAACCCGCTCCAGCAGAACATCGCGGTGGAGGTACGGGCGGAGGTCCGCACGCCCGGCGGCGCACCGGTCGCCGGCGGCTGGCGCGACCTGTCCGCGCAGGACGGGGCGGCCATCCGGCACAGCCTGCTGCCGAGCCACACGCGCCAGAACGAGCTGCGCCGGGCCTGGGACTTCTTCACCGGCTCGCACGACGAGGACAACAAGCCGATCGGCGAGCGCGGCGACCTGTCGGAGCAGTACCTGCGGCGGATCGCGCTGAACCGGCTCGCGGACGACGGGATCGCCCGGGACGAGATCGTACGGATCCAGCTGCGTTCGGCGACGCGGGCGGTGGCGGCGCCGCCGTGGAGCGACGAGAAGACCGACACCCAGACCTACTACCGGGAGCTGCCGTGGTGGACGGTGTGAGGCGTGCGGCGCCTGAGGCTGCTGCGGGCGCTGCGGGCGCTGCGGGCGCTGCGGGGCCTGCGCGGGCGGCCGCGCGGGCGCGGGCCGCTGCCGCCCGGGCGGTCGCCCGGGTCAGCGGGCGGGCACTGGGCCCGTACCAGAGCGCCGTCGTGCGGATCGGCTTCTCGGGGACCTGGCTGTTCTTCCTGCTGCGCGAGTTCCCGCACCGGGGCGAGCTGTACGGGCCGGAGGGACCCTGGAGCTTCGGGCTGGCGGAGCGGCTGATCGCCTCGAACCACGCCTTCTCGGTGCTGGTGTGGTCGGACTCGGAGCCGTGGTTCCAAGCCGTCTACGCGCTGTCGGTGCTGTCGAGCCTGCTGCTGATGCTGGGCTGGCGGACGCGTGCGACGTCCGTGGTGTTCATGGTCGGGGTGCTGTCGCTGCAGAACCGCAGCGTGTTCATGGGCGACGGCGGGGACAACGTCATCCACCTGATGGCGATGTACCTGGTGCTGATGCGGTGCGCGCAGGTCTGGTCGCTGGACGCGCGGCGCGCGCGGCTGCGGGGGTCGGCCTCGGCGGGGGCGGCCGGGCCGGTGCTGTGGGCCGTGCTGGGCGCCCTGTTCGCGTTCGGCGCGGTGACGGATCGGTTCGGCTACGGCTGGCTGGCCGCCTTCGGGGCGCTGTGGGTCGTGTCCGCGCTGTGGTGGATGGTGGACCGGTACGAGCCGGAGGGCGAGGGGCGGGCGGTCCTGGACGTCCTGGCGAACCTCGTCCACAGCGCGGGGCTGTTGGTGATCATGGCGGAGGTCTGCCTGATCTACGCGACGGCCGGCTGGTACAAGATCCAGGGGTCGCGCTGGCAGGACGGGACCGCGCTGTACTACCCGCTCGGGCTGGACTACTTCACGCCGTGGCCGGGGCTGTCCGGGGTACTGGCGGGGAGCGGGACGGCGGTGATGCTGCTGTCGTACGGGACGGTGGCGGTGCAGGTCGCGTTTCCGTTCACCGTGTTCAACCGACGGATCAAGAACGTGCTGCTGGCGCTGATGATGCTGGAGCACGCGGGGATCGCCGTGCTGCTCGGTCTGCCGTTCTTCTCGCTGGCGATGATCGCCGCCGACGCGGTGTTCCTGCCGACGGCGTTCCTGGTCTGGCTCGGGGCGCGGGTCGCCGCGCGGCGACCCGGCGGCTCCGCTCCCCTACCGGGGCCGACTCCGCAACCGCGGCCCGTACGCTCGGCGGTATGACTGAGCAGCACGGGAGCCGTGACGAGAGCTCCGACGAGAGCGCGCGGCTGTGGCGGCAGGCCGCCGAGCGCGGGGACCTCGTACTCCTCGACGGGTTCCACGCGCTGAAGCACGCCCTGCGGTTCGGGGCCGATGTGCGGCTCGTCGTGGCCGATGACCCCGATGCCGTACGGGCGCTGGCCGGGGAGCTGGCACCGGACGTGGCGGGCGAGGTGGGGCGGCTGGTGCGCGGGGGCGAGCTGCGGGCGCTCGTGAACCGGGTGCATCCCACCGGAGTGGCGGCGCTGGCCGTGCGGCCCGACCGGACCGAAGGGCGGGCCCGGCTCGATCGGCAGCCCCGGACCGCGCCCGTCGTCGTGCTCGACAACCCCCGCAACCTCGGCAACGTCGGCGCCGTCGTCCGGCTCGCGGCCGGGTTCGGCGCCACCGGCGTCGTCACCCGCGGCGATCTCGACCCCTGGCACCCCAACGTGGTCCGCGCCGGAGCGGGGCTGCACTACGCCACCACCGTGGACCGGGTGGAGATCGACACCCTGCCCGCCGGGCCGCTCTACGCGCTCGACCCGGAGGGCGAGGACATCCGCGCCCTCACCCTCCCGGACGACGCCCTGCTCGCCTTCGGCTCGGAGCGGCACGGCATCTCACCCGAGCTGCGCGAACGGGCCGACCACCTGGTCGCCCTGCCGATGCGCCCGCAGGTCTCCAGCTACAACCTGGCCACCAGCGTGGCCATGGCCCTCTTCCACTGGGGCGGGCCGAAGGTCACGCCTCAAGACTGACCGGCATCAGAAGCGAGAACGCGTCCTCGACGTCGGGGCGCAGCAGGACGAGGGGCGCCTTGGGGCCGACGTACTCCAGCAGCATCTCCTCCCCGGCGGCCAGCGCGTCGAGCAGGAAGGCCGGGTTGACCCCGACCCGGTCACCGGTGGGGTCGTCGTCGCCGACGGCCACGCTGTCCGTCAGGGCGAGGACGCACACCTCGCCGTCCTGCGCCCGCAGGGCGCGGCGCAGGGCCGGTACGTCCAGGGTGAGGCGGCGGCCCTCGGGCAGCCGGGTGAGGCGGCGGTAGTCGGGGAACTCCTCGCCGAGGCTCTGCCCGGCGACCTGGCGGCCCTGGGTCTCCAGCTCCACCGTGTCCCCGTCCACGCTGAGGCGGGCCGGGGACCCGTCGGTCAGCAGGGCGCGCATCGCGTCGGCGAGCGGGGTGGGCACGGTCACCTGGACCCGTCCGCCGCCGTGGCCGGTGGCGGACGTACGGGCGACGGCCATCCGGTAGCGGTCCGTGGCCACGAGGTGCAGGGCCCCGCCCTCGATGTCGAAGTGGATCCCGGCGAGCATCGACAGCTCGGGGTCGGTTCCGGCGGCGAAGCGTACGGCGTCCAGCGCGGCCGCGAGTTCGCCGCCCGGCACGGTCAGCCGGGCGGTGGCGGGGGCGGTGGTCATGGAGGTCTCCTGGTGTCCGAGTAGGGCTCGTACCGTGGAGAGTTCCTCGCGTGCTTCGGCCAGCCCGCGTTCGAGCCGGCGCAGATGCCCGTCGAGCAGCCGGGGCACCAGACCGGTTTCCCCGCCTGCCCAGCCGGCCAGCACCAGCCGGACGTCCGCGAGCGGCATCCCCGAGCGCCGCAGCCGGGCAAGCAGCCGTGCCTCGTCGAGCTGCTCAGGCGCGTACCAGCGGTATCCCGTCACCGGATCGACCCATGCCGGTACGAGGACGCCCGCGCGGTCGTAGAACCGCAGGGCGCTCACCCCCATCCCGCTGTCCCGGCCCATCTCGCCGATGCTGCGCATGTCGCTCTCCACACCCACGACTCTGGGACCTCCACCAGGTCGAGGGTCAAGCGGGCCCGGCGCCGCCACGCCGGGCCCGCCCGTCCGCGGCCTCAGGCCTGGCGGCGGATCTCCACCATGCGGAAGCGGTTCGAGACGAAGGCCCCGTCACAGAGGGCCGCGTTCGCCGCCGGGTTGCCGCCCGAGCCGTGGAAGTCCGAGAAGGCCGCGGTCTGGTTGACGTAGACCCCGCCCGTCAGGTTCAGGGAGAGCTGCGCCGACTCCTCCAGGCAGACCTCCTCGATCGCCCGCTCGGTGTCGGCCGACGTGGTGTAGGCGCCGACGGTCATCGCGCCCTTCTCCCGCACCGTGCGGCGCAGGAGGTCCAGGGCGTCCGCCGTCGAGTCGACGGCCACCGCGAAGGACACCGGGCCGAAGCACTCCGACAGGTACGGGGCCTCCGGATCCGGCTTGGACGCGTCCAGCTTCACCATCACCGGCGTACGGACCACCGCGTCCGGGAACTCCGGGTTCACCACCTCGCGCGAGGCCAGTGCCACCTCCCCGAGGCCGGCAGCCGCCTCCAGGCGGGTCTTGACGTCCGGGTTGACCAGGGCGCCGAGCAGCGCGTTGGCCCGGGCGTCGTCGCCGAGCAGGCCGCCGACCGAGGCCGCGAGGTCGGCGACGACCTCGTCGTACGACTTGCGACCGGCATCCGTCTCGATGCCGTCCCGCGGGATCAGCAGGTTCTGCGGGGTGGTGCACATCTGGCCGCTGTACAGGGACAGGGAGAACGCCAGGTTGGAGAGCATCCCCTTGTAGTCGGAGGTCGAGTCGACGACGACCGTGTTGACGCCGGCCTTCTCCGTGTAGACCTGGGCCTGGCGGGCGTTGGCCTCCAGCCAGTCGCCGAACTCCGTCGAGCCGGTGTAGTCGATCAGCTTGATCTCGGGGCGGACGGCCAGGGTCTTGGCGATGCCCTCACCCGGCCGGTCCACGGCCAGCGCCACCAGATTCGGGTCGAAGCCCGCCTCGGCGAGGACCTCGCGGGCCACCTTCACCGTCAGCGCCAGCGGGAGCACGGCGCGCGGGTGCGGCTTGACCAGCACCGCATTGCCCGTGGCCAGGGAGGCGAACAGGCCCGGGTAGCCGTTCCAGGTCGGGAAGGTGTTGCAGCCGATCATCAGGGAGATGCCGCGCGGCACGGCCGTGAAGGTCTTGCCGAGTGCCAGCGGGTCCCTCTTGCCCTGCGGCTTCGACCAGTCGGCCTGGCCGGGGACGCGGGTCTGCTCCTCGTACGCGTAGGCCACCGCCTCCAGGCCGCGGTCCTGCGCGTGCGGGCCGCCCGCCTGGAACGCCATCATGAAGGCCTGGCCGCTGGTGTGCATGACCGCGTGCGCGAACTCGTGCGTCCGCGCGCCGATCCGGGACAGGATCTCGATGCAGACCAGGGCGCGGGCCTCGGGCCCGGCGTCCCGCCAGGCGCCCATGCCGGCCTTCATCGCGGGCAGCAGCACGTCCGGGTCAACGTGCGGGTACTCGACGCCCAGCTCGGGGCCGTACGGGGACACCTCGCCGCCGGCCCAGCCGTCGGTGCCGGGCTGGCCCAGGTCGAACCGGGTGCCGCGGACGGCCTCGAACGCGGCGAGCCCGTCGGCCGGCGCGGTCTCGCCGTAGGCCTTGGGGTGCTCCGGATGCGGGGACCAGTAGGCGCGGCTGCGGATGGCCGCCAGGGCCTGGTCCAGGGTGGACCGGTGCTTGTCGGACAGCAGGGGGACGGTGAGCTCGGCGGCCATCAGGGACCAACTCCTCGTTGAGCCGGGCAAGATCAGGCTGGGTCGCAGACTGAGATCAGGCAGGGGCGGGTGAAGAAGAGCAGACTGGAGTTAGAGTAACCGAACGATCGGTCGGGACAAGAGGGCCCGGCAGGCCTGTGGATAACCCGGTGCGGGAGGATCAGGACATGACAGCAATCGAGCGGGCCCGCACTGTGGCGGTCGTCGGCGCCGGCACCATGGGACAGGGCATCGCCCAGGTCGCCCTCCTCGCAGGTCACCGGGTGCTGATCTACGACATCAACGCCACGCTCGCCGCCGGCGGCGTCGGAATCGTCCAGGACCGCGTCGACCGCATGGCCGCCAAGGGCCGCCTCGACCGCGCCGAGGCCGAGGACGCGATCGGCCGGATCGAAGCGGCTTCCGCCCTCGCCGACCTCGCGGGCGCCGCGCTCGTCATCGAGGCGGTCGTCGAGGACGTCGCCGTCAAGCGCGCACTCTTCGAAACGCTCGAAGAGGTGGTTTCGCCGGATGCCCTGCTGGCGACCAACACCTCCTCCCTCTCCGTCACCGAGCTCGCCGCCGGCCTCGCGCACCCCGGCCGCTTCCTCGGCCTGCACTTCTTCAACCCGGCCCCGCTGCTCCCGCTCGTCGAGGTGGTCAGCGGTTTCGCGACCGACCCGGCCGCCGCCGAGCGCGCGTACGCCACCGTGCTGGGCTGGGGGAAGACGCCGGTCCGCTGCGCCGACACCCCCGGTTTCATCGTCAACCGGATCGCCCGCCCCTTCTACGCCGAGGCCTTCGCGGTGTACGAGGAGCAGGGCGCCGACCCGGCCACCATCGACGCCGTGCTCCGCGAGAGCGGCGGTTTCAAGATGGGCCCGTTCCAGCTGACCGACCTGATCGGCCAGGACGTCAACGAGGCCGTCACCCGCTCCGTGTGGGAGTCGTTCTTCCGGAGCCCCAAGTTCACCCCGTCCCTCGCGCAGCGCCGACTGGTCCAGTCGGGCCGCCTGGGCCGCAAGTCGGGGCACGGCTGGTTCCCGTACGGCCCGGACGCCGAGGTCCCCGCCCCGCACACGGCCGGTCCCGAGGAGGCCCCGGAGAAGGTCACCGTGGTCGGCGACCTCGGTCCCGCCGCCGGGCTCGTCGAGCTGCTGGAAGAGGCCGGGATCGCGGTCACCTCCACCGAGCACGGGGGCCCGTACATCCAGCTGCCCGGCGAGGGCCAGCTGGTGCTCGCGGACGGCAAGACCTCGATCGAGTTCGCCGACGTCGTCTACTTCGACCTCGCGCTCGACTACCGCGGGGCCACCCGGATCGCGCTCTCCGCCGGCGAGGACACCAGCGAGCGGACCCTGGCCGAGGCGGTCGGCCTCTTCCAGAGGCTCGGCAAGAAGGTCTCCGTCATCGGCGACGTGCCCGGCATGATCGTGGCTCGTACGGTCGCGATGCTGATCGACCTGACCGCCGACGCCGTCGCGCGCGGCGCGGCCACCGCCGAGGACATCGACACGGCGATGCGGCTCGGCGTCAACTACCCGCTGGGCCCGTCCGAATGGCACGACCGGCTCGGCCGCGACTGGGCGTACGACTTGCTGCACCACCTCGACGAGCGCTGTCCCGGCGGCCGCTACGCGCCCTCGCTGGCGCTGTTCAAGCTCGGCTACACCGAGGGCGAAGAGGGCGAAGAGGGCGAAGAGGGCGAAGAGGGCTACGAGGGCGCCGCGGAGGAGACTGCATGACCACCGCGAAGCGGGACACCTACACCCCCGAGACGCTCCTGTCCGTCGCGGTCCAGGTCTTCAACGAGCGGGGCTACGACGGCACCTCCATGGAGCACCTCTCCAAGGCGGCGGGCATCTCGAAGTCCTCGATCTACCACCACGTGGCGGGCAAGGAGGAGCTCTTGCAGCGCGCCGTCAGCCGTGCGCTCGACGGGCTCTTCGCCGTACTGGAGGAGCCGGGCGCGGTACGCGGCCGGGCGGTCGAGCGGGTCGAGTACGTCACGCGCCGCACGGTCGAGGTCCTGGTCGCGGAGCTCCCGTACGTGACGCTGCTGCTGCGGGTACGGGGCAACACCCGGACCGAGCGCTGGGCCCTGGAGCGCCGCCGCGAGTTCGACCACCAGGTCGCGGAGCTGCTGAAGGCGGCCGCGGCGGACGGGGACCTGCGGGCGGACGTGGACATCCGGCTGGCCACGCGCCTGCTGTTCGGCATGGTGAACTCGCTGGTGGAGTGGTACCGCCCGCACCCCGGCACGACCGCGGACCAGCTGGCCGACGCCGTGGTCCACATGGCCCTGGACGGCCTGCGGACGGTTCGCGGCTAGCTCCGCGACATGATCCGTACGATCAGGCCGCATATTTTCTGATGAACTGCTGTGCGAACTCTGTACGATGAGCGAGCTTTCGAACGCGTTCAAGCAGTAACAGAAAATGGGGGGCCGGTGCGCAGTCGCCGTCTTGTAGTTTCCGCTGCCGTTGTCGTCGCGGCCAGCGTTGGTTTCATCCCGGGCATGGCCCAGGCGGCCGGTCCGGCCGCGGGCTCGTCCGCACCGGTGGCCAAGGGGGTGTCCGCTCCCGGAGCGGACCTGGCCAAGCTCGGTACGACCGGTGCCAAGACCTTCCACAGCCCGAAGGAGCGCTCGGTCCGCAAGACCCTGCCCGCGGCCAAGGGCAAGGCTTCCGCGAACGCCACCGCGCAGGGCGCGGAGACCGCCGCCGCGGGCAACCCGGAGCTGGGGCTCGTCCTCGACGCCGGCGCCACCTCCGCCCACGGCATCGAACTGCGGGCGCAGGTCGTCAGCGTCCAGGGCGCCACGCTCATGGTGACGTACGACTGGGGCGACGGTTCGACCGACGTCTCCGACGCCTACCCGGGTCAGGAGGTGTCGGCCAAGCACACCTACGCCAAGGTCGGCGAGTACAACGTCAAGGTCACCGTCAAGGACTCGACGAACCAGGTGGAGGTCGTCAACGAGCTCCCGCTGTCGACGCTGGGCGCCGACTTCACCCCGTACGCCCCGACACGTCTCCTGGACACCCGGGACGGCACCGGAGCCCCGCGGGGCATGGTGCAGGCGTACTCCTCGGCCAAGGTGAAGATCGCCGGCAACGGCAAGATCCCGGCGGGTGTCACGGCCGTGGCCCTGAACGTCACCGCGACCAACACCTCGAACCCCGGTCACGTCACGGTGTTCCCCGGTGGCACCACGCGTCCGACGACGTCCAACGTCAACTTCGTGGCCGCGCAGACCGTCCCGAACATGGTGATCGTGCCGGTGGGCAAGGACGGCACCGTCGAGCTCTACAACGGCAGCTGGACGGCGATCGACCTGATCGCGGACATCACGGGCTACTTCACCCGCACCGCGGCCAGCGGCTACACCCCGATCACCCCGGTCCGCGCCGTGGACACCCGTTCCGGCCAGGGCGCGCCCCAGGGCCAGGTCGGGGGCCGCAAGTCGATCGGCGTGCAGCTCGGCGGCTGGTACGTGCCCTCCAACGCCACCGCCGTGGCGCTGAACGTGACCGTCACCAACCCGCGCGAGGCCGGTCACCTGACGGCCTACCCGAGCGGACAGCAGGCCCCGAACACCTCGAACCTGAACTTCACCGCACGGCAGACCGTCGCCAACTCGGTGGTCGTCCCCGTCGGCGCCGACGGCAAGGTCAACATCTTCAACGGCGCCTGGGCGGGCACCGACGTCATCGTCGACGTCGTCGGCTACTACAGCCCCGACAGCTCCGGGGCGTTCATGTCCATGGCGCCGGTCCGCAGGCTCGACACCCGCAGCTGGGGCCAGGGGCCGATGTACGACGGGGGCTACATCTGGATGCCGATGTCCACCCAGGACAAGGGCATCACGGGCGTCGTCCTGAACACGACGGTGACCAACACGAGGGCCGACGGATTCCTGTCGGTCGCGCCGGACCCGAACACCCGGGACGACTACGCCAACGGGAGGGACGTCTGGCCGGCAACGCCCACGGCGTCCACGCTGAACTGGACGGCCGGCCAGACCGTCCCGAACCTGGTCCAGGCGAGCACCGGCAGCACCGGGATCGTCGACTTCTGGAACCGGAGCTGGGACACCGCGGACCTGATCGTCGACATGTTCGGCTACTACGACACGAAGTGACCGTCGCGCAGCCGGCCTCGTGAAGAGCCCCGGGAAGGCCCTCAAGGCCTCCCGGGGCTCTGCCGTTCCCGGGCGTCGGCCCCCGGCGCCCGCTACTCCTCGGAGATCGCCGGGGAGCCGTTCGGTCCGGGGCCGGAATCGAGCAGATCCGTTTCCTCGAACACCAGCAGGGTGCGGGTCGACAGCACCTCCGGGATGGACTGGAGGCGGGTCAGGACCAGCTCGCGCAGCGTGCGGTTGTCGGGGGTGTGGACCAGCAGCAGGACGTCGAAATCGCCGCTGACCAGAGCGATGTGCGCCGCGCCCGGCAGCTCGCGGAGCTTCTCGCGGACGGTGCGCCAGGAATTCTGGACGATCTTCAGGGTGATGTACGCGGAGGCGCCCTGGCCCGCCCTCTCGTGGTTGACGCGGGCCGTGAACCCGCGGATCACGCCATCGTCGATCAGCCGGTTGATCCGCGCGTAGGCGTTCGCGCGCGATACGTGGACCTGCTCGGCCACCGACCGTATCGACGCGCGGCCGTCCGCCTGGAGCAGGCGCATGATCGAACGGTCGATGGGATCCAAGGGGCGCGGAGGGGTCGGCGGGTTCTGTGGGGCCGAAGGCGCACCGCCCGGCGGCACCGGTGCGGAACCCGGCGTGGAACCCGGTGCGGCCATTTGTTCATCCGGCATTGCCCACTGCCTCCCTCTCCTGGACGTCCTGCACCCATCCCAGGGCTCCGGCGCCACTTTGTCCACAGCCTGGAGCCGCCTGTAGCCAAATTGCGCCATCGACCGAACAATCGGTTGGTGAGGCGCCTCACAGCCGAGTCGCCCTGCCCGCTTCCCACGAGGAGGTGTACGCCGCCATGACGGTCCAAGAGCTGCCCGGTGCCGGTGCATCCCACCGCTCCACCCCGCCGCCCGCCTGGAGGCCCCGTACGGATGCCGCCCCGCTGCTCCCGGACCCCGAGCCGTACCGGGTGCTGGGCACACCGGCCGCCGAGAAGCTCGACCCCGAGCTGATGCGCCGCTGCTACGCAGAGCTGGTGCGCGGCCGCCGGTACAACGCCCAGGCCACCGCCCTCACCCGGCAGGGCCGACTGGCCGTGTACCCCTCCACCGTCGGCCAGGAGGCCTGCGAGATCGCGGCCGCGATGGCCCTGGAGGAGCAGGACTGGCTGTTCCCGAGCTACCGCGACACCCTCGCGGCCGTTGCGCGCGGACTCGACCCGGTCCAGGCGCTGACGCTGCTGCGCGGTGACTGGCACACGGGGTACGACCCGCGCGAGTACCGGATCGCCCCCCTGAGCACCCCGCTCGCCACCCAGCTGCCGCACGCGGTCGGCCTGGCGCACGCGGCCCGCCTGCGCGGTGACGACGTGGTCGCCCTCGCCATGGTCGGCGACGGCGGCACCAGCGAGGGCGATTTCCACGAGGCGCTGAACTTCGCGGCCGTCTGGCAGGCCCCCGTGGTCTTCCTCGTCCAGAACAACGGCTTCGCCATATCGGTCCCGCTCGCCAAGCAGACCGCCGCCCCCACCCTGGCCCACAAGGCCGTCGGGTACGGGATGCCCGGCCGCCTCGTCGACGGCAACGACATCGCCGCCGTGCACGAGGTGCTGTCCGAGGCCGTCCGGCGGGCCCGGGCCGGCGGCGGACCGACGCTGATCGAGGCGGTCACGTACCGCATCGAGGCCCACACCAACGCCGACGACGCGACCCGCTACCGCGGTGACGCGGAGGTCGAGGCATGGAAGGCGCACGACCCGGTGGAGCTGCTGGAGCGCGAGCTGACCGCCCGCGGAATGCTGGACGAGGCGGGCATCCAGGAGGCCAAGGACGCCGCCGAGGCGATGGCCGCGACCCTGCGCGAGCGGATGAACGCCGAGCCCGTGCTCGACCCGATGGACCTGTTCGAAAACGTCTACGCGGAGCAGACCGGCCGGCTCCGCGAGCAGGCGGAGATGCTGCGCGCCGAGCTCGACGCGGAGGAGCAGTCGTGACCACGGTGGCCGTGAAGCCGGCGACGATGGCGCAGGCGCTGCAGCGGGCCATGCGCGACGCGATGGCGGAGGACCCGACGGTCCACGTCATGGGCGAGGACGTCGGGACGCTGGGCGGGGTCTTCCGTATCACGGACGGCCTCGCGAAGGAGTTCGGCGAGGAGCGCTGCACGGACACCCCGCTCGCGGAGGCCGGGATCCTGGGCGCCGCGGTGGGCATGGCCATGTACGGGCTGCGGCCGGTCGTGGAGATGCAGTTCGACGCGTTCGCGTATCCGGCGTTCGAGCAGCTGATCTCGCACGTGGCGAAGATGCGCAACCGGACGCGCGGCGCGATGCCGCTCCCGATCACCATCCGGGTGCCGTACGGCGGCGGGATCGGCGGGGTGGAGCACCACAGCGACTCCTCCGAGGCGTACTACGTGGCCACTCCCGGCCTGCACGTGGTGACTCCGGCGACCGTGGAGGACGCGTACGGGCTGCTGCGCGCGTCGATCGCGAGCGACGACCCGGTGGTCTTCCTGGAGCCCAAGCGGCTGTACTGGTCGAAGGCGGAGTGGAACCCCGCGACGCCGGCCGCCGTGCCGGGGATCGGGAAGGCACTCGTCCGGCGTACCGGCACGAGCGCCACGCTGATCACCTACGGGCCCTCGCTGCCGGTGTGCCTGGAGGCGGCCGAGGCGGCGCGCGAGGAGGGCTGGGACCTGGAGGTCGTGGACCTGCGCTCGCTCGTCCCGTTCGACGAGGAGACCGTCGTGGCGTCCGTCCGCCGCACGGGGCGCGCGGTGGTGGTCCACGAGGCGAACGGCTTCGGCGGACCGGGCGCGGAGCTCGTCGCCCGCATCCAGGAGAAGTGCTTCCACCACCTGGAGGCGCCGGTGCTGCGGGTGACGGGCTTCGACATCCCGTATCCGCCGCCGATGCTGGAGAAGCACCATCTGCCCGGTGTGGACCGGATCCTGGACACCGTGGCCCGCCTGCAGTGGGAGAACTGATGCCGCAGGTAATGGAGTTCAAGCTCCCCGATCTCGGGGAGGGACTGACCGAGGCCGAGATCGTCCGCTGGCTGGTCGCGGTGGGCGACGTCGTCGCCATCGACCAGCCGGTGGTCGAGGTGGAGACGGCCAAGGCGATGGTGGAGGTGCCGTGCCCGTACGGCGGTGTGGTCACCGCCAGGTTCGGGGAGGAGGGCACGGAACTCCCCGTCGGAGCACCGCTGATCACGGTGGCGGTGGGTGCGGGGGCGGCCCCGGAGGCGGAGCCCGAGGATTCCGGCTCGGGCAACGTCCTGGTCGGCTACGGGACGGACCACTCGCGCACGGCGCGTCGGAGGCGGGTGCGACCCGGCTCCGCAGCGCCTGCCGGTGCCGCTGCTCCCGCACCCGCTCCCATCGCGACCGCACCCCCGGTGACCGCTCCCGCCGCTCCCGCTCCCCCGGCGACCGGTCCCGTAGCCGTGATCTCGCCGCTCGTGCGCAAGCTGGCGCGGGACCACGGGATCGACCTGCGCGGGCTCAGCGGGTCCGGGCCCGACGGGCTGATCCTGCGCGCGGACGTGGAGGCGGCACTCCGGGCGCCGGAGCCGGCTCCCGTCGCCGCCCCCGCGGCGGCCGCGCCGGCGGGCGAGCGGGTGCCGCTGAAGGGCCTGCGGGGCGTGGTGGCCGAGAAGCTGTCGCGCAGCCGCCGGGAGATCCCGGACGCCACGTGCTGGGTCGACGCCGATGCGACCGAGCTGATGGCGGCGCGGGCCGCGATGAACGCCGTGGGCGGGCCCAAGATCTCGGTGCTGGCGCTGCTGGCCCGGATCTGCACGGCCGCGCTGGCGAAGTACCCCGAGCTCAACTCGACCGTGGACCTCGCGGCGAACGAGATCGTACGGCTGCCGTCCGTGCACCTGGGCTTCGCGGCGCAGACGGAGCGCGGGCTGGTGGTCCCGGTGGTCCGGGACGCGCAGGCCCGCAACCCGGAGTCGCTGTCGGCGGAGTTCTCCCGTCTGACGGAGCTCGCCCGGGCCGGGAAGCTGGCCCCGGCCGACCTCACCGGGGGCACGTTCACCCTCAACAACTACGGGGTGTTCGGGGTGGACGGCTCCACGCCGATCATCAACCACCCGGAGGCAGCCATGCTCGGCGTCGGCCGGATCGTGGCGAAGCCGTGGGTCCACCAGGGTGAGCTGGCGGTCCGCCAGGTCGTCCAGCTTTCGCTGACCTTCGACCACCGGGTCTGCGACGGCGGTACGGCGGGCGGCTTCCTCCGCTACGTGGCGGACTGCGTCGAGTCCCCGGCGGTTCTGCTGCGTTCGCTGTAGCCGGTGCCTGCGGGGCTCCCTCCCCGGAAGGGGAGGGAGCCCCGCGCAGCGGGACCGGCCGGTCAGGTCGTCAGCAACAGCTTGCCCACGTGGGTGCTCGATTCCAGCGTGCGGTGGGCCTCGGAGGCTTCGTCCATCGGGAACGACCCGTGCACCACCGGGTTCACCCGGCCCGCGACCACCAGCGGCCAGACGTGTTCTCGTACGGCGGCGACGATGGCCGCCTTCTCCTCCAGCGGGCGCGCCCGCAAGGAGGTGGCGGTGATGGCCGCCCGCTTCGCCAGCAGCGCGCCCAGGTTGAGCTCCGCCTTCACCCCGCCCTGGAGCCCGATCACCGCGAGCCGGCCGTTCACGGCCAGCGCGTCCAGGTTCCGCGCCAGGTACTTCGCGCCCATGATGTCCAGGATCACGTCCGCCCCGGCGCCGCCCGTCGCGGCCCGGAGCTCCGCCACGAAGTCCTGCTCCCGGTAGTCGATCAGGATGTCCGCGCCCAGCTCCCCGCAGCGGGCCAGCTTCTCCGGGCCGCCCGCCGTCACCGCCACCGTGGCGCCGACCGCCTTCGCCAGTTGGATGGCCATGGTGCCGATGCCGCTGGAGCCGCCGTGCACCAGCACCGTCTCTCCGGGGCGCAGGCCCGCCACCATGAACACGTTCGACCACACCGTGCAGACCACCTCGGGCAGCGCCGCGGCCGTGACCAGGTCCACGCCGACCGGGACCGGCAGCAGCTGGCCCGCCGGGACGGCCACCCGCTCCGCGTACCCGCCGCCGCCGAGCAGGGCGCACACCTCGTCGCCCACCGCCCAGCCGGACACCCCCGGGCCGATGGCGGCGATCCGCCCCGAGCACTCCAGGCCGGGGTAGGGGGAGGCGCCGGGCGGAGGATCGTAGAACCCCTGGCGCTGGAGGATGTCGGCGCGGTTCACGGCGCTCGCCGCGACGTCGACGAGGACCTCGCCCTCGCCGGCCACCGGGTCGGGTACCTCGGCCCAGACGAGGGCCTCGGGGCCGCCGGGCTGTTCGATGGTGATCGCATGCATGGCCCGGAGGGTACGCCAACTCCGTGGCGAATTCGCCGGGCCGCCTCGACCAGAGGCCCCCTAGTCCGCGGGCCGCAGCGTCACCGTCGGCGAGGCGGGCGGCGCCGCCCGCACGATGGTGATGAGACGGTCCGTCAGCTGGAGCGGGCTCGCGTGCGGGTCGTCGTACGCGAGCAGCCGGTGGCCGCGCAGCACGCTCACCACCAGGTCCTCCGTCTCCCGTACGCCCTTGCCGGCCTCGGCCTTCCGCACGGGCCGCTCGATCAGGTCCAGCCCGCTGCCCTGGTGGATCAGGTCCTCCATCACCGTGCCCGCGCTCGGGCTCAGCACCGAGAGCCCCAACAGCCGGCCGGCGGCGCTCGCGCTCGTGATGACGGCGTCCGCGCCCGACTGGCGCAGCAGCGGAGCGTTCTCCTCCTCGCGGACCGCCGCGACGATCTTCGCTCCGCGGTTCATCTGCCGGGCCGTCAGCGTGACCAGTACGGCCGTGTCGTCCCGCTGTGTGGCGATGACGATCTGACGGGCCTTCTGGAGCTCGGCGCGGAGCAGGACATCGGAGCGGGTGGCGTCGCCGACCACTCCGGTGAAGCCCTCCGCGTTGGCCGTGTCGATCACCTTGGCGCTCGGGTCCACGATGACGACCTGGTCCTTGTGGAGACCGGTGGCCAGCAGCGTCTGCAGGGCCGAGCGCCCCTTGGTGCCGAAGCCGACGACGACCGTGTGCTCACGCAAGTTCTTCCTCCAGCGGTTCAGCCGCCACTCTTCCCGGGTCTTCTCGGTCAGGACCTCCAGTGTGGTTCCGACCAGGATGATCAGGAACAGCACGCGCAGGGGAGTGATCAGCAGGATGTTGGTCAGTCGTGCGCTGTCGCTGTAGGGGACGATGTCGCCGTAGCCGGTCGTCGACAGGGTCACCGTGGCGTAGTAGACGCAGTCGAGGAGGTCGACCTGCTCGTTGGCGTTGTCGTGGTACCCGTCGCGGTCGAGCCACACGATCAGGACCGTCAGGAACAGCACGAACAGGGCCATCAGCAGGCGTTTGCCGACCTGCCGGAGCGGCTTCTCCACGACGCGCTTGGGCAGTTTGATGCGCCGTGAGACGAGCTTCTCGTCGGCGGCCCGGGCCATCGCGTCATGGCCGTGGAGTTTCACGTGAAACATCCTCCGGAGACCCATGGCAGATCCAGGATCTCCAGGTCCTGTCCGTCGTGCGCGCCGTGCGGCGGTACGACGGCCAGCCCGTCGGCAGCGGCCACGCCGCGCAGCATCGCAGGACCGTTGTAGCGCAGCGGTACGGCGTGCTCGTCGGTCAGCAGGACGGGCACGAGCCGGGTGTCGTACGGGTGGCCGGGTACGTCGCCCTGCACCGGGACCGTGTACCGCGGCCGCTGGCGGCGGCCGGCCAGGGCGCGCAGCAGTGGTTCGGCGAGGGTCAGCAGCCCGGAGACGGCGGCGAGCGGGTTGCCGGGCAGGCCGACCAGGTGGCGGCCGTCCGTGCGCTCGCCGAGCCGGGCCAGCAGCATCGGGTGTCCGGGGCGTACGGCGACCCCGTCGACCAGCAGCTCGGCGCCGGCCTCCCGCAGGACGGGATGGACGTGGTCGACGGGGCCGGAGGCGGTGCCGCCGGTGGTGACGACCAGGTCGGCCTCGGAGTCCGTGATGGCGGCCAGCAGGGCCTTGGCTCCGGCCGGGTCGTCGCCGAGCCGCCGGCTGGCGATGACCTCGGCGCCGAGCCGGGTGAGCCACGGGCCGAGCATGGGGCTGAGGGCGTCCCGGATCAGGCCGTCGTGCGGGCGGCCTTCGGTGAGCAGCTCGTCCCCGAGCACCAGGATCTCGACGCGGGGCCGGGGCCGGGTGGTGAGCTCGTCGTACCCGGCGGCCGCCGCGAGGCCCAGGACGGCGGGGGTGACGAGGGAGCCGGCGGGCAGCAGCAGGTCGCCGGAGCGGCATTCCTGGCCGCGCGGGCGGATGTCCTGGCCGGTGAGGACGGCCCGCTCGGCGTGGAGCTGGGTGCCGGACTCGCGCGAGTGCTCGCTGCGGATCACGGCGGTGGTGTCGGCCGGGACCCGGGCGCCGGTGGCGATCCGTACGGCCTCGCCGTCGGCCAGCGGCTCCGGGCGGTCGGAGCCGGCCAGCACCCCGCCGCCGGGGCGGACGGTCCAGGGGCCGGGGCCGGCGACGGCCCAGCCGTCCATGGCGGAGCTGTCGAAGGACGGCAGGTCGGTGAGTGCGTCCAGGGACTGGGCCAGCACCTCGCCGAGCGCGTCGGCGAGGGGGACCCGGTGGGTGCGGGGCCGGATGCCGGAGCCCGCGCGGGCGGCGGCCTCCCGGGCCTGCGGCCAGCCGGTGGCGCGGTGGCCGCCGCCGGCGGCGTCGGCGGTGCGGGGGTCGCGGTCGCGGCTGACCAGGGCCAGGGCCTCGTCGAGGGCCTGGAGGGCGTGGTCGGCGTCGGTGGGGGTCATCCTGAGCCGTTCTCTCGGGCTTCGGCCTCGGCTTCGGCGGCCCAGCGCAGGGCCAGCTCGGCGGCCTTGCGGGAAGCCTCGGCGACTGCGGTGGCGGGGTCGGCACCGGCGGCTTCGGCCCGGGCGGCCGCGTAGCCGACCAGGAAGGTGGTCAGGGGGGCGGCGGGCCGGGCGACGCCGTGTGCGGCGTCACGGGCGAGGTCGAGCAGGATCTTGGTGTCGACGGGGAGGTCGATGCCCAGCTCGGTCTTGACGGCGGTGATCCATTGGTCCAGCACGCTTCCATGCTCCCTGATCCGGGCTCGGGCGACCGCGAGATCCTCCCAGGTGTCGCAGTCGAAGGAGGCGAGTGGCGCAGAGTCGGTCACCTTGGCCAGGTCGAGATCGGCGGTGAGGGCGCGCAGGGGGAGGCCGGAGAGGGTGCCGTGCTCCGTCGCCAGGAGGGCGATCTCGCGGCGCAGGGGTTCGGCGCGGTAGGCGGCGACGAGGGGCTGGTCGCGGCCGGCGGGGTCGCGCAGCAGGGCGCCGTCGCCTCCGGCGCGACCCAGCAGCGTACGGACCGTGGCCCGGTCGAGGAACGGCAGGTCGGCGGAGAGGACGAGGACCAGCTCGGCGGTGGTCGCGCGCAGGCCGGCGTCCAGGGCGGCGACGGGGCCGGCGCCGGGCGGGTCCTCCCGGGTCCAGCGGACCGGGCGGCCGGTGGGGCGGCGGCCGCCGACCACGACGGTGGTGGCGGCGTCGGCGCAGGCGTCCAGGACGCGGTCGAGGAGCGCGCGGCCGCCCACGTGGAGGGCGGGTTTGTCCGCGCCGCCGAGTCGTCTCGCGGCGCCGCCGGCCAGGACGATCGCGTCGTAGGTCATACCTGTGAGTATGCGCGGCCCATGTCCGCCGCGGGGAGGCGCACTTGCCAGAGGCCCCTGTACGGGCCCGGGGTCCCGGGGCCGAAGCCCCCGGGACCCCGGGTCCTGGGCCACATCGCTGCCTACCCGTCGCCGCTTACAGGTACGGGCCCGAGCGGATGGCGCCGTGGCCGTCTTCCTCGTCCGTCGGGGCGCCCGGCGGGAGGGCGCGGCGCATCTGTTCCAGCTGGGCCCGCGCGGCCATCTGCTGCGCGAACAGCGCCGTCTGGATTCCGTGGAAGAGGCCCTCCAGCCAGCCCACCAACTGGGCCTGGGCGATCCGCAGTTCCGCCTCGGAGGGGATCGCTTCCTCCGTGAAGGGGAGCGACAGGCGCTCCAGTTCCTCCACCAGCTCCGGAGCCAGACCGTCTTCCAGCTCCTTGACGGACGCTGCGTGGATGTCCTTCAGACGGACCCGGCTGGCCTCGTCCAGAGGTGCGGCGCGGACCTCTTCCAGAAGTTGCTTGATCATGCTGCCGATCCGCATGACCTTGGCGGGCTGTTCGACCATCTCCGTCACCGGGACCTCGCGCGACTCGTCATCGGCGCCGCCGACCGGCATCCCGTCCTGTCCCACGATCAGGCCGGGCGGGGGGCTGTCCTGCGACCGTTCACTCCTCGGCATCTCCATGCCGTCATTCTCTCGCACACCGTCTTACTCACACGGTGTGCCCCCGTACGGGCGTGATCCACCCTGTACGGGGGCGAGAACGCACAGTGACCGTCAGCCCGCTTCGCGCCGCGCCATGGCGCCGCTGGACTTGGTGACCAGCGCGGCCAACAGGGCCGCGCCCAGCGGGACCACGACGAGCAGCCCGCCGAGGGTCTCCCACGGCACCGCGATCGGCACGTACAGCGAGTCGTTCGCGTCGCCGGCCATCTCCAAGAGGTGTTCCGTCTCCCGCCGCTGGACCAGCCGCAGGCCGACCGCCGGCAGGATGCCCGCCGCCGAGCCGAGGACCACGCCCATCAGGGCCACGACGCCGCACTGGAAGCCGCTGAGCGTGCGCCGCACCCGCGGCGGTGCGCCGACCGCCGCCAGGGTCTTCAGATCGGCCTCGGCATCGGCCTGCGCGAGTCCGGTGGCGATGCCGGCCGCGCCGATGGTGACCAGGCCCGCGAAGATGGTCAGGGCCAGCATCGTGATGTCGGCCCCGGCCTGGTAGCCGGCCTCGATGGTGACGGGGGCCTCCACCCCGATCTGGTCGATCCGCTCGGCCATCCGCTGCTTCTGCCGGCTGGTGGCCGTGCCGTCCAGGGTGAAGTACGAGGCGAACGGCAGGGTGGTCAGTCCGGCGCTCTTGGCCGTGCCGGGCGGCAGGACGAGCTCCAGGCCGTACCCCTCGGCGGTGTCGGGAGCCTGGTGGACGGCGAAGACCTTGTCCTCCCCCTTCGGGTCGACCCCCGGCTCGAAGACGTCCTGCTTGTTGTCGATCAGCCGGACGGTGACCTTGCCGTCCTTGACGTTGCGCTTGTCGAAGGAGACGCCCTTGCCCTCCTTCAAGGCGGACGCCGCGCCCGGATCGGCGACCGCGAGCGCCGCCATCAGCTTCTCGTCGGCGACGACCACGGCGAAGTGCGTGGAGTGGCGGTTGTACGTGCACCGCGGGTCCTTGCGCAGCGCCTTCTTCTCCGCGGGGCTGAACGAGTCGATCCCGCCCTTGGCGTCGTAGAGCGGGCAGCGCTGCTCCTTGGGCCGCATGATCTCGGCCCGGCCGCAGCCTTCGGGACCGGTGAAGCGCTCACAGCCGGGCTTGCCGTACGCGATGTAGTCCACGTCCGCCCTTACGGAGAGCGGGAGTTCCTGCGCCAGCGCCTCGCGGACGGCGGGCATGTCCTTGCTGCGGCCGAGCTCGTGGATCGCCACCATACCGGCGCCGTCCGGGAGATCGGCGACGTACTCGTGGCGGGCCTGGATCTCCGCACTGTGCTGGTACGTGGCCACCGCGACGGTGCCGGCGACGGCGGCCAGGACGGCGGCCACGGCGGGAGCCGTACGGCCCCGGTTGCGCACGGCGTCGCGCAGCGCGAGCCGTGGCGACAGCGGCAGCCAGCGCCCGAGCCGCCCGAACAGGCCGACCAGCACCGGGGTGAGGGCGACTATGCCCAGTTCGGCGATGGCGCTGCCGCCCGCGACGACGGTGGAGCCCATCCGGGAGGCCGTGCCGTAGAGGGCGATCGCGGCGCCGGCGGCGAGGGCGATCAGGCCGAGGACGGGCAGCACCCGGTTGGCCCGGCGGACCCCGCGACGGCCGGTCAGCGAGGCCAGCACGGTCTGCCGGGAGGCGGTGACGGCCGGGGCGATCGCCGCCAGCAGACCGGTCAGGACGGCGAGCAGGGCGATGGCGAGGATTTCCAGCGGGCGGAAGGTGAATCCGCCGAAACGCGCGCCGAGATACTCCTCCAGCACCGGCCGCAGCCCCAGGGTGAGGGCGACGCCGAGGACCGTTCCGGTGACCGCGGCCGCGGCCCCGATGACGAGCCCGCCGGAGAGCACGATGGCCCGGATGTGGCGCCGGTCGCCGCCGTTGGCGCCGACCAGGCCGAGCTGGCGGCGCGAGCGCCGGGCGCCGACCGCGAAGGCGGGACCGGCCAGCAGGCAGATCTCCAGCATCGCGAGTCCGACGACCGTGGCCAGGACGGCCAGTTCGGTGGCGGGGAGCCCGTTGTCCGGCTGGTAGTAGCCCAGTTCCTTCTGCTGCACGATGTACGGCACGTCGGACTCGGCGGGCGGGTCGAGCTGCACGGCGCGGGAGACGACCTGCAGGCTCTTCGTGTTGAGCGCCTTGACCATGTTCCACGTGAAACCATCGCCGCCGACCTTCACCAGGTAGGTGTCGGTGGCGACCACTCCGGGGACCCCGGCGGCCTGGAAGGTCTTGTCGAGCGGGGCCAGCAGGGTGCCGGGCGGGGCGAGGATCTCGGTCTTGTTGAGGTCGGACGGCAGCTCGTACGCGCCGACGATCCGGTACCAGGTGTCCGAGCCGCGCGCGCGGAACTCGGAGCCCACGAAGAACCCGGACTCCTTCAGGAAGGCGGTCGTGGTGACGACCTCGCCCGCCTCGCGGGCCGGTCGGCCGCGCTTCATCTCGATCATGCCCTTGACCAGCGGGCTGGTCGCGTCGATCTCCCGCAGATCCGTTTCCAACAGGCCGTAACGCGTACGGATCTTGGTGTGCGCCGTGCTGTCCTTGAGGGACTGGGCACCCGGGGGGATCGCGGAGGTCAGGCGACCGGGGTCCGTCTCGGACCTGGGGTTGTACTTGTCGTAGCCGCCGACGGGCATGGAGTTCTTGCCCTCGACGTCCTGGTAGACGGGCCCGCTCAGCTCCGAGTCCTTCAACCGGGCGTCGGCCGTGCCGATCGCACGGGACACCTTCTGCTCGGGGGACAGCTGGGCGCTGCGCGTGGTGAGATCGGCGGCGCTCACGCCGACGATCGGCAGGGCGATCATCGCCAGGACGAGGGCGCTGCGGCCCTTGGAGCGCCAGGCGTCGCGGCGGGCGATCCGGATGGCCGCGATCCACGCGTGGTACGAGGACTTCACCGGCCGGCCTGCCCGGAGAGCAGGGAGTCGGCCTGGCTGCGCAGGGTCTCGTCGACCACGCTGCCGTCGCGGAGGAAGACCACGCGGTCCGCCCAGGCGGCGAACCGCGGTTCGTGGGTGACGAGGATTCCGGCGGCGCCCGCGTCGCAGCGCGAGCGCAGCAGGGCGAGGACGGATTCGCCGGTCTCGGAGTCGAGCGCGCCGGTGGGCTCGTCCGCGAGGACCAGGCGGCGGTCGCCGACGAGGGCGCGGGCGATGGCCACGCGCTGCTGCTGGCCGCCGGACATCTCATCGGGGAAGCGGTCGGCGAGCCGGCCGAGGCCCATCTCCTCCAGGGCGGCCAGGGCCGAGACGCGGGCCTTGCGGGCGGAGGTCCCGTCGAGTTCCCGGGGCAGGGCCACGTTCTCGGCGGCGGTCAGTGCCGGGATCAGGTTGTAGTCCTGGAAGACGTACCCGATGCTGCGCCGTCGCAGCGCGGCCAGCTGCTTGCGGCTCGCGGTGGTGATGTCGGTGCCTTCGACGACGACGTGGCCGCTGGTGGGCGTGTCGAGTCCGCCGGCCAGGGTGAGCAGCGTGGACTTGCCGGAGCCGGACGGGCCCATGACGGCGACGAGTTCGCCGGGGTACACGGACAGGTCGATGCCGCGCAGGGCGTGCACCTCGGTGGCGCCGCTGCCGTGCGTGCGGACGAGCTTTTCGAGCTGGAGCACCGGCCGTGCGGACGGTGCGGGCGGTATGCGGGGTGCGGACTGCTGGTCGGGCATGGGGGTCCCCCCTGGGACGGTGGTGGCTTCAGCCGCGCGGAGCGCGGAGGGCGCGGGGCTTCGGTGCGGCGGCGGCCGCGGGGGCGCCGGTGTCTGCGGCCTGGGGCGGGGCGGGCTCGGCTCTCCGGTCGGCCGGCAGGGAGAGCCGTACGAGACGTGCTTCGGAGTGGTCGAGCCAGCGGGCCTCGGCCTCGGTCTGGAAGATCAGCTGCTCCAGGACCAGCAGCCAGGCCACGTCGTCTCGTTCGCGGGACTTCCCGCTCTCGATCGCGGCGAGCGCCTGCGCCTTGAGCCGGGTGTAGTCCTGCATCGCCTTGATCGTGGCGTGCCGCTGGGCCTGGATGACGGCGCGGATGTCCACGCCGGGGGCGCCCACGGCCATGGCGAGCTTGATGGACAGCTCGTCACGCGGCGGGTTGGCGCGGTCGACGGGGCGCTCGTACCACTGGTGCAGTTCGGCGCGTCCGGAGTCGGTGATGGCGTAGAGGGTGTGCCCGGCGGCGTCTTCGCCGCCGGGTGCGACGAGGCCGTCGCGTTCCAGGCGGGCGAGGGTGGTGTACACCTGCCCGACGTTGAGCGGCCAGGTGGAGCCGGTGCGGGATTCGAACTCGGTACGCAGCTGAGAGCCGTACCGAGGACCCCTTTCCAGCAGGGCGAGGAGGCCGTGGCGGATTGACATACTCAGTATGTATACCGGGTATGCAGACCTGCGCAACCGTCCTGAGGTGTAGGCCGGAAGGGGGACGCGCGGCCCCGCCTCCCGCTCGGGAGGGGGGTGCGGCGGCGTCAGAGGCCCTTGCGCAACCGCATCCCGAGGTAGCCCAGACCCAGTCCCATCAGGGCGAATCCGGTGCCGAGCGGCAGTATGTGCGCGGCCAGGTCGGCGGCGCGCTCGTTCGGCCCGGTGCCGATCGCGGTGACCACGGGCGGGGGGCTCGGCGGGGGCGGCGGGACCGGCCGCGGGCTGGCCGGCCGGTGGTGCGGGCGTACCGGCAGGGGGCGGGCGGCGAGCACCGTCTCCGGGTTCGCGGGCTCGGCGGCGGGTCGCCCGGGCCGCTCCCGCCCGACTCCGGCGGCGCTGCCGGCGAGCTCCTCGTACGCCTCGTGCGGTACGTCGGCCACGGGGTCGGCGTCGGGGTCGCCGGTCTTCGGCCCGGCGGCGCGGGCCCTGCCGGGGAGGGTCGCGGCGAGGGGCCGGGCGGCCGAGACGTGACCGGCCGGGGACGAGGCGGCGGCGGACGAGACGGAGGCGGCGGAGGCGGCGGGGGACAGCGCGGCGGCGGCCACTGCGGCCCCGGCCAGCCAGCGCTGCGCGCGGAGGCGTTGAGTCACGGGGAGCCCCTCCCGTCCCGAGCAGCCGAGATGTTGTGCTCAGGTTCACATAATGGGGCAAAGCGGGCATCCCGGGCGACTCATCAGGGTCGCCCGGGATGCCGGGTGTGTCGCGAGGAGACCTGCTCGTCCCCCGAGGAGACCTGCTCGTCCCGCGAGGGGGCCGGCTCCTGCAGCGAGGAGGGGGGAGCTACTCCGGATTGCCGGTCGACACGGTCAGCGTGTACTCCGTGCCTTCCTTCTCGATCTTGTCCCCGGGCCGCGGGCTCTGGTCCAGCACGGTGTCCTTGCCGTACACGGCCTCGTCCTTGTCGACGATCTTGTACTTGCCGCCGGAGGCCTGGATGCACGCCTTGACCGAGAGCAGGTTCTTGTAGCGCAGGTCGGGCGCCGTGTACTTGGTGGCGTCGGAGAAGTGCTTGCTCGGGTCCTTGCACTTGGCCGCGTCGATCGTGCGCGAGGGGTCCGGACCCTTGTAGCCGGCCTTGGCCGATCCCGAGGCGGCCGCGGAGGCCCCGGGCGACGCGGCCGTGTCGCCGGTCTTGCCCTTGTCGTCGTCGCCGTTCAGCGAGATCGCCGCGATCAGGCCGCCGACGGCCAGCAGGGCCACCACGATCGCGCCGACGACCACCGGCATGTTCCGCTTGTCACCGCCTCCGCCGGACGGGGTCGTGGGGCCCGTCGGGGAGATGGTGAACGGCGGCGGCGTCTGCGGCGCGTACTGCTGCTGGTGCGAGACCGGCTGCTGCTGCGGCGGGTACGCGTACCCGCCCTGCCCGTGCTGCTGCGCCACCGGCGGCGGGGTGTGCGGCGCGTACGGGGACGGCGCCGGGGTCGGCGCGTACGGCTGCTGCAGGCTCTGCGGCGGCGGCGCCTGGAAAGCGGAGTCCACCGGCGGGAACACGGCCGAGCCCACGCCCGCTCCGCTGGCGCCCGTGTGCGCGCCGGGCACGATGACCGGCGCCCCGGCCTGACCGGCCGACATCACCCGCGCGACCTCGTCGCGCATGGCGGCGGCCGTGGGGAAGCGCTCGTTCGGGTTCTTCTTCAGGGCCCGCGCCACCAGCGCGTCCATCGCCGGGGTGACCGAGCGGTTGATCGAGGACGGAGCGACCGGCTCCTCCTGGACGTGCGCGTACGCGATGGCCAGCGGCGAGTCCGCGTCGAACGGGATCCGACCCGTCAGCAGCTGGAACAGCATGATGCCGACCGAGTACAGGTCGGACCGGGCGTCGACCCCGCGCCCCAGAGCCTGCTCTGGCGACAGGTACTGGGGGGTGCCGACGACCATGCCGGTCTGCGTCATCGAGGTGACCCCCGACTGCATGGCGCGGGCGATGCCGAAGTCCATCACCTTGACGATGCCGCGCTTGGTCATCATCACGTTGCCGGGCTTGATGTCGCGGTGGACCAGGCCCATCTCGTGGCTGACCTCCAGGGCGGCCAGCACGTCGGCCGTCACCTTGAGCGCCTTGTCGGCCGGCATCGCCCCGTACTGGCGGATGTCCGCCTCCAGGACCGAGCCGAGGGGCTGGCCCTCGACGTACTCCATGACGATGTACGGCATCACCGCGGCGTCGCCCGCCCCGGGACCGCTGAACGTCACTTCGCCTTCGCCCGTATCGAATACCGAGACGATGTTCGTGTGCGACAGTTTCGCAACAGCCTGCGCCTCACGGCGGAAGCGCTCGCGGAAGGACTGCTCCCGGCCGAGATCGCTGTGCAGCGTCTTGATGGCGACCTGCCGGTCGAGCGCCGAGTCGTACGCCAAGTAGACGGACGCCATACCGCCCGCACCCAGCAAGTCCCTTAGCTGGTAACGGCCACCGGCCAGAGAGCCGCCCGCGTACTGGCCCTGAGTGCCGTCCTGGCTCATGACTGTTGCTTCCCCTCGGGATGTGTCCCAACGCCTCTGGCTGAGCGCATGTGGCGCCCAGTCTGCCGGAGGGCAAGCACACGTCAAGCCAGGTGCCCGTTCCGTGACCGCGGGGGCACGGCGCGCCATTGTCCGAACGGCGACCTGTTCCGAGGCTGTAGCGTTCATCGGAGCACCCGAAAAGGACCTACCGCTGAGCGGCGGCCGAGAGAGACGACGGCGAGGACTGATGGCACCCGAACCCGAGGGAAACGGCGCCGGGATGGCCGAGGGTCCTGAGCATTGGGGCGCCGGCGGCCTGGTCGGCGACGGCCGCTACCGGCTCACCCACCGCCTGGGCCGCGGCGGCATGGCGGAAGTGTTCGCGGCCGAGGACGTCCGGCTGGGCCGGACCGTCGCCGTGAAGCTGCTGCGCGCCGACCTGGCGGAGGACCCGGTCTCCAAGGCCCGCTTCACGCGTGAGGCGCAGTCGGTCGCCGGGCTCAACCACCACGCCGTCGTCGCCGTGTACGACTCCGGTGAGGACAAGGTCGGCCCCAATACCGTCCCGTACATCGTCATGGAGCTGGTCGAGGGCCGGACCATCCGCGATCTGCTGATCAGCGCCGAGGCCCCGGGCCCCGAGCAGGCGCTCATCATCACCTCCGGCGTGCTCGAAGCCCTCGCGTACTCGCACCAGCACGGCATCGTGCACCGCGACATCAAGCCCGCGAACGTCATCATCACCGAGACCGGCGCGGTCAAGGTGATGGACTTCGGCATCGCGCGCGCCCTGCACGGCGCCCAGTCGACGATGACCCAGACCGGCATGGTCATGGGCACCCCGCAGTACCTGTCGCCCGAGCAGGCGCTCGGCAAGGCCGTCGACCACCGGTCCGACCTGTACGCGACGGGCTGCCTGCTGTACGAACTGCTCGCGCTGCGGCCCCCGTTCACCGGCGAGACCCCGCTGTCGGTGGTCTACCAGCACGTGCAGGACGCTCCGGTTCCGCCGTCGCAGCTGCCGGAGGGCCACCACATCCCGCAGGAGCTCGACGGGCTCGTCATGCGCTCCCTCGCCAAGGACCCGGACGACCGGTTCCAGAGCGCCGAGGAGATGCGCGGGCTGGTCCAGTACGCGCTCCAGATGCTGCACGACCAGGGCGCGAACACCGGCACCTGGAACACCGGTCCGGTCACCATGGCCCTGCCCCACGGGCGCGGCGGGGCGGCGCAGACCACGGCGATGCCGATGGGCCAGACCGGCGGGCAGCAGCCGTACGCGGCGCACGCCACGACCTCGCAGTTCCAGCAGGCGATGGTGCCGCCGCTGAACCCGGACGACGGCTCGGCCTTCCCCGGCGGGGGCGGGTACGACAACCACGGCCACGGCGGCCACGGCGGCCACGACGGCTACGACGACCGCGGCAGCAGCCGCTGGAAGCTGTGGCTGTTCGCGGTGCTGGCGATCATCGCGATCGCGGGCGGCGTGGCGTACGCCGTCAACTCGGTGTCGGGCAACAAGAACAAGGACGACAGCACTCCGCCCGCCGTCCAGAGCTCTTCGAGCGCCCCGTCGAACACCCCGTCCGACCCGCAGGCGACCCCCTCGCACGAAACGCCGTCGACGCGCCAGTCGGACGACTACACGCCGTCGCCGGGCCGCAGCAAGTACACGCCCAGCAGCACTCCGTCGACGTCGACGTCGCCGTCGCCCAGTTCCACTCCCTCGGCGTCGGCCACTCCGTCCAAGACGCCGCCGACGAAGAACCCGCCGACGAAGACCCCGCCGGTCGAAACGCCGAATCCGCTGGACGATCTTTAAGGGAATTCGCAGCTCAGAGGGTGGGCTGATACTCCCTGTCCGGATTTCCGGCCAGGGAGTGCACGGTCACGAACTGGGGCTCGATTCGCATGTAGACGGGGTCGAAGACCGCGCCGTCCACAAAATGCGGAACAGGTCCGAACAGTTCCAGTTCCCGGGTGGCCGGCTCGATGATCTGGGCCGTTCCGGTGAACTGTACGGACCACAGGCGGGGGTCCGCGGAATGGAAGTTGTCGGCGCCGTAGGCCACCACGCTGCCGTTGCACGCCTGGTGGTGGCCGAAGCCCGCGTGCATTCTCAGCACGACGTCGCCGTCCACCACGATGTGGCGGGCGAGGGCGAGGAAGGGCAGCGCGCGCATGCTCGTGGCCACCCTGCCGTACGGCACACGGCGCAGCAGTTCGATGGCGTGGAGTTCCTCCGGAGACATGCGTCCACTCTCCGGTACGGATGCCTCGGCCGAAAAGGGGAGGCCGCCCCGATGATCGGGGACGTTGGTCCCGAATGAACGGACCCGGCGGAGGGAGTCAGGCGCGCTTCTCGGCCTGCAGCCGGGCCACGTACGCCGCGGCCTGGGAGCGGCGCTCCATGCCCAGCTTGGACAGCAGGCTGGAGACGTAGTTCTTGATGGTCTTCTCGGCCAGGTGCAGCCGCTCGCCGATGACGCGGTTGGTCAGGCCCTCGCCGATCAGGTCGAGGATCTTCCGCTCCTGCTCGGTGAGGTTGGCCAGGCGGTCGTCGCCCCTGCCGTTGTTGCCGTCGCGCAGCCGCTCCAACACCCGCGCCGTGGCGACCGGGTCCAGCAGGGACTTGCCGGCCGCGACGTCCCGTACGGCGCTGAGCAGCTCATTGCCGCGGATCGCCTTGAGCACGTACCCCGAGGCCCCGGCCATGATCGCGTCGAACAGTGCCTCGTCGTCCGCGAACGACGTCAGCATCAGGCATTTGATGTCCTCGTCCTGCGAGCGCACCTCGCGGCAGACCTCTACACCGCTGCCGTCCGGCAGGCGCACGTCGAGCACGGCCACGTCGGGACGGGTGGCGGGGATGCGGACCAGGGCGTCCGCGGCGGTACCGGCCTCGCCGACGATCTCGATGTCCTCTTCGACCGAAAGGAGCTCATGGACACCCCGACGTACCACTTCGTGGTCGTCCAGGAGGAATACCTTGATTTTTCCGTCTTCGCGCACGAACTCAGTTTCACACACTCACCCCTTCCCAGCCGTCGTTACCCGGGATAACGTGCCGTTGTCCCGGCCCCCTGCAAGGCTGTGACCAGTGGTTGTTCCCCGCCCGGCGGATTTACTTGGATATCCAAGCAAAAACGCAGGTCAAGTGGGGTTTCGCAGTTATGCGGCGCACTGGGTAACGTGCATTGCGCAGGGCACTTGCCGGGGCACCTGTCACGCCTGAATCCGTACATGACGCGCACCCACCCTTGTGCGCTGGTACAGATCCGGGTGAGCCGCACTGGACCCCGGAGAACCCGGGAGCCGGACCGACGGAGGAGCAACACGTGACCGTGGAGAGCACTGCCGCGCGCAAGCCGCGACGCAGCAGCGGCACCAAGCGGGCGGCAGGCGCGGCGAGCGCCGCCAAGGCCCCCGCTGCCAAGGCTGCCGCCACCGCGCAGAACGCCGAGCCCCAGCTCGTACAGCTGCTGACGCCCGAGGGGGAACGGGTCAACGCAGCGGACAATCCCGACGCCGCGGAGTTCCTCTCCTTCGTCGAGGACATCACCACCGAGGACCTGCGCGGGCTCTACCGCGACATGGTCCTGACCCGCCGCTTCGACGGTGAGGCGACCGCCCTCCAGCGCCAGGGCGAGCTGGGCCTGTGGGCCTCGCTGCTCGGCCAGGAGGCGGCCCAGATCGGCTCCGGCCGCGCCCTGCGCGACGACGACTACGTGTTCCCGACGTACCGGGAGCACGGCGTGGCCTGGTGCCGCGGCGTCGACCCGACGAACCTGCTCGGCATGTTCCGCGGTGTCAACCACGGTGGCTGGGACCCGAACACCAACAACTTCCACCTCTACACGATCGTGATCGGCTCGCAGACGCTGCACGCGACCGGTTACGCGATGGGCGTGGCCAAGGACGGCGCGGACTCCGCGGTCATCGCCTACTTCGGCGACGGCGCGTCCAGCCAGGGCGACGTCGCCGAGGCGTTCACCTTCTCGGCCGTCTACAACTCCCCCGTGGTGTTCTTCTGCCAGAACAACCAGTGGGCGATCTCCGAGCCGACCGAGCGCCAGATGCGCGTGCCGCTGTACCAGCGCGCCCAGGGCTTCGGCTTCCCGGGCGTCCGCGTGGACGGCAACGACGTCCTGGCCTGCCTCGCGGTCACCCGCTGGGCGCTGGCGCGGGCCCGCGCGGGAGAGGGCCCGACCCTGGTCGAGGCGTTCACGTACCGGATGGGCGCGCACACCACCTCCGACGACCCGACGAAGTACCGGCGGGACGAGGAGACGGCGGCCTGGGAGGCGAAGGACCCGATCCTGCGCCTGAAGACGTACCTGCTGGCGAGCGGCGGGGCCGACGAGGCCTTCTTCGAGGCCCTGGAGGCCGAGAGCGAGGCACTGGGCAAGCGGGTGCGCGAGGTCGTGCGCGCCATGCCCGACCCGGACACCATGGCGATCTTCGAGAACGTCTACGCGGACGGGCACGCGCTCGTCGACGAGGAGCGCGCCCAGTTCGCCGCCTACCTCGCTTCCTTCGAGTCGGCCGAGGAGGGTCACTGATGGCTGTCGAGAAGATGTCGATCGCGAAGGCGCTCAACGAGTCCCTGCGCAAGGCCCTGGAGCAGGACCCGAAGGTCCTGATCATGGGCGAGGACGTCGGCAAGCTGGGCGGTGTCTTCCGGATCACCGACGGCCTGCAGAAGGACTTCGGCGAGGAGCGGGTCATCGACACCCCGCTCGCCGAGTCGGGCATCGTCGGCACGGCGATCGGCCTCGCGCTGCGCGGCTACCGGCCCGTGGTGGAGATCCAGTTCGACGGGTTCGTCTTCCCCGCGTACGACCAGATCGTCACGCAGCTCGCGAAGATGCACGCGCGGGCGCTGGGCAAGGTCAAGATGCCGGTCGTCGTCCGCATCCCGTACGCGGGCGGCATCGGCGCGGTGGAGCACCACTCGGAGTCCCCCGAGGCGCTGTTCGCGCACGTCCCGGGCCTGAAGGTGGTCTCGCCCTCGAACGCGAGCGACGCGTACTGGATGCTCCAGCAGGCGATCCTCAGCGACGACCCGGTGATCTTCTTCGAGCCGAAGCGGCGCTACTGGGACAAGGGCGAGGTCGACACCGACGCGATCCCCGACGCCCTGCACGCGGCGCGGGTGGCGCGGGAGGGCTCGGACATCACCCTGGCGGCGTACGGCCCGATGGTGAAGGTCTGCCTGGAGGCGGCGGCCGCGGCGGCCGAGGAGGGCAAGTCGGTGGAGGTCGTCGACCTGCGCTCGATGTCCCCGATCGACTTCGACGGGCTGCAGGCCTCGGTGGAGAAGACCCGCCGGCTCGTGGTCGTCCACGAGGCCCCGGTGTTCCTGGGCACGGGCGCGGAGATCGCAGCCCGCATCACGGAGCGGTGCTTCTACCACCTGGAGGCTCCGGTGCTGCGCGTGGGCGGTTTCCACGCCCCGTACCCGCCGGCCCGCCTGGAGGACGAGTACCTGCCGGGCCTGGACAGGGTGCTCGACGCCGTCGACCGCTCGCTTGCGTACTGAGGAGAGCGTTCCCGTGACGATCCGCGAATTCAAGATGCCCGATGTGGGCGAGGGCCTCACCGAGGCCGAGATCCTCAAGTGGTACGTCCAGCCGGGTGACACGGTCACCGACGGGCAGGTCGTCTGCGAGGTCGAGACGGCGAAGGCGGCCGTGGAGCTGCCGATCCCGTTCGACGGGGTCGTGCACGCGCTGCTGTTCGAGGAGGGCACCACGGTCGATGTCGGCCAGGTGATCATCTCGGTGCAGACGGGTGCGGCGGAGGCCCCCGCGGCCGCCGCTGTCGAGGCCCCCGCCCCGGCGTCGGCTCCGGCTCCGGCCGAGGCCGCCGAGGAGCCGGCCGCCGCCCGCCAGCCCGTCCTGGTCGGCTACGGGGTCTCCCAGGCCTCGACGAAGCGCCGCCCGCGCAAGGCCGTACCGGGCGCGGCAGGCGCGCAGAACGGCACCGCCGCGGTGGCCCTGCCGGCCGTACCTGCCCAGCCGGAGGCGGCTCCGGCTGCCGCCGCCGGGCTGAACGGCACCGGCGCCGGCCACACCGTCGGGGAGCGCCCGCTGGCGAAGCCGCCGGTGCGCAAGCTCGCCAAGGACCTCGGCATCGACCTGGCCTCCGTGGTGCCCACCGGGGAGGGCGGGGTCGTGACCCGCGAGGACGTGCACGCCGCCGCGGCGGCCGCGATCGCTCCGCAGGCGGCCGCGCCCGCGCCGGCCCCGGCCGTGTCGGTGCCCGTCCAGCCGGAGGCGGCGGCCCGGGAGGCCCGGGAGACCCGTATCCCGGTCAAGGGCGTCCGCAAGGTCACCGCCCAGGCGATGGTCGGCTCGGCGTTCACCGCGCCGCACGTCACCGAGTTCATCACCTTCGACGTGACCCGCACGATGAAGCTGGTCCAGGAGCTCAAGGACGACCCGGACCTCGCCGGTCTGCGGATCAACCCGCTGCTCCTCATCGCCAAGGCGGTGCTCGTGGCCATCCGCCGCAACCCGGACGTCAACGCGTCCTGGGACGAGGCGGCCCAGGAGATCGTGCTCAAGCACTACGTCAACCTGGGCATCGCGGCGGCCACCCCGCGCGGTCTGATCGTCCCGAACATCAAGGACGCGCAGACCAAGACCCTCGGCGAGCTGTCGACGGCCCTGTCCGAGCTGGTCGCCACGGCCCGCGAAGGCAAGACCTCCCCGGCCGACATGCAGAACGGCACCATCACCATCACCAACGTCGGCGTCTTCGGCGTCGACACCGGTACGCCCATCCTGAACCCCGGCGAGTCCGCGATCCTCGCGGTCGGCGCGATCAAGCTCCAGCCGTGGGTCCACAAGGGCAAGGTGAAGGCGCGCCACGTCACCACCCTGGCGCTGTCGTTCGACCACCGCCTCATCGACGGCGAGCTCGGCTCGAAGTTCCTGGCGGACATCGCGGCCGTCCTGGAACACCCGCGCCGCCTCGTCACCTGGTCGTAGCGGCACCCGGCCGTAGTACGGCACCCGAAGCCCCCCTCGCCACCGCACCGCGAGGGGGGCTTCGGCGTGAGCGGAGAAAGCCCTGGCCGCGCTCACGGCCCCTCGGCGATGATCACCAATATGAGATTCCGCGCTGCCACCGCAGACCCCGCCGACACCGACCGCGCCCTCGCCTACCCGGCAGACGGTCCCGTCGAGGCCCTGTCCGCCGAGAAGATCCGCGAGGAGCTCGCAGAGAACCGGTTCCGGCCCGAGTGGACCTGGTTCGCCGAGGACGGGGCCGGCGAGGTCCTGGGCCGGGCGCTGTGGTGGGGCCGCGCCGACAGCGAGCGGCCCATCGCGCTCGACTGCCTCCAGATACGGGGATCCGTGGCCGACCCGGCCGCCGTCGCCGCCGGGCTGCTCGCCGCCGGGCACGCCGCCTTCGGGAACCCCCCGCTCTACAACATCTCGCTGCCCGGGGACTGGCGGACCCGCCCCGAGCTCGTCGACGCCGTCGCCTGGCGCCGGAAGGCCGCGTACGAGGCGGGGCTGACCCGGGAGATCGAGCGGCTGCGCTACGAGTGGACCCCGGCCGCCGGGACCGCCGAGCCGACCGGGCGGCTGGTTTTCCGCGAGGGCACCGACGAGGAGTTCCTCGACGCCTTCGTCCGGCTGTCCGCGGGCAGCCTGGACGTGCACACGCGCACCGAGCTCCGCTCGATGGCGGCCGAGCAACTCGCCCGTGCGGACTTCGAGTTCTACCTCGACTGCCCCGGTGAGCGGTCCTGGTGGCGGATCGCCGAGCTGCCGGACGGCACCCTCGCCGGTCTGGCCGTCCCGTCGGCGACCCCGTACCACCGCAACGTCGGGTACCTGGGCGTCGTCCCGGAGCAGCGCGGCCGCGGCCTGATCGACGAGGTGCTGGCGGAGATCACCCGGTTCCACGCCGCCGCCGGCGCCGAGCGCATCACCGCGACCACGGACACCGTCAACACCCCGATGGCCGCCGCGTTCGACCGCGCCGGCTACGAGGTCACGGAGATCCGCCTCGTCCTGGAGCCGGACGCGTAGCCCCCCGTGATCTCTACGACGTCCACGTCGGCGAGCGGGACCCCGTCCCCTTCGGCTTCGAGACCGCCCGGCCCCCCGGCCACCCCCCCCGCCGGAGTGGGGCGAGCCGGGGGCGGCGTACAACATCCTGACGGCGGTACGGGGTAGCCTCCCGGCCGGGGAAGGGGGGTCGGGAGTGGCCATCGCCGAGTTGCAGGTGTACTCCGTCGAGGAGGCCGACGTCACGGGCGGCGTCTGCGTGGTCCGCTGCCTCGGCGGGGTCGCGCGCGCCGGACAGGTCTACGCCGTCGGGGAACTGCGCCTCGGGCTGCGGCGGATCGAGCGGTACGGGCGCACCGTGGCCTTCTTCGACGCGGGGCACGTGGCCAAGGTCCACCTCACCGGAGCCCTGGTCGCGCTGCTCACCCGGGGGCAGGTGCTGACCGCGGTCCCGCCCGGCGGGCACGCGCTGGAGGACATCGAGGCCTGGCTGGCCACCGACCCGCCGCTGCTGGACGAGCCGCATCCGCTGACCCTGCGGACGCTGGCCGTGGGCCGGATGCAGGGGGACTGGCTGCCCGAGGAGACCCGGCTGCGCTGGGGCGCGGTGGCGCTGGCCGCCACGCACCGCAAGGCGGACTGGGAGGGCTCGCACGCGCTGGACCGCGCGGTCGAGGTGGCCGCCGTACGGGGCTACCTGATCGGGCAGTTCGGCCCGGGTCGCGGCGGCGACCCGGCGGCCCTGTGCCGGGACGCGCTGGCGCTGATCGACCTGACCCCGGCGGCGGCGGCCGCGGAGGCCCGCACCTGGCGCGACCTGCCGCGACCCCGCATCCAGCACCTGCGGCGCATCAAGCTCCTGCTGCCCTGGATGGCCCTCGTACGACCCCACCTCGCGGACGGCGACCCGCTCGCGGCGGCGGTCGACGCCTGGTCGGAGGTCCGCCCGCAGCTGCCGTGACCGCGGCCGGACCGGTTGCTAGCCGGCCTTGGCCGCGTTGCCGAGAACCTTGGTCGGGGTGATGCGCACGACGAGGCGGACGTTCTCGGCCGGGGCCTCGGCGTACTCCCGGCCGGCGCCCGGCCCCAGGTACTCCTCCGCGATGCGGACGGCGATCTCGCGGCCCGTGTCCTCGGTGACGGTGGCGGTGCCGCGGATCTCGACGTACATGAAGGGATTGGCCGTGTCGAAGACGGTCAGCCCGACGCGCGCGTCACGTGCGATGTTCCGCTCCTTGCGGCGCCCCTGTTCGGTGGAGATCAGCACGTCGGCGCCGTCCCGGGTCACCCAGACCACCGAACTCTGCGGACCGCCGTCGGGGTTGAGGGTGGTCAGCACCGCCGGGTGCGGGGAGTCGAGCAGCTTGCGTACCGTGTCGTTCAGCGCAATGGTCATGCGGGCGAGGCTAGTTGGGGCCTTCCAGCCCCGTCCAAGGATTCGCCGCTACTGGGGAAAGTCGGGAAGGAGCCGACGCTTCCCCTATTCCCAGGGGATGTTGAGCCAGGGGCTGCCCGGATCGCTCATCAGCGCCTGGTGGGTGGCGGCCATGTCGGTGTACCAGTGCCCGTACTCCTCCTCGTCGAACTGGAGGCAGCGTCCCAGGATGAAGCCGGCGGAGAGGTCCTCCCAGGAGCGGTAGGAGAGCCGGCAGACCCTCCCGGCCCGCACGACGGCGTCCTCGGCTTCCTGGAGCGTGCACAGGCGGGCGCCGAGGCCCCAGCGGGCCATCTGGGAGGCGCGCCCGTAGTCCCAGGCCTCGACGGACCGGACGAACCTGCCCTCGCCGAGGATCCCGTCGGCGCGGAAGCGCTGCTCGTAGCGCGTGATGCGGCCGATGACCCGCTGCACGCCGGCGACCTCCCCTTCCACCTCGGCTGCGGAGCGGGGCCGGGCGACGGTGACGCCCTCGGGGGTGATGCGGGGCTCGGCCGCGCGTTCGGCGTTGGCCCGCAGGGTCGCCTCGGTGGAGTGCCGCCAGTGCTCGATGTCCACCGGCCCGGCGAACTCCTTGGCGAGGGCCGTGCGGATCCGGAGCGTGAACTCCCATACCGCGCTGACCATGTCCGCCGTCAGCAGCCGCTCGGTGCTGACCAGCCACTCCTCGCGGGTGGTGACGCCCCAGTACTCCTTGAGCTTCTCGCGCTCCTTCATGTAGCCCTCGCCGTGGTAGCCCAGGGCGTTCCAGAACAGGCCGTTGCGTACGGAGAGGTGCGCGCCGCAGGCGAGCCCGAACGCGGCGGGGCCGCGCAGCGGGCCCCCGACGTGGAGGGCATGGACCTTGTTCTGCTCCAGGCCGTACGTGGGGGCCCGGTCCCAGTGCGCCTTCCACACGGCGCGGTCGCCGGGGGCGGCGGGGAGGAAGGCCTCGCAGGGGCTGCCGGGGTTGACGGCCAGGTACGGAGGGTCGCCGGGCTCGAAATTGGCGGCGAACCAGGCCAGGCTCTGGCGGGTGAAGACCACGTCGGCGGTGGGGGCGGGCAGCATGCCCGCCGTGTACGCCACGTAGCAGCGGGCGCGGACCTGCGGGAAGTACGCGGGTTGGAGCAGCACCGAGGTGGGGTTCGCGTCCACGTAGCCGCGGGCCATGGGGACGAACAGCCAGGCGCCGGCGAGGGCGTCGAAGTAGGCGGGCCAGTCGTTCCTGAGCTTGGCTTCGTACAGCTCTCGTTCGATGACGCTCGGCGCGATCCAGGTCCCCATGAGGGAAACCCTAACGGGGCCCTCAGACGCCGAGCCCGGCCCGTACGGTCTCGCGCGCACGCTCGGATCACCGGGCGGGACGGTAACTCAGGGTGAGGCTGTCACGAGAGTGCAGCACCGTCGGCGGAGCTGAGCGGGGAATTCATCCGTGCAGGTCGTGGCGGTGGAGGTGGCGGATCGGGGCAGATTTCCGGGATCTGCGGGCCTGTCTCCGGTTGCCGAATGTGACCGGGTGGCGGTGAGTGGACAGGGGCACATCCCCTGCCCCGCGACTCTGAACAGGAGAGAGAACTTGCACCGCATCACCCGCTACACCCTCCCCGCCGCCCTGTGCGTGACGCTGCTGTCCGTTTCCCCCGGTCTGGCCGGTGCGGCCGTCGCCCCGACGCAGCCGTCGGCGCCGGTGGCGAAGAAGGCCATCCCCGGTGCCGAGGCCCTGACCGCGCAGGTGGCGTCCCTGGGGTCCGCCGGCAGTCTGATCACGCCTGTCACGAACTTCCTCGGGGAGGTCCTGAAGTCCCCGGACGGGAAGCTCCCGGAGGCGGACCTGGCCGCCCACAAGCAGAAGATCGACGCGGCGCTCGCCGGTCTGAAGCAGACCTTCGCGGCAGCCGCCCCGGCGGCACCCGCGGCCCCCGCCGTGCCGGAGGCCGTGGCCAAGCCCCCTGCGAACGGGCTGATGACCCCGGTGGTCCTGCCGAAGCCGCCCGCGGACGAACCCCCGGCAGCGGCTGCGAAGCCGCCGGCGGACGCTGCGAAGCCGCCGGTGGAGGCTGCGAAGCCGCCCGTCGAGGCTGCGAAGCCCCCGGCCGAGGCTGCGAAGCCCCCGGCTGAGGCCGCGAAGCCCCCGGTGGAGGCCGTGAAGCCCCCGGCTGAGGCTGCGAAGCCGCCCGTGGAGGCTGCGAAGCCGCCGGTGGAGGCCGTGAAGCCCCCGGCTGAGGCCGCGAAGCCGCCCGTGGAGGCTGCGAAGCCGCCGGTGGAGGCCGTGAAGCCCCCGGCTGAGGCCGCGAAGCCGCCCGTGGAGGTCGCGAAGCCGCCCGTTGAGGCTGCGAAGCCCCCGGTGGAGGCTGCGAAGCCGCCGGTGGAGGTCGCCAAGCCGCCCGTCGAGGCCGCGAAGCCGCCCGCCGAAGCGGCCAAGCCCCCGGTCGAGATGGCCAAGCCGCCCGCCGACGTCGCGCAGCCCGTCACGCTCCCGGCCGTAGCCCCCGTCGTCGCCGCGAAGCCCAAGGCCGTGGACCGCGCCCGTGTGGACCTCGTCACCGCCGCCGTCGACCACCTCAAGGCCTCCGTCGACGAAGTCGCCAAGGCGGCCGGTCCCTGCGGCTGCACCACCAACGCCAAGACCAAGGCCAACGACGTCGTGAACGACCTCGGCACCACCGTGGTCGCCCTGTTCACCGGCCTCGGCCTGCCCGGCATGCCGGCCGCCGCCCCCGCCCCGGCGGAATAGGCCCCATCTCCCCGCCCCCGGCGTCCCTCCGGCGCCGGGGGCGGACGGGCGCCTCGTACGACCCCCCGTGCGACCGCGCGACCGTGCAGACACCCTTGACGCGCCCCGCCGCCCGGTGGACGCTCCCGGGTCTCGCGTACGAACGGTGTCAGCTGGGGGGCCGGTCATGCCGGAGCAGTCTGTCCAGACGGTGGGGGAGCTACGCGCGCAGCTCGTATCGCGGCGAGCGCGCTGGTCCGTCATCGAACATCTCGCCGACGAGGACCCCGTACCCAGGCCCTCCCTCGGCCTGGAACCCGGGTCGAACCTCACGCCCGCCGAGCAGATCGGCGCCGTCGACCTGCGGGCCCTCATCGGCCGCGAAAGCGCCAATCCCCACCTCACCCGCCGCCGCGCCGCCCACGGCCTGTTGCCCGACGCGCCGCCCGCGGGGCTCGGAGCCCGCCCGGCCGCCGTCGACTGGCGCACCCGCTGGGGCTGGCCCTGGATCACCAAGGTCAAGGACCAGGACCCGTGCGGCTCCTGCTGGGCCTTCGGGGCCGCGGGGCTCATCGAGTCCATGGCCCGCATCGAGCACAACGTGTGGGCGAAGCGCTCCGAGGGGGACGTCCACGACGGCCTGAAGTTCACCTGCGGCCAAGGGTCCAACCCCGAGACCGCCCTCGACTGGGTCAAGGACAACGGCGGCCTCGCCGACCCCGACTGCTGGCCCTACTCCCCACCCCCGTCCACCGTCCCGGCCGACCGCCGCGACGCCTGGCGCGCCGAGTACACGCCCAGCTGGGACCGGTCCGGCCGGACCGTCCGGATCACCGACTACGTCCGCCTCGGCGACGTCGAGCAGCAGAAGGTCTGGCTCGACACCGTCGGCCCGCTCACCGCCTGCTTCGACGTGTACGACGACTTCTTCGGCCTCGGCTCCGGCGTCTACCACCGCACGAGCGAGCGCCTCGCGGGCGGGCACTGCGTGCTGGTCGTCGGCTACGACGACGCCGCGGGCTGCTGGCTGTTCAAGAACTCCTGGGGGACGGGCTACCACGTCGGCGGGTACGGGCGCATCGCCTACGGCGAGGTCGACATCGACTACTGGGCCAAGTGCGGCCTGCGCGGCACCAACGTCGACCCGTGGAGCAAGCGCCGCCTGCACGCCGGCAACGTCTACGAGAGCGGCAACGGCCGCGCCCACCGCAATTTCGAGCTGTGCGCCACCGCCGGCGGCGGCCGCCTCCAGCACTGGTGGCGCGAGGGGGACGCCCCCTTCCCGTGGGCCCGCGCCCGGTCGTACGCGAACGACGCCTCCGGCCAGCCCGCCTTCACCGGGACCACGTACAACCGGAACATGGAGTCCCTGCACGTGACCACCGGCGGCCGGCTGCGCCACTGGTACTACGAGCAGTCCGCCGGCGTGTGGCGCGACGGCGGCGCCTTCGGGCCGGGCGACGCCGCGATCGGCTCGACCCCGGCGTTCATCCAGAGCGACTACGGCAGGCCGGGCAACTTCGAGGCGGTCGTCCGCACCGCCGACGGCCGCCTGAACCACTGGTGGCGGATCAACGGCGCCCCCTGGACCTGGAACGACGGCGGCCGCTTCGGCTCCGCCATCGCCCACTTCGGGCCCGCCCTGATCCAGACCCGCAGCCGCCACCTCGACCTCGTCGCCACCCGTACGGACGGCCGGATGCAGCTGTGGTGGCGCGACGACCCGAACGGCTTCGCCTGGCACGCCGGGGAGGTCTTCGGCAGTGCGATCACCTCCGCGCCCTGTCTGATCGAGGCCCAGTACGGGGCGGCCGACGAGGACACCGCCGGGAACTACGAGCTCTGCGCGGTGGGCGCCGGCGGGCGCGTCGAGCACTGGTGGCGCGGAAACGCCTCCGGCTCCCCCTGGAGCCGCAGCGCGGTCTTCGGCCACGACGCGCTCGCCGTCACCGGGATGCTCCAGGGCAGTTTCGGGTTCAACCTGGAGGTCATCGTCCTGCGTACGGACCGGCAGCTGCAGCACTACTGGCGGGACGGGGCAGGCTGGCACGAGGGGCCCGTGATCGGCCCCGCCTGAGCCGGGAGGTCTTCGCGGGTGGAGGTGCGCCAGATCGCCCTCGGCGCCGGTGAGTCGTACGAACTGCGGCTCACCGGGCGGGGGGCGCGCGGGTACGTGTGGACCTGGCAGGTCACCGGCGACGCGGACGCCGTCTCCGTCAGCGATGTGAGCGGGCCCGCGCCGCCCGCGGAGATCCTGCCCGGCGCCCCGCTGGAGCGGACGTACCTCGTCCGGGGCCGCTGCCCGGGCGGGCGGGCCCGGATCCGCTTCGCGCAGATCCGGCCGCCCTACCCGCAGGAGGCCCCGTACGACGAGTTCGTCCTGGAGGTGGAGGTCACGGGCGCGTCCCGAGGGGCCCACGGCGACCAGGGCGACCAGGGCGGCCGCGGGAGCTGAGCGCCCGGTGCTGTACGGCCTCCAGCGGGCCCCGCTCGAAGCGGCGCAGCCAGAGCCGCGACGCGGCGACCAGGACGAGGCCGACCCCCGCCCACAGGCCCATCACCCACCAGGGCCCGCTCCCGCCCAGCCGGTCGGCGAGCCCGAGCCCCATGCCGTAGCAGAGCAGCATGCAGAGCAGGTTCTGGCCGACGTAGCAGGACAGGGCGGTGCGCCCGACGGAGCCGAGGGCGCCGGCCCCCGGGATCCGGAAGCGGTCCAGGGCGCAGCCGATCAGGCCGATGTACCCGACGGCGATCAGCGGGGCGATCCCGTAGCGCCCCAAGGCGAAGAAGTCGGGGCCGCCCAGCGCGGCGGCGGCGCCCAGCGGCAGCCCGAGGCCGAGCCCCCACCGGGCCATCCGGACCCGGATCCGGCGCCCGTCGGCGCTCGCGGCGAAGGCCCCGGCGCGCTGCAGCCGGACCCCGAGGAGGAAGAGGAAGACCAGCAGCCCGAAGGAGAAGACGGGCTCGATGCGCAGCGCGGGGGCGTGGCCGAGCCGGAAGGCGATCTGGTCGAGGTAGCCGCCCTCGGCGTACAGCCGTACGGCGGCCGGCCCGGGGCCCGCGGGAGGGCCGGATTCCGGCCGGGCCAGGTCCCCGAGGGTGACGAGGCCGATCAGGGCCAGGTGCAGTCCGCCGGCGGTCCACATCGCGGCCCGCCGCACCTTCTCGGAGCGGGCCAGCAGCCGGGCCACGAGCAGGGCGGTGACGGCGTACCCCATCAGTACGTCCCAGGCGAAGACCAGGACGAAGTGGACGGTCCCCTCCAGGAAGAGGAAGGCGGCCCGCCGCGGGTAGCGGCCGGGCCAGGGCTCGCCGCGGCGCGCGGCGGAGTCGTACTGGAGGGCCAGGCCCACCCCGAACAGGATCGTCAGCAGGGAGAGGAACTTCCCGTCGGCGAGGAAGCGGAAGACGCTCTCTGCGATGTTAGCGGCGGAGGGGTCGGCGACCGGGTCGGGCGCGGCCAGACCGCCCCGGAGCACGCCCCATTCGGAGCCGGGGGCGGCGAAGATCCAGACGTTGGTCATGAGCGTGCCGAGGATGGCGGCGCCGCGCAGGACGTCGAGGAGGGGCAGCCGGGTCGTCGCGGTCACCCCGGGGGCGGCGAGGGTGGTGTGGGCCATGACTTCAGCGTCCCGGCGGGCGGGGCCCGTTGCGTCCTGCGGCCGGACGAGCCCCGGGTACACCCTTCGATGCAGCGGTGCGGGGCGGCCGTCCACATCCCGGACGGGGCGACCGGTGCACCCTTCATGTATCTATCCTGTGCGCATGCCGCCAGCCGCTCCCCCCGTCCAAGCCCCCGCCACCGCTGCCGAGCGCGTGTACCGGCACGTCAAGCAGGCCGTGTTGGTGGACCGCCGCTACGAGGGCGGCACCCTCCTCACCGAGGGCGAACTCGCCGACGCCGTCGGGGTGTCCCGTACGCCGGTCCGCGAGGCGCTGCTGCGGCTGGAGACCGAGGGGCTGCTGAAGCTGTACCCGAAGAAGGGCGCGCTGGTGCTGCCGGTCTCCGCGCAGGAGATCGCAGACGTCATCGAAACCCGGCTGCTGGTCGAGGAGTTCACCGTACGCAGGGCCGTGCCGGCGCCGCCCGCCCTGCTGGAGCGGCTCGCCGGGCTGCTGGAGGAGCAGCGCCGGCACGCCGCCGAGGGCGACCTCGCGGCGATGATGGCCGCCGACCGGGGCTTCCACGCCGAGATCGTGCGCAGCGCCGGCAACCAGATCCTGAGCCGGCTGTACGACCAGCTCCGCGACCGGCAGCTGCGGATGGGCGTGGCCCTGCTGCACGCGCACCCCGAGCGGGTGGAGCGCACGCTGGCCGAACACGCGGAGATCCTTGGGGCGCTGCGGGCCGGGGACGCGGAGACCGCGGCCGCGGCCGTACGGGGCCACGTGGGCCGGGTCGAGGCGCTGGTGCGGGGGACGGGCCGGTGACCGGCAACGGCGTCTTCCGGGATCCCCCGGGCGGCCGGAAGGCGGTGGCGGTCTGGTCCATCGGCGTCGCCGTCTACTTCGTCGCGGTGATCTTCCGTACGAGCCTGGGGGTGGCCGGGCTGGAGGCGGCGGACCGGTTCCACGTCAACGCCTCGGCGCTCTCGACCTTCTCCATCCTCCAACTCCTGGTGTACGCGGGCATGCAGGTGCCCGTAGGCCTGATGGTGGACCGGCTCGGCACCAAGAAGGTGCTGACGCTGGGCGCGGTCCTGTTCACGGCCGGCCAGATCGGCTTCGCGCTTTCGCCCTCGTACGGGATGGCCCTCGCGGCCCGCGCCCTGCTGGGCTGTGGCGACGCGATGACCTTCATATCCGTCCTGCGGCTGGGCACCCGGTGGTTCCCGGCCCGGCGCGGCCCGCTGATGGCGCAGCTGGCGGGGCTGGTCGGCATGGCCGGCAACCTGGTCTCCACGCTGGTGCTGGCCCCCGTCCTGCACGGGGTGGGCTGGGTCCAGGCGTTCGCGGGCAGCGCGGCGGCGGGCGTGGTGGTCCTGATCCCGCTGGTGCTCTTCCTGAAGGACCACCCGGAAGGCCACGAGCCGCCGGCGCGCGCGGGCGGCGCGGGCTTCGTACGCCGCCAGATCCGGGACTCCTGGCGGGAACCCGGCACCCGCCTGGGCCTGTGGGTGCACTTCACGACGCAGTTCCCGGCGATGGTGTTCCTGCTGCTGTGGGGCATGCCGTTCCTGGTCGAGGACCAGGGGCTGGAGCGGACCACCGCGGCGGGGCTGCTGACCCTGGTGGTGGCGTCGAACATGGCCTTCGGCCTGGTCTACGGCCAACTGATAGGCCGCCGCCAGTCGGCCAGGATCCCCCTGGCCCTGGGCACGGTCGGGCTCACGGCGCTGCTGTGGGCCTCGGCCCTGGCCTACCCCGGCCCCCGCGCACCGATGTGGCTCCTCGTCACCTTGTGCGTCGTCCTGGGCACCTGCGGCCCGGCCTCGATGATCGGCTTCGACTTCGCCCGCCCCGCGAACCCGCCGGAGCGCCAGGGCACCGCCTCGGGTCTGACGAACATGGGCGGCTTCCTGGCCTCGATGACCACCCTGCTGGCGGTCGGCCTCCTCCTGGACGCCACCGGCGACAACTACCGGATCGCCTTCTCGTCGGTCTTCGTGGTGGAACTCCTGGGCCTGAGCCAGATCCTCCGCCTGCGCCCGGCGGCCCTGAGGGCGGAGCGCATCCACCGGCCGGCCGCGCAGAGCCGCCACTCCTCGGACTCCCCGAGCCCGACCCGGGCCTGACCGGCCCGGCGACCCGTCCGCTGCCCGTCCGCCGCAGCCCGTCCGCGGTCCGTCCGCCGCTTGTACCCCGCAGCCCGTCCGCCGTCCGTCCGCCGCTGTCCGCGCCGGGCGGCGGCCCGGCGGGACAGACCCCCGTCCAGTCCCGCCGAAGCCGCCGCTCCGGCACGGCGCGGCCGACGAATGCCGACCCTACGGCGGCACGGCACCCCTGGATGTGCCAGGCGCGCAGGGCTCGTTGATCTTGCGCGCAAGGGCCTCCCGGACCGCCCACTGCCGGAACTCGGTGGGGCTGGCTCCGTACGCCTCCCGGAACGTCCGGCTGAACACGGAGGGGTTGGTGAACCCCCACCGCCTCGCCACCGCGTGGACGGGGTCGGCGAGGAGCCCCGGGTCCGCGAGATCGGCCCGGCACCGCTCCAGCCGGCGCTGCCGGATCCCGGCGGCCACCGTCTCGCCCCGGTCGCGGAAGAGCTGCTGGAGGTGGCGCAGCGAGATGCCGTGCCGGGCGGCGACGGCGGACGGGGACAGCTGCGGATCGCCGAGGTTGTGGGTGATGAAGGCCTCGATCCGTTCCAGCAGGGCGCGGGTGCGGGCTTCGGGCGAGAGGTCGTCCTGGGCGCCGAGCTGCCCGGCCAGGCAGGCGCCGACCAGGTCGTGGGCGACCGTCCCCAGCCGGTTCAGCTCCACCGGACCGCAGTCGGCCGCGTGCGCCGCCAGCGACTGCATGTACTGGGCGAGGATCGCCCCCATGCCGTGGCCGCCCGCGATCCGGTGTGCCAGCAGCCGTTCGACCCGGGCGCCGCGCAGCGGCATCGCATCGCGGGGGAAGGACAGGACGATCGCCCGGACCCGGCCCCCGTCCACGTCCGGGACGGCGTGCGACTCCATCGGCAGCGAGGTGTCCCAGAGCACCATGTCCCCGGTGAACAGACCCGATTCGTTCCGGTTCTGGGCGAGTGACATGGCCCCGTGGGTGACGAGCCCCAGCTGGTACTGCTCGGGATCGCTGCGCCGCACGTGGGCGGCGGTGCGCAGGGAGCGCAGAGAGCTGAACTCGAACGAGGACACCTGCACGCCGCCGAGGTCCAGGACGGACGCCTCGGCCCAGAAGTCCCGGACGCGTTCACTGCGGATCGCCGTGGACACGAGCTCCTGCGCGATCACGTCGGTGAACCAGCCGAGCCGCTCCGCAGCCGGTACTGCGGCGGCCGACATCCTTGACCACACCCCGAAAACCCCCTTCTCCCGCTCTGGCGTTGTCCCGCCCATGACAGGGACGTGACATCGAGGAGAGCGGTTCTCGGCCTTGGTGGGGGCGAAGCGGAAGGGGGCGCCGTGCGCGGCCCGGGCCGCCCGGCCGCTACGGCGTGACGGCGAAGTGGGCCAGGATCGCGTCCGCCAGCTCGGCGTCGCCCTCGACCTTCACCCGGTCCGCGACGGCGCCCGCGCGGACCCGCCCCGCCGCGAGGCGGACGTACGTCTGCCAGTCCGTCGTCAGCGTCACGGCCGGCCCCAGCGAGGGCGTCCCGTCCACCGACCCGCGTCCTTGCGCGTCCACGCGCACCGTCCGCATGAACTCCACGGGCCCGTGCACGTCGATCACGACCGCCGAGTTCGCCGGAGCCCCGGCCAGCTTCGCGACCACCTTGGGCAGCCCGGCCAGCAGGATGTCCCGCGCCACGTACGCCCCCGGCGAGTCCCAGTTCCCGGGCACGCCCAGCGCCGCCCGCAGGTCCTGCTCGTGGATCCACACGTCGAACGCCCGCAGCCGCAGCGCGAACTCCAGGGTCACCTGGTCGCCCAGCGGCCCCCGCACCATGGTGTCCGGATCCCGCTTCTCGTTCCGCAGCTGACGCGAGCGCCGGATGATCGTGTATTCGAGCTCCGAGGTCATCTCCGGCGCGGTGTGGTGCCGCCGCACGTCAACCTGGACCTCCATGTACCGGGTGAACTCGTCGACGACGTGCCGCAGATCCCGCGGCAGCGTGTGGATCGGCCGCGGATCCCCCAGCTGCTCGCACTCGATGCCGATGATGTGTGACACCACATCACGGACGGACCATCCGGGGCACGGGGTCGCCCGGTTCCACTCGCCCTCCGTCAGGGGGAGGACCAGCTCGGATATCGCCTCGATGGAGTGGGTCCACGCGTCGGCATAGGGCTGGAGACTGGGATGCGGCTGGACGGTCAACGGGACCCCTCGCGTGCTGTTCAGTGGCGCGTTTTCTGGAAGCGTGTGGACTGCTTCCAAAACTACGCTGCCGGTGAGCGCCCCGGCAGTGCTTTCGTGTGACGATCGTAGGCCCGAGTTGACGGCTTGAATGCCAGGACGGTGGTACTGTGCGCGCCTCGCTGATCCAAATCGCGGTGTCCGACGGGGAGTCGGTCACCTCACGCCGTGCCCGAGCGGCCGAGCTCGTACGGGAGCAGGCCGGCGCGGACCTGGTCGTGCTGCCCGAACTGTGGACGGTGGGCGCCTTCGCCTACGAGCAGTTCGAGACCGAGGCCGAGCCGCTGGACGGCCCGACGTACGAGGCGATGTCGAAGGCGGCGAGCGACGCCGGGGTGTGGTTGCACGCCGGTTCGGTCGTGGAGCGCGCGGGCGACGGCTCCCTGTACAACACCGCCCTCGTCCTGTCCCCGACCGGCGAGCTGGCCGCCACGTACCGCAAGATCCACCGCTTCGGCTTCGACCAGGGCGAGGCCGTGCTGATGTCGGCCGGGGACTCCCTGACCACGGTGACCCTGCCGGAGCAGGTCCTCGGCATCGCCACCTGCTACGACCTGCGCTTCCCGGAGCTGTTCCGCGGCCTGGTCGACGCCGGGGCCACCACGTTGGTCGTGGCCGCGGGCTGGCCGGCCCGCCGCCGGGCCCACTGGACCCTGCTCAACCGGGCGCGGGCCGTCGAGGACCAGTCGTACGTGCTCGCCTGCGGGCTGGCCGGTACGCACGCGGGCGTCGAACAGGCCGGGCACAGCCTGGTCGTGGACCCCTGGGGCGAGGTCCTGGCCGAGGCGGGCCCCGGCGAGGGCGTCCTCACCGTCGAGCTGGACCCGGCCAAGGTGGCCGAGACCCGCGAGCAGTTCCCGGCCCTGAAGGACCGCCGTCTGGGTCGCTGAGGGACCGTTTGCAACGTGGTGCTCCGGGTAGTCGGACGCGGGAACGGCAAAGCCGAGGAGGGGCGGGAGCATGTCCGAGCGGACCGACGACGCCGAGGCCGTGATCGACGCGGCCCTGGAGCCGCACGAACCCGCCCCCGGCGAGATCGAAGCCCGGGACCGGGTCCGCGCCGCGGCCACCGGCATGACCCACCGCCAGGCGGCGGCCGAGCTGGAGACGGCGCTGGAGGCCGTCGGCGACTGGGCGGACGCCGACGCGTCCGTGCGCGCCGCCGTCGCCGAATGGCAGCGCGTCACCGACCTGACCCTCGACCACGGCGGTCCGTACACCCCGGACACCGACTCCTACGTCCAGGGCCAGCTCGCCGCCCGCGCCCGCCACCGCGACCCCCGCTGACCGGCCGCCCGGGGGTTGCGCGGACCCGCGATAGGTTGCGGCCATGCCCCTGCTCTACGTGACCGACCTGGCGTACCCGGCGCGCGGCCGCCGCTACGGCGACGAGGACATCCTCCTCACCTCCCGGCTGCGCGAGCACTTCCCGCTCGCCCTGTGCCATCCGCTGGACGCGGCGGCCATGATGGCGGACTTCGACGCGGTGATCGTCCGCAACAGCGGGCCGGTCCTGCACTACCAGGAGGCGTACGACGCCTTCCGCGCGGCGGCCCTCGCCGCCGGCACCCGCGTCTACAACCCGCTCACGGGCCGCGGCGATATGGCCGGCAAGCAGTACCTCCTCGACCTGACCGCCTCGGGCCACCCCGTCATCCCCACGATCGACGACCCCGCCGACCTCGCGCTGCTCCCGTCGGTGCCCTCGTACGCGGTGAAGCCCAAGCAGGGCGCGGACTCCATAGGACTGACCTTCACCCCGCACCCTGAGGGCCCGGCGGGGGTGAACCTCATCCAGCCGCGCATCGACTTCGCGTACGAGGTCTCCTTCTACTTCGTCGACGACTCCTTCCAGTACGCCCTCTACGCCCCGGACCCGGCCCGCCGCTGGGAGCTGAAGCCGTACGAGCCCACGGCGGCCGACCTCGACTTCGCCCGCGGCTTCATCGCGTGGAACACGCTGTCGCACGGGATCCAGCGGGTGGACGCCTGCCGCGCCCCCTCCGGCGAGCTCCTCCTCGTCGAGCTGGAGGACCTGAACCCGTACCTCTCCCTGGACCTGGTGTCCCCGGCGGCGCAGGAGGCCTTCACCACCGCTCTGACGGAATCCCTCCGCTCCTTCCTCGCCGTCTGACGGCACGTCCGGTGTCAGAGGGGGATGCCACGCTTCCCCCATGGACAAGCAGACGTTCTGGAAGCTGATCGACACGGCCCGTACGGAGGCCGGTCCGGACCAGGTCGCGGCGCGCGCCTCGCAGTTGCTGGCGCGCTGCCCCGACGGCGAGATAGCCGCCGCCCAGCAGGTGCTGTGGGACCTGCTGGCCGAGTCCTACCGCAGCCCCCTGTGGGCCGCTGCGTACGTGATCAACGGCGGCTGCTCGGACGACGGCTTCGACTACTTCCGCGGCTGGCTCCTGACCCAGGGCGAGGAGGCTTTCGGCCGGGCCCTGGCCGATCCCGACTCCCTCGCGGACCACCCCGCCGTCCGCGAGGCGGCGGCGCAGGGCCTGGAACTGTGGGACGAGGAGGCCCTCTCGATCGCCTGGGCGGCCTACGAATCGGCCACGGGCCGCGAGCTCCCGGCGGACTCCTTCACGATCAGCTATCCCGCCCTGGACCCGACCTGGGACTTCGACTTCGACGACACCGCGGAGACCTCGACCCGCCTCCCCCGCCTGAGCGCCCTCTTCGACCAGGAGGTACGGCCGTGAGGGGGCGTTCGCGGGCGGATGGCAAGCTTGAAGCATGAACGATGCCGCCCCGGCGCACACCCCCGCGCCCCGCCGTGCCCGTCTCCGTGCTCCCGAGCTGGTCGGGAAGGGGGGCTGGCTGAACACAGGCGGGAAGGATCTGAGCCTCGCCGAACTGCGCGGCCGGATTGTCATCCTCGACTTCTGGACCTTCTGCTGCATCAACTGCCTGCACGTCCTGGACGAGCTGCGCGAGCTGGAGGAGAAGCACCGCGACACCGTCGTGATCATCGGGGTCCACTCGCCGAAGTTCGTGCACGAGGCCGAGCACGCGGCCGTCGTGGACGCCGTCGAGCGGTACGAGGTGCACCACCCCGTGCTCGACGATCCCGAGCTGGCCACCTGGAAGCAGTACGCCGTACGGGCCTGGCCGACGCTCGTCGTCATCGACCCCGAGGGCTACATCGTCGCGCAGCACGCCGGCGAGGGGCATGCGCACGCCATCGCGCGGCTCGTGGACGAGCTCGAAGCCGAGCACGAGGCCAAGGGCACGCTGCGCCGCGGTGACGGGCCCTACGTGGCGCCCGAGCCGGTCGCGACCGACCTCCGCTTCCCCGGGAAGGCGCTCGTGCTGCCGGGCGGGAACCTGCTCGTGTCGGACTCGACGCGGCACCAGCTCGTGGAGCTGGCCCCCGACGGCGAGAGCGTCGTACGGCGCATCGGCAGCGGCGAGCGCGGCTTCACCGCCGACGGGTTCAGCGAGCCGCAGGGGCTGGCGCTGCTGCCCGACGGTTCCGTGATCGTCGCCGACACCGTCAACCACGCGCTGCGCCGCTTCGACCCCGCGACCGGCGCCGTCGAGACCGTCGCCGGTACCGGCCGGCAGTGGTGGCAGGGCTCCCCGACCTCCGGTCCGGCCCTGGAGGTGGACCTGTCCTCGCCGTGGGACGTCGCCTGGTGGCAGGGCAAGGTGTGGATCGCCATGGCCGGCGTGCACCAGCTGTGGACCTGGGACCCGGAGACGGGGACCGTCGCGGTCTCCGCCGGGACGACCAGCGAGGGCCTGCACGACGGCCCCGCCCCGGAGGCCTGGCTCGCCCAGCCGTCCGGGCTCGCGGCCGCCGGCGACCGGCTGTGGATCGCCGACTCCGAGAACAGCGCCCTGCGGTACGTGGAACCCGCGGGCGAGGGGGCCGACGGGTACGTCGTACGGACCGCCGTCGGGACCGGCCTGTTCGACTTCGGGCACCGGGACGGCGACGCCGCCCAGGCCCTGCTCCAGCACCCGCTCGGGGTGACGGCGCTGCCGGACGGCTCGGTCGCGGTGTGCGACACGTACAACCACGCGCTGCGCCGCTTCGACCCGGCGACCGGGGAGGTCTCCACCCTGGCCACCGACCTGCGGGAGCCCAGCGACGCGGTGCTGGTCGGCGAGGACATCGTGGTCGTCGAGTCCGCCGCGCACCGTCTGACCCGGCTGCGGCTGCCGGAGGAGGCGGTACGGGTCGACGCGGTCGCCCACCGCACGCAGCGGGCCGCCACCGAGGTCGCCGCCGGCACGCTCCGGCTCGACGTGGTGTTCCAGGCGCCGACCGGGCAGAAGCTCGACACCCGCTACGGGCCGTCGACGCGGCTGCTGGTGTCCTCGACCCCGCCGGAACTGCTGGTGGGCGGCGAGGGGACCGGGACGGACCTGTTCCGGGAGCTGGCCCTGAACCCGGAGGTCACGGAGGGCGTGCTGCACGTCTCGGCGATGGCTGCCTCGTGCGACGACGACCCGGCGAACGAGTACCCGGCCTGCCACGTGCACCAGCAGGACTGGGGCGTGCCGGTGACCGTCACCGCCGACGGCGCCACCCGGCTGCCGCTCGTCCTCGCCGGGATGGACGCCTAGGCATCCGGCGTGACGACGTCGTACGGCCGGGGCCCGCTGGGGTCCCGGCCGTACGGCTTCGGCTCAGCCTTCCTGCCCGTCCTCGTACTCGTCCTCGTCCTCGTTCTGCCCGCGGTCCTCGTCCTGGCCCTGGTCTTCGGGCTTGGCGTGGTCGGTCTTCTGGCCGTTGTCCTCGGGCTTGGCGTGGTCCTCGTGCCGGCCGTGCTCCTCGGGCTTGCCGTGGTCGGCCTCCTGCCCGTGCTCCTCGGGCACGGCGTGCTCCTCGGATTTCTCCTTGCCCTTCTCCACGTCGGCCACCAGCAGGTTCGGGTCGATGCCCGTGAGGAAGGCGCCGCTCGTGACGAAGACCTTGTGGTGGCGGACCGCCACGGACGTGGGTCCGGACAGCCCGTCCTTCCCGGTCAGCACGATGGTGTGGGTGCCATCGGGCCGGACCAGGGCGAGCTCGCTCGCGGTGGTGTTGAGCGCGGCGAGCACCGTCTCGCCGTGTCCGGCGAACGCGAAGTCGTCGATCCCCGTCAGCCCGGTGGCGTGCGTCCTGATCCTCCCCGCGGACCCGTCCCGCTCGACCGGGATCCGCAGCAGCGTGGCCCGGTCGAAGTTCGACACCCAGACCGCGTGGTCGCGCACCTTGATGCCGTTCGCGCCGATGAACGTGGTCGGCTCCAGCGCCGTGCCGGTGGCCCAGGCGGTCACTTCGGGCTCGTCGTCCAGGGAGATGCGCCACACCGTGCCGAGGACGGAGTCCGCGGCGTAGAGCAGGCCGAGGTGCTCGTCGAGGGCGAGGCCGTTCACGAAGCCCCTCGGTGACAGGTCGACGAGCTTGGAGACCTTGCGGTCGGGCGTGATCCGGTAGATGCCGGTCTCGGGCGTTCCGGTGTTGTAGCCGACGTAGAGCGTGCCGTCGTGGGTGCGGACGATCCCGGACACGACGGCGACGCCGAGCAGCGGCGTCTGCGGGTCCGCGACGTCGGGCAGGGTTGCGAGGATCCGCTTGCCGCCGTGCCGGTCCACCCGGACCACCTGCCGGGCGAGGGCGAGGGTCAGATCGGCGGAGCCGTCGGGCTCCAGGGCGATGTTCTCGGGCGTCTGGCCGGCCTCGAAGTCGAAGTGCGCGAGGATCCGCGGGTCCTTGAGGGACAGCGACGCGTCCGGGGACTGCGGCGGCTTCGGAGTGGCGGCCGCGGGGGCGGCCACGAGCAGCGCGAGGGCGACGCCCACGGCGCCCGCGACGCGCGGCATGAGGAAGAGGCGGAACAGGCGGAGCACGGGACTCTCCTTGTCGGCCGGGAAGGACGGAACCCCAGCACAACATGACGGAGTGTCACCATCGGTTCATCACACCGCGTGGCTGCCCGAGATCGACCCGCCCGGCCGAATCCCGCAGCCGGATCCCGCAGCCGGATCCCGCGCCGCCCCCCGGTCCGGGAAGCGGCGCGAGGCGGCCCGTACGACGGGCGTCAGCCCTCCAGGAACGCCACCAGCGCGTTCGCGAGCAGGTACGGGTCGTCCGCACCGCACAGTTCGCGGGCGCTGTGCATCGACAGGATCGCGACGCCGATGTCCACCGTCTGGATCCCGTGCCGGGCGGCCGTGATCGGCCCGATCGTCGTCCCGCACGGCATCGAGTTGTTCGAGACGAACGTCTGCCACGGCACGCCGGCCCGCTCGCACGCCGCCGCGAACACCGCGCGCCCGCTGCCGTCCGTCGCGTACCGCTGGTTGACGTTGACCTTCAGGATCGGACCGCCGTTGGCGCGCGGGTGGTGCGAGGGGTCGTGCCGCTCCGCATAGTTGGGGTGCACGGCGTGGCCGGTGTCCGAGGACAGGCAGATGGTGCCCGCGAACGCCCGCGCGCGGTCCTCGTACGTGCCTCCACGTGCGAAGACGGAACGTTCCAGCACGTTCCCCAGCAGCGGCCCGTCCGCGCCCGTGTCCGACTGCGAGCCGTTCTCCTCGTGGTCGAACGCGGCCAGCACCGGGATGTGGTCCAGCTTGTCGGCGGTCGAGGCGGCGGCCAGAGCCGCGACGCCCGCGTGCACCGAGACCAGGTTGTCCATGCGCGGGCCGGCCACGAGCTCGCGGTCGCGCCCCAGGTACGACGGCGGCTCGATCGAGTGGACCATCAGGTCCCAGCCGGCCACCGAGCCCTGCGGCAGCCCCTCTTCCTCCTCCAGGAAGGCGATGAGGTCGCCCTCCTGGGCGTCGCCCAGACCCCAGATGGGCTGCATGTGGCGCTGCTTGTCGAGCTTGAGCCCTTCGCTGTTGACCGACCGGTCCAGGTGCACGGCCAGTTGCGGGACGCGCAGCAGTGCCCGGTCCACGTTCACCAGCCGCTCGCTGCCGTCGCGCAGGGTCAGCCGGCCCGCGAGGCCCAGGTCCCGGTCCAGCCAGGTGTTGAGCAGGGTGCCGCCGTAGACCTCGACCGCGATCTGCCGCCAGCCCTGTGAGCCCGTGTCAGGCAGCGGCTTGACCCGGAGGTTGGGGGAATCGGTGTGCGCGCCGACGATCCGGAACGGCATGTGCGCGGTCGCGCCCTCCGGGACGAACCAGGCGATGAGCGCGCCGCCGCGCAGGACGAACCGGCCTCCGCTGCCCGAGTCCCAGGCGTCCGTTTCCGACAACTGCCTGAAGCCTGCCTTTTCCAGCCGCTCGGCCGCATTGGCCACGGCGTGGTACGGCGACGGACTGGCCGTCAGGAAGGTCATCAGATCGTCGGTGTGGCCGCGGTCGAAGCGGGCGGGAGAGCTCATGTGGTTCACCTTAACGACGGTCGTGTTCGCCATGGTCGGACTGCGGCGGATAGCCGAAACGCCGGGACCGCGGGCTGTGTGGTCCACTTCCCGGCGGCTTTCAGCCCGGCGGGCGCTCGAATCTGCGCTGCAGCTGCCTGCGCTCGCCCCGGCGGATGCGCGGGAGCATCTCCGGGGTCGTCGCGGAGCGCTGCGCGCGTCTCTTGCGTCCGGCGCAGAAGATACAGGCCTCACCGGGCGGCGCGTCCGGGTCGATGGGTGCGCCGGGGTGCTCGGAGCAGCCGGAGGCGTTGCGCGGCCGGGACAGCTCGCGGGCCACGATGAACGCCCGGTGGAGGTCGTCCGCTATCCGGACGAACTCTTCCGCGGGGGAGGAGAAGCCCAGGTGGAAACGGCGGTCCTCGACCGTACGGAGGTGGTCGCGCAGGGCCTGCAGCGTGTACGGGGGATCCGGCACGGGATAGCCCAGCCGGCGCTGCTCCCCCGCGGGCGGGGCGGCCGCCGCGGCGCGGGCGCCCTGGGCGCGCAGCCCGAGGCGGCGCCGGTTGTTGCAGATCAGGCAGCGGCCCCAGCCGTCGGGCGCCTCTGGGTCCAGGGCCCCGTTGGGGTGCTCGGGGCAGCCGGTGTAGCTCTTGGCGGGCGCGAGCCCGGCGGCCGTCTGGAAGGCGGTGTAGAGGGCATCGGCGACGGCCTCGTACTCCGCGGGGTGGGCGCCGTCGTACAGCTCCCGCAGATGGTCGCCGAGGCTGCCCAGGGCAGCCTGCAGCTCCTTGAGGGCGTACGGCCGCCCGGTCGGGACGGAGTACCCCCTGCTGTGGCTGTGCTGCTCTGCCGGACTCATGCCTACGAGCGTCCCACGAACCACCGACAACCTGTGAATGCCGACGGCCGGGCCCCTCTGCGGGGGCCCGGCCGTCGGGCGGATGGGCGCAAGGGCTAGAACGCGGCCTCGTCGAGCTCCATCAGGGAGTTGTCGACGGCCTCGGCCAGCGCGCGGGCCACCGAGACGTTCGGCAGCACCTGCGAGGCGAAGAACTTCGCCGCCGCGATCTTGCCGGTGTAGAAGGGGACGTCCTTCGAGGGGGCGCCGGCGGCCAGCTTCTCGGCGGCCACGGCCGCGCCCTTGAGCAGCAGGTAGCCGACGACCACGTCACCGGACGCCATCAGCAGGCGGGTGGTGTTCTGGCCGACCTTGTAGATGTTCTTGACGTCCTCGCCCGTGGCGGTGAGGTCGACGATCATCTGGCCGACGATGGCCTCCAGGTCCACGGCGGCCTTGGCGAGCGCGTCGCGGGCGCCGGCCAGCTCCTCGCCGCCGACGGCCTCGGCCAGGAACTTCTTGATCGTCTCGGAGAGGACGTTCAGGGAGGCGCCCTGGTCGCGGACGATCTTCCGGAAGAAGAAGTCCTGGCCCTGGATCGCCGTGGTGCCCTCGTAGAGGGTGTCGATCTTGGCGTCGCGGATGTACTGCTCGATCGGGTATTCCTGCAGGTAACCGGAACCGCCGAAGGTCTGCAGCGACTGCGCGAGCTGCTCGTAGGAGCGCTCCGAGCCGTAGCCCTTCACGATCGGCAGGAGCAGGTCGTTCAGGCCGATCTCGGCGGAGGCGTCCTCGCCCGCGGCCTGCTTGAGCTGGATCGCGTCCTGGACGGAGGCGGTGTACAGCACCAGGGCGCGCATGCCCTCGGCGTACGCCTTCTGCGTCATCAGCGAGCGGCGCACGTCCGGGTGGTGCGTGATGGTGACCTTGGGGGCCGTCTTGTCCATGAAGTTGGCCAGGTCCGGACCCTGCACGCGCTCCTTGGCGTACTCCAGGGCGTTCAGGTAGCCGGTCGAGAGCGTCGCGATGGCCTTCGTGCCGACCATCATGCGGGCGAACTCGATGATCATGAACATCTGGCGGATGCCGTCGTGCTTGTCGCCGATCAGCCAGCCCTTGGCGGGGTGCTGGTCGCCGAAGGTCATCTCGCACGTGTTGGAGGCCTTGAGGCCCATCTTGTGCTCGACGTTCGTCGCGTAGACGCCGTTGCGCTCGCCCAGCTCGCCGGTCTCCCAGTCGAAGTGGAACTTCGGGACGAGGAAGAGGGACAGGCCCTTGGTGCCCGGGCCGTGGCCCTCGGGGCGCGCGAGGACGTAGTGGAGGATGTTCTCCTCCATGTCGTGCTCACCGGACGTGATGAAGCGCTTCACGCCCTCGATGTGCCAGGAGCCGTCCTCCTGCTGGATCGCCTTGGTGCGCCCCGCGCCCACGTCCGAACCGGCGTCCGGCTCGGTGAGGACCATGGTGGAGCCCCAGCGCTTCTCGACCGCTATCTGGGCGACCTTCTTCTGCGCCTCGTTGCCCTCTTCGAAGAGGATGCCGGCGAACGCCGGGCCGGAGGAGTACATCCAGATGGCCGGGTTCGAGCCGAGCAGCAGCTCCGCGTAGGCCCAGATGAGGGAGCGGGGCGAGGTGGTGCCGCCGATCTCCTCGGGCAGGCCGAGGCGCCAGTACTCGGAGTCCATGAAGGCTTCGTAGCTCTTCTTGAAGGACGCCGGGACCGGCGCGGTGTTGGTGGCCGGGTCGAAGACCGGCGGGTTGCGGTCGGCGTCCGCGAAGGATTCGGCCAGCTCGTTCTCGGCGAGGCGGGCGATCTCGGACAGGACGCTCTTGGCGGTCTCGGTGTCCATCTCACCGAACGGTCCGGTGCCGTACAGCTTGTCGCGGCCGAGCACCTCGAAGAGGTTGAACTCGATGTCGCGGAGATTCGACTTGTAGTGCCCCATGGCGACGGCTCCGTTAAGGCTCGGGAAGACAGGTTCCTCGTACATACCAATCGGTAACGTCATGATGCTACCCGTGGGTAATAAGACGCAACCCCCGATGTGGCGACTGTGACCAGGGTCAAGCCGCGCACCGGCCGGCGGCCGGACGGGAACCCTGGCGGGAATGCGCGTCCACGGGGTCGGGGCCGCTCGGTAGGCTTCGCCCCATGTACGGCTACGACCAGAACGTGAGCGCAGGGCAGCAGCAGTACGCCGCCCCGCAGCAGATGGCCGGCGGGTACGGCGAGCAGCCGCTGTACCCCGAGCCCTCGCCGCCGTCGCTCGCCGACGCGGTGCGGGCCTTCACGACGGGGTCGCTGTCCGCCGAGGACTTCCAGCAGATCTTCGCCACGTCGAAGGTCTACTGCCCGCGCGGTGAGACCCCGGGCTTCCTGGCGCTGCACAACACGCAGCAGCCGGTGATCCCCATGTTCACCACGCTCAAGGAGCTCCGCCGGTACGCCGGCAAGGAGTCCAAGTACTTCGTGATCACGGGCGCCGAGGTGATCGACCTGCTGCCGACCGGCTACGGCTTCGTCCTCGACATGGAGGGCGACCACCGCATGGTCTTCGATGCGAAGGCCGTGGAGCAGATGGTCGACTACGCGATGCGCCGCATGTACGGCTGACGCGCACGGCTGAACGCACGGTTGTACACGCACGGCTGAACGCACGGTTGTACACGCACGGCTGAGCGGCCGTTTCCGGCCGGTGCGCCAAGGGGGCGGGCGGGGCGATGCTGCGGGTGCACTTCACGGCCGAGGACCTGCTGAACGTCACGTTCGCGGCCGAGCCCTCCCCCCTGGTGGAGCTGTCGATGGCGCTGATCGCCTGGCAGCGCGTGGACGAGCAGGCGGTTTTCGGCCGCTGGCGCAGCCGGGTCGGCCGGGAGTTGCCGGACCGGGCGCGCCCGCTGCTCGACCTGCTGCGGCCCGACGGCGACAACCCGCAGTTCCTCGAACCCCTGGCGCTGAGCCTGGAGGAGGGGCTGGCCGCCGTACGGGCCGCGGGCCCCCTGCTGACCGCCGGGCAGCTGCACCGCACCGCCGCCCGCGCCCCGGGCCCGGCGTCCTGGCTGCGCGCGCTCTGGGGGCAGGACCGCGAGGCGTGGGACCTGCTGGACGGCGCGATCCGCTGCGCGTACGAGGCGGTGGTGGCCCCGCAGTGGCCGCGGATACGGCAGTCCTTCCGGGCGGACGTCGCCTGGCGCACGCGGCTGCTGGCCGCCCACGGCATCAAGGCCTGCCTGGCGAGCGTCCATCCGGCGGCGGCCTGGTCGCAGACCGCTTTCGAGGTGGCTCTGGATCCGGACTACGAGGTCCGGCTCGGCGGCGCCGGCCTGGTGCTGATGCCCTCGGCGTTCTGGACGGGGCGCCCGCTGCTGGCCGGCCAGCCGGACGGGTCGCACGTCCTGCACTACCCGGCGCTGACCCCGCTGCCCCTGGCCGGGCCGGAACGGGCGCAGGGCGCGCTGGACGCGCTGCTGGGCCGGACCCGCGCCGCCGTACTGCACCTGCTGGTCGAGCGGCGGACCACGAGCGAGCTGGCCCGGGACCTGGACATCAGCCTGCCGTCGGTCTCGGAGCACACGCGGACGCTGCGCGCGGCCGGGCTGATCACCACGGAGCGGGACGGCAAAGCGGTCCTCCACTCGGCCACGGGGCTCGGCGTGGACCTGCTGCGCAGCGGCGGCTGACGGCCGCCGATCCTTTCGGGCACGCCCGAAAGGATCGCGCCCGGCGCCCGGGGTCCCCAACATCGGTGCTGCGGGGGAGAGCACGGGGGCCCCGCTCCACTGACGGACCAGGGAGACGCGATGTCACGCATATCGATCCGCACGAAGCTCGCCGCACTGGCGGCCACCGGGGTGCTGGCGCTGGGCACGGGGGTCCTCGCGGCAGCCCCGGCGCAGGCTTCCGACCACACGGTCGACGGGTGCCGTTCCGGGTTCGCCTGCATCTACACCGAGGGCCTCGGCTCGCACACGGTGGAGTGGGCCCGGGACGTCGCGGGCACGTACAACCTCAGCAACATGAACCACGAGCGCTGGGTCCTCAACAATCAGACCGGGAACTGGAAGTTCCGGCTGTGCACGGGTTACAACGGAACCGGCAGCTGTGAGTACATGCCGATCGACAGGTGGCAGTGGCGGGACATCACCCCCATCAACTCGGTCATCGTTTCGCCGTAACCGCATACGCACAGGTGACAGGCTCAGGGCCCCGGGGGAATGTCCCCGGGGCCCCTTCTGTTCTGTGGGGTGTGGCAGAAAGTTCGAGTTTCAACTAAACTCGACGCCAGAAGGAGGTTCCGACCATGCCTGCAGTGACTGTGGAGAACCCGTTGGCGCTCCCCCGCGTCGCCGAGCCCGCTCAGGAGACCGCCGCCCGCAAGGTGCTGGCCGTCACGACCGCCCCGGGCGGGTTCGAGGGCGAGGGGTTCCCGGTGCGCCGCGCGTTCGCCGGGATCAACTACCAGTACCTCGACCCGTTCATCATGATGGACCAGATGGGCGAGGTGGAGTACGCGCCGGGCGAGCCCAAGGGCACCCCCTGGCACCCCCACCGCGGCTTCGAGACCGTCACGTACCTGATCGACGGGACCTTCGTCCACCAGGACAGCAACGGCGGCGGCGGAGTCATCAACGGCGGTGACACCCAGTGGATGACCGCCGGCTCCGGCCTCCTGCACATCGAGGCCCCGCCGGAGTCCCTCGTCGTGTCCGGCGGCCTCTTCCACGGCCTCCAGCTGTGGGTGAACCTCCCCGCCTCCGACAAGATGATGCCCCCGCGCTACCAGGACATCGGCGGCGGCCAGGTCCAGCTCCTGTCCACCCCCGACGGCGGCGCCCTGCTCCGCGTCATCGCCGGTGACCTGGACGGCCACGCCGGCCCCGGCATCACCCACACCCCGATCACGATGATCCACGCGACCGTCTCCCCGGGCGCGAAGGTCACCCTCCCGTGGCGCGAGGACTTCAACGCCCTCGCGTACGTCATGGCCGGGCGCGGCAGCGTCGGCGCCGACCGGCGGCCCGTCCACACCGGGCAGACGGCGGTCTTCGGCGAGGGCGGCTCGATCACGGTGCGGGCGGACGAGTCCCAGGACGCGAACACCCCGGACCTGGAGGTCATCCTCCTCGGCGGGCGCCCCATCCGGGAGCCGATGGCGCACTACGGGCCGTTCGTCATGAACAGCCGGCAGGAGCTCCAGCAGGCCTTCGACGACTTCCAGGCGGGCCGTCTGGGGACCATCCCCACCACCGCCCGGGAGCGCTCGAAGTCGGCGGACCAGCACTCCTGACCGCCCCCCTGCGCCGCCGGCGGCGCAGGGCCTCCGCCGGTTGCGTACAAGAGGCCCGCCACGCCGGGTACAAGCCGGCCAGGACCCCGGTGACCAGTCCGATCAGCGGCGCCACGGCGCCGGTGGGCGGCGGCGTCACCGGGGTCCGGTCGCGCCGCGCCGACACGCCGCACGGTCGGGGTGCCGGGCGTGGCCGCGCCCCCCAGGGCCCGTCACGGCCCGATCTCCCCGGTCCGCTTCCAGCACCGCGACGAGCGTGGTGTCGGCGGGGCCGACCGCCCCGATCACCAGGCAGACCGCCGCCGACAGCCGGAACAGCCGGTCCAGGTCCGAAGTCACCCCCGCCCGCAGCGTCTTCGGGTCGGGCGGTGGCGCGGGCGTCAGCCGGTCGGGATGGCCCGGGCGCAGGGCGAGCGGGACGTCGCTACTCGGCGGGCTCGGCCCCGGCGTACCGCCCGCGGATCTCCGACACCACACCGAATGCCGCGGCGGTCAGCGGTACGGACAGCAGCATGCCGAGGATCCCGGCGACGCTGGCTCCGGCGGTGATGGCGAGCATGACCACGGCGGGGTGCATCTGGACGGTCCGGCTCTGGATCACGGGCTGCAGGACGTGCCCCTCCAGCACCTGTACGGCGAGCACCACGCCCACGGCCCACAGGCCGATGATCCACCCCCGCTCGGCGAAGGCGACGAGGACGGCCACGGCGCCGGAGATGAAGGCGCCCAGGTACGGGATGTACGCGCCGACGAACACCAGGGCGCCGAGGCCGACGGCGCCGGGGACGCGGAGCACGAGCAGCCCGACCGTGATGCAGACGGCGTCGATCAGCGCGATGAAGGTGGTCCCGCGCATGAAGCCCTGGACGGCGTCGAAGGCGCGGCGGGCGATCGCCTCCGCGGTGTCGCCGGTGGCGCGGGGCGCGAGTGAGCGCAGGGTGCCGGCGACGCGGTCCGAGTCGCGCAGGAAGAAGAACATCAGCAGGAGGGCGAGTACGGCGGTGGCGAGCATCTCGCCGACGACGCTGATGCCGGTGATGACGCCGGAGGCGGCCGTACCGCCGAACTTCGCCAGCAGCTCCTTGGCGTTCGAGGCCAGGTCCTCCAGGGAGGTGCCGGCGGGCCCGAAGCGCTCGGCGAGGTCCTGTCCGGCCTGCTTGAGGGAGTCGAGGATCTGGTCGCCGGTGCTGATCAGGGCGTGGACGACGACGTACCCGGCCCCGCCGAAGACGGCGACCACGGCGAGGCAGGTGAGCGCGGCGGCGAGGGAGCGGTGCACCCCCACCCGTACGAGGCGCCGGTGCATGGGCCCGAGCAGGGCGGCCCCGAGCAGCGCGAGGAGGACTGGCGTGACGGCGGTCTTGAAGGTGATGCACAGCCACACGCCGACGGCGGCCACGCCGGTGACGAGCAGGGCGACCGTGCACCAGGCGGCCAGCCGCCTGACCGGCGGGGGAAGCAGAGTCAGCACCCGTGCATCCAACCACGGCACTCCGGTGCCGCCCTGCCGCCGGGGCCCAGCCCTCCCCGTCGCCGGGGTTCAGTCTTCCTTGGCCTGTTCGTCCATCTCGAACCAGATCGACTTGCCCTCGCCGCGGGGGTCCACGCCCCAGGTGTCCGCCAGCATCTCCATCAGCAGGACGCCCCGTCCGCTCGACGCCATCTCGCCGGGGTGCCGCTTGTGCGGCAGTTCGTCGCTGGAGTCCGCCACCTCGATGCGCAGCCGCCGCGTCCCCAGCTCGCCCACCGCCTCCGCGACCAGCAGCGCGTCGCCGTCCGTGTGCATGAGGACGTTCGTGACCATCTCGGAGACCATGAGCACCGCCGAGTCCACCTGTTCCCCGTCCGCCCAGTCGTGCAGCAGCTCCCGGATCTGGCGGCGCGCACCCGCGATCCGCTCCGGCTCGGCCTGCGCCACGGTGAGCATCGTGCGGCGCGCCGGTCGCACCGGGTGCGCCGCCGGGGCCCCGCAGCCGCAGTCCACACCCTCCCGGCACAGCAGGACGACGGCTATGTCGTCCTCGCGCCGGTCGGCCAGCGGGCCGGTGGTGTGGTGCGAGGAGGGCCCGTGCACCGCCTGGACCAGCAGGTCGGCGAGCTTCTCCAGGCCGTCGGAGCCGTGGGTCCCGTCCGGCTCGTGCGTCTCGGCCTCCAGGATCGCCCGCAGCCGCGCCCAGCCCGTGTCCAGGTCGTGGCCGCCGGTCTCGATGAGCCCGTCGGTGCAGAGCATCATCGTCTCGCCGGGCTCCAGCGTGAAACGCGTCGTCGGGTAGTCCGTGTCCGGGACGATGCCGAGCGGGAGGCCCCCGGCGGTCGGGCGCATCAGCACCGTGCCGTCCGTCATCCGGATCACCGGGTCCGGGTGGCCGGCGCGGGCCACCTCCAGCAGTCCGGTCGCCGGGTCGCACTCCACGTACAGGCAGGTCGCGAAGCGCGGGCTGTGGAAGTCGGAGTCCTCGTACGCATCGGTGATGCCGGCCAGGAAGCGTGAGGCGCGGGAGAGCACCGCATCCGGCCGGTGGCCCTCGGAGGCGTACGCGCGCACCGCGATCCGCAGCTGGCCCATCAGCCCGGCGGCCTGTACGTCGTGCCCCTGGACGTCCCCGATGACCAGGGCGAACCGGCCGGACGGCAGCGGGATCATGTCGTACCAGTCGCCGCCGACCTCCAGCCCGCCGCCGGTCGGGACGTACCGCGCGGCGATCTGCATGCCCGGGATGTCGGGGCCCAGCGTCGGCATCATCGACCGTTGCAGGCCGGAGGTGAGCTCCCGCTCGGATTCGGCCACGCCCGCCCGCTGGAGGGCCTGGGCCAGCATCCGGGCCACCGTGGTCAGGACGGACCGCTCGTCCGGGGAGAAGGACACCGGGTGCTTGAACGCGGCCATCCAGGCGCCCATGGTGCGCCCTGCGACGATCAGGGGGAGGAAGGCCCAGGAGATCCGTCCGAAGCGCTGGGCGAGCGGCCAGGTGGCCGGAAAACGCCTTTTGTACTCCTCGGGGCTGGGGATGTAGATCGCCCGGCCCGTACGGACGACCTCGGCCGCCGGGTAGTCCGTGTCCAGCCGCATTTCAGTGAAGGGGGCCTCGTCCCCGGGGCCGTGCCCGTGGTGCCCGATGATCGACAGCCGCTCTCCGGCCACCCCGAAGACGGCCAGCCCGTCGGGGCTGAAGCCGGGCATCGACAGCGAGGCGGCGACGCGCAGCACCTCCGCCGTGGAGCGGGCCTCGGCGAGAGCGCGCCCCGCGTCCAGCAGGAACGCCTCGCGCGAGCGCCGCCAGTCGCCGGTGATCGGGGTGTGCGCGGCGGTGGTGCCGGGCTGCGGCTCGGCTATCTCCTGGATGGTGCCGATCAGCTCGTAGTCGACGCGCCCCTCGGCGGACCGGTTCTCCACGGGCTTGGAGCGGCTGCGTACGGTCCGCAGCACCCGCCCGTCCTCGTCCATGATCCGCAGCCGGGCCTCCGCGAGGGTGTCTTCGGCCACCGCGAGGTTGACGATTCCGTTGATCTCGTTCCAGTCCACCGGGTGAAACCGCGACCGTACGACGACCTCCGGGAGCACGACGGGCTCCGCGGGCAGCCCGAGCAGCCGGGCGGCCTCGCTGTCGAGGGTGACCGTCCCGGAGGCGTTGTCCCAGCGCCACAGGCCCGTCGCGATGGCGGCCAGGACGTCCTCGGTGCGCACCCGGTCATCTTTACAGGTCATCCCCCCGCCGTGCCTGTTCACGGGGGCTGCCGGGCACGCCAGCACGGTCCCCGGCCCGGACGGTAACCTTGTGAGGGTTGAATCCACCCTGGTATCGCGAAGAACTGGATGACTGATGCATCGGTACAGGTCCCACACCTGCGGCGAGCTCCGCGCCTCTGACGTCAACGCCGACGTCCGGCTGAGCGGCTGGCTGCACAACCGTCGAGACCTGGGCGGCATCCTCTTCATCGATCTGCGCGACCACTACGGCATCACGCAGCTCGTCGCCCGCCCCGGCACCGCCGCGGCCGCCGTCCTGGACAAGCTCTCCAAGGAGACCGTCGTCCGCGTCGACGGCAAGGTCGTCTCGCGCGGCGCCGAGAACGTCAACGCCGACCTGCCCACCGGCGAGATCGAGATCGAGGCCGTCGAGGTCGAGGTGCTCGGCGCGGCCGCCCCGCTGCCCTTCACGATCAACACCGACGACGGTGTGAACGAGGAGCGGCGCCTGGAGTACCGCTTCCTCGACCTGCGCCGCGAGCGCATGCACCGCAACATCATGCTGCGCTCGGCCGTCATCGCGGCGATCCGCTCCAAGATGGTGGCCCTCGGCTTCAACGAGATGGCGACCCCGATCCTCACGGCGACCTCCCCCGAGGGCGCGCGCGACTTCGTCGTCCCGTCCCGCCTGAACCCGGGCAAGTTCTACGCCCTGCCGCAGGCCCCGCAGCAGTTCAAGCAGCTGCTGATGATCTCGGGCTTCGACCGGTACTTCCAGATCGCGCCGTGCTTCCGCGACGAGGACGCCCGCGCCGACCGCTCGCCGGGCGAGTTCTACCAGCTCGACGTCGAGATGTCGTTCGTCGAGCAGGAGGACGTCTTCCAGCCGATCGAGCGCCTGATGACCGAGCTCTTCACCGAGTTCGGCAACGGCCGCGAGGTCACCTCGCCGTTCCCGCGGATCCCCTTCCGCGAGTCGATGCTCAAGTACGGCAACGACAAGCCCGACCTGCGCGCCAAGCTGGAGCTCGTCGACATCACCGACGTCTTCGAGGGCTCGGAGTTCAAGGCCTTCGCCGGCAAGCACGTGCGTGCGCTGGCCGTCCCGGACACCGCCGCGCAGCCGCGCAAGTTCTTCGACGGCCTCGGCGAGTACGCGATCTCGCTGGGCGCCAAGGGCCTGGCGTGGGTCCGCGTGGGCGAGGACGGTGCGCTGACCGGCCCGATCGCCAAGTTCCTCACCGAGGAGAACGTCAAGGTCCTCACCGAGCGCCTGGGCCTGGTCCCCGGCCACGCCGTGTTCTTCGGCGCGGGCGAGTTCGACGAGGTCTCCAAGATCATGGGCCCGGTCCGGGTCGAGGCCGCCAAGCGCGCCGGCCAGTTCGAGGAGAACGTCTTCCGGTTCTGCTGGATCGTCGACTTCCCGATGTACGAGAAGGACGAGGAGACCGGCAAGATCGACTTCTCGCACAACCCCTTCTCCATGCCGCAGGGCGGCATGAAGGACCTGGAGGAGAAGGACCCGCTCGACATCCTGGCCTGGCAGTACGACATCGTCTGCAACGGCATCGAGCTGTCCTCCGGCGCCATCCGCAACCACGAGCCCGAGGTCATGCTGAAGGCCTTCGAGATCGCCGGTTACGAGGCCGAGACCGTCGAGCGCGAGTTCGCCGGCATGCTGCGCGCCTTCCGCCTCGGCGCCCCGCCGCACGGCGGCATCGCCCCGGGCGTCGACCGCATCGTGATGCTGCTCGCCGACGAGCCGAACATCCGCGAGACCATCGCCTTCCCGCTGAACGGCAACGCGCAGGACCTGATGATGGGCGCGCCCACGGTCCTGGAGGAGTCCCGCCTGCGCGAGCTGAACATCGCGCTGCGCAAGCCGGTCGAGACGAAGGCGGCCGACGCCAAGCCGATCGCGGAGGCCGTCCACCCGGACGCCGCGCGGTAATCGCCCGTACGCACGACGAGGGGCCCGGGATCCATCGGATCCCGGGCCCCTCGTCGTGCGTGGGCGGCTACAGGGCTCAGAAGCTCTGGAGCAGTCCCTTGGCGAGCGCGGCGGAGGTCAGTTCGACGGGGGCCGGGCCGGCGTGGAAGAAACCGGCGTTCTCGGCGTCCAGCTTGCGCAGGAAGTCGAAGGCCTTGGCGTCGTGGTCGCCGAAGGCGACGAACTGCCAGTACACGCCGGGTGCCGAGGCCGCGGCGTCGGCGAGGGCCTGCTTGGCGGGCCGGACGCTGTCGGGGGCGCCGTCGGTCTGGAACACGACGAGGGCGGGGTGGTCGCCGCCGTCCTTCTGGTGGCGTTCGAGGACCTGCTCCACGGCGCGGTGGTAGCTGGTGCGGCCCATGTGCCCGAGTTCGGCGTGCCGGGTCTCCACCCAGGCGGCGTCGTGGGTGTCGAGGGTCAGGTCGGCCGTCCCGTCCACGTCCGTGGAGAAGAACACGGTGTGCACGGTCGCCTCGCCGTCGAGGTGTGCGGCGAGGGCGAGGGCGTGGTCGGCGAGGTGCTGGGCGCTGCCGTCCTTGTAGAACGGGCGCATCGATCCGGACCGGTCCAGGACCAGGTACACCTTGGCCCGCGCACCGGCCTTGCCCTTGCCCCGGAGCACCTGCCCGGCCGCCTTGTACGCCGCGGCCACCCCGGGAGCCGCCCGCTTCACGTCGGCGAGCGCGTGGGCCGGCCCCTCGGGCTCGGCCACGGGGGCTTCGGCTTCGGCGGCGACGACTTCGGCCTCGGCCTCGGGCTCGGCGACGACCTCGGCCACCGGCTCCGCCCCGGGCTCGATGACGACCACCTCGGCCACGACTTCGTCGACCGGATCGGCCTCGATGGTCTCGGCGACCGGCTCCGCCTCGACCTCGACGATCTCGGCGACCGGCTCCGCCTCGACCTCGACGATCTCGGCGACCGGCTCCGCCTCCGTCTCGGTGACGACCTCGGCTGCGGGCTCTGCCACGGCCACGACCTCGACGGCGGTTTCGACCTCGACCTCGACCTCGGGCTCCGTCGCTTCGGCAGCCGGCTCCGCCGCCTGGGTCTGCGCGTGGGCAGCCAAGGGTTCCACGACGACGTCGGGTTCGGGCTGTGCCTCCGGCTCAGCCGCGACCTCGGCCACCGGCTCCGCCTCGGGCTCCGCGACGACCTCGGCCGCAGGCTCGACCTCGGGCTCCGCCACCACCTCGGGTTCGGCCTCGGCCGCGACGACCTCGGCGGCAGGCTCGGTCTCGGGCTCCGCGACGACCTCGGCCACCGGCTCAGGCGCAGGCGTCTCGGCCGCGACCGCCGCAGGCTCCGGCTGGGGGCGCCGCGCCTGCTCCGGGACCGTGGGGTCCGGGGCCGTAGCGGTGAGAAGCGTTCCCGGTTCGCGGTCCCGCGGAGCGGACTGCGGGGGAACCGTCGGATTGTCGAAGGAGGCGGCGACCAGCTCGGCCGCCACGTCCAGGGGGGTCCGTTCCGCCTGGCTCGGGACGGCGGCCGAAGTGGCGTCCGTCATCTCCGGAACCGGCTCGGCAGACCGTCCGAACACCTTGCGCAACAAGCTCCGAATACCCATGGGCCAGGCCTTTCGCATGAGTGCGTGCGTCATTTGTCCGTGCTGCGCGGTTGATCCCTGCCCAGAGTGGACACGTAAGGTTATCGGCCGCTTGGCTGGAACTTCGGCAGGGGCGCCCTTCGTGGCGCCCGGCCCGCCCAGCACACACCCCATCTTGCCGAACTCCCGCACCGACGTGCCCGGTTCACCGGGCGTTCATTCCAGCGCCGCCGCTTCGGCGCAACCCGCGCCTACCGTCACGGCTTGGATTCGACCGACATGCTGTCGGCACCCGTGCATCTACGGAGGAAACTCGTGCGCAAGCTTCTGCCGCTCATAGGCAACTCGCATGGGGGCGGCCGGTCCGCCCTCACCTGCCGCTACCGCTGCGGCGACGCCTGCTTCCACGAGGTGCCGAACAAGAGCGACAACGAGTACGTGGGCGACGTCATCGCCCGCGCCTACTCGCGCCGCTCGATGCTGCGCTCTGCCGCCGTCGTCACGGTCGCGTCCGCCGCCGGTACCGCGATCACCCTCGGCGGCAACGGCTCCGCGGCCACCGCCGCCCCCGCCGCCGACGCCCAGGGCGCCGCAGCCGACGCAGGGGGCGCCCGCGGTCTGCGCTTCAAGGCCATCGCGCCGAACACGGACGACCGTGTCACCGTCCCCGAGGGCTACGAGCAGAACGTGGTCATCCGCTGGGGCGATCCCATCGTCAAGGGTGCTCCCGGGTTCAACGCGGACAAGCAGACGGCCGCCGCCCAGGCCGGTCAGTTCGGCTACAACAACGACTTCCTCTCGCTGCTCCCGCTCGGCGGTGACTACGAGCGCCAGCAGCTCCTCGTGGCCAACCACGAGTACACCGACGAGATCCTGATGTTCAAGGGCTACGACCCGGCGAACCCGACCCGCGAGCAGGTCGAGATCGCTTGGGCCGCGCACGGCCTCGGCGTCGTCGTGGTCCAGGAAGACCACCGCAGCGGCAAGCTGACCGCGGTCAACCGCCACCAGCTCAACCGCCGCCTCACCGCGACCAGCGAGTTCAAGCTCACCGGTCCGGCCGCGGGCAGCGCCCTGGTGAAGACCTCCGGCGACCCGACCGGTACCAAGGTCCTCGGCACGCTCAACAACTGCTCCGGCGGCACCACCCCGTGGGGCACCACCCTGCACGGCGAGGAGAACTTCAACCAGTACTTCGCCAATGCCGGCCAGGTCGCCGACGCCACCGAGGCCGCCCGCCTGAAGCGCTACGGCGTCACCGCCGGCGCCAGCGAGCGCAAGTGGGAGCGCTTCGACAAGCGCTTCGACGTGCTCCAGGAGCCCAACGAGTCGCACCGCTTCGGCTGGGTCGTCGAGCTCGACCCGTACGACCCGCACTCCACTCCGCGCAAGCGCACCGCGCTGGGCCGTTTCAAGCACGAGGGCGCCCAGCCCCGCCTGACCGAGGACGGCCGCCCGGTCGTCTACATGGGCGATGACGAGAAGTTCGACTACTTCTACAAGTTCGTCTCCTCGAAGCAGATGAAGAAGGGCGATTCGCGCGCGGCGAAGGAGCACAACCTCACGCTGCTCGACGAGGGCACTCTCTACGTGGCCAAGCTGACCGGTGACTCCCCGGCCGCCGAGTTCGACGGCACCGGCAAGCTGCCGTCCGACGGCCAGTTCGACGGCTCCGGCGTGTGGATCAAGCTCCTCACCTCCTCCCCCTCCGGCAATGTCTCGCACGTCGAGGGCATGACCGCCGAAGAGGTGGCCGTCTTCACGCGTGAGGCCGGCGACAAGGTGGGCGCCACCAAGATGGACCGCCCCGAGGACATCGAGCCCTCGCCGCGCACCGGCCGCGTGTACGTCGTCCTCACCAACAACAGCGACCGCGGCAAGGCCGGCAAGGCCGGTGTGGACGAGGCCAACCCGCGCAACGTGAACAAGCACGGCCAGATCCTGGAGCTCGCCGAGAACTTCGACGACCCGGCCGGCGACGGATTCGCGTGGCGCCTGTTCCTGGTCGCCGGTGACCCGAAGGACCCGGCCACCTTCTTCGCCGGCTTCCCGAAGGAGAAGGTCAGCCCGATCTCCTGCCCGGACAACGTGACCTTCGACCCGCACGGCAACCTGTGGATCTCCACGGACGGCAACCAGCTCGGCTCCCACGACGGCCTGTTCGGCGTCGCCACCGCCGGTGAGCGCCGTGGTGAGCTGAAGCAGTTCCTGACCGTCCCCCGCGGCGCCGAGACCTGCGGTCCACTGGTCCAGGACAAGCGCGTCCTGGTCGCCGTCCAGCACCCGGGCGAGATCGACGGGGCGTCCGTCGAGAAGCCCCAGTCGGTGTGGCCCGACGGCCCCGGCAAGATCGTCCGCCCGGCGGTGGTGTCCGTCTGGCGCAAGGACGGCAAGAACATCGGCGTCTGATCGGGCCCGTAGGCACGTCAGTTGACCGATTGAATCCACCGGGGCGGTGGGTGTTTCACGTGAAACATCCACCGCCCATGGGCGTTTCGCGCAAATAGTTCCTTTCGGAGGGGCTCAGTTCGCGCCCATCAGGCGTCCGACGGGGAGCCTGAGCGTGGTCACCGCCCCACCGTCGGGTGCGTTGGCGAAGCTCAGAGTGATCTCCAGGACCGCCGCCTGGCCGACCACGATGGTCAGGCCCAGCCCGTGGCCCCGGCCGCGGCCCGGATCCCCGGTGCGGAACCGCTGCGGGCCCTGCTCGATCAGTTCGGGCGGGTAGCCGGGCCCGTGGTCGCGTACGACCACCACCGGGCCCTCGACGGTCACCTCGACCGGCGGTGCCCCGTGTTTGTCGGCATTGACCAGCAGGTTGGCCAGGATCCGGTCCAGCCGCCGCCGGTCGGTGAGCACCACCACGTCCCGGACGACCCGTACGGAGGCCTCCAGGCGGGTCGCCGCGACGGCTCGCCGTACCGCCCCGCCGAGTTCCACCCGGGCCAGGTCGGCTCGCTCGACACCCGATTCCAGCCGGGAGATCTCCAGCAGGTCCTCGGTGAGCAGGTGCAGGGCCTTGAGCCGGTCGTTGATCATCTCCTTGGGGCGTCCCTCCGGCAGCAGCGCGGCCGCGGCTAGCGAGCCGGTGAGGGGGGTGCGCAGCTCGTGGGCGACGTCCGCGGTGAAGCGCTTCTCCGCCTCGATCCGCTCCTGGAGGGAGCGGGCCATCGAGTCGAGTGCCTGCGCGACGTCCCGTACCTCGTCGCGGTAGCGCGGCCTGCGCCGGCTGCCGTCTTCTGCGGAGTCGGCCGTGCCCTCCGCCCCGTCCCCGCCGTCCTGCTCTGCGGGGAACCCCACCCGCGCGTCCAGGTCTCCGGCGCTGATCCGGCGGGCCACGGCGGCCGTGGTGGTCAGCCGGCGGCTGATCCGGTCGGCGAGGAACAGGCCGGCCAGGGCCACGACTCCGGCGGCGAGCGCGGCGGAGGCCAGGATCGCGGTGTCGACGTCCCGCAGCCTGTGGCGGGTGCTCTCGTACGGGAGCCAGACGGCGAGGGCTTTGTCGTCGGCGGGCGCGGCGGCCCACATGACGGGTTTGCCGGCGTGCTCGCCGACCATGCTGCCGGTGCCTCCCCGCGCCACGAGCCTCCGCAGCTGCTCGGGGAGCTCGGGCGGGTCCAGGACGACGTTCACGTCACCGTGGGAGGTGCCGTACTGGTACTGGGCGAGGGCGTAGTCCAGGTCCCGGTCCACGTCCTTGCGGACCTCCCCGACGATCTGCCGGGCGACCACGTTGTGCACGAGGATCCCGAGGACCGCCGCGACGGCGCAGCACACGGCCGTGGTGGTCAGGGCGATCTTCCAGCGCAGACTGCTCGTCGCCCGCATGGCGGCCCGGCCCCTCTCAGCGCCGGCTCGGAGAGGCGCACGGGGTGGAGCCGTCCTTCGTCCCGGGGCACTCGTCGAGGGTGAGCTGGGAGAGGTTCATGATTCCGGCTTTGGGGTCCCACACGTAGTCGGAGACGGAGACCTTCTCCGGGTTCGAGGTCGGCTCGCGGACCGCCAGGTGTTCGGCGGCCACCTCCACGCCCTCCAGCACCCCGCGCCAGGCCAGGATCCGGGCGATCGATCCGTCGTCCTGGACGGTGTAGACGCGCAGTTCGCTGACCCGGCCGTCGACGTCGAGGGCGGTGATCAGCTCGTCGCGGCCGTTGCCCGTCACGTCGTGCAGCACCGCGGGCCGCACCGGGCAGTGCGGACCTCCGTCCACAGCCTGTGTACAGAGCGCGAGCCGCTGCACGGCCCGGGGGTCGACGAGGCGCCCGGTCCCGCCGTCCTGGGCGGTGGCGGCGGTGATGTCGGCCCGTACGACCTCCACCGCGTTCACACCCCGCATGCTGAGGCCGGCGACCTTGGGCAGCCCCGGTACCACGGCGGCCGTACCCGGCTCCTGGCCCGGGCCGGGCGGGTCCGGGTGGATGTCCGCCCACAGGGACTGCGGTGCGTGCACCGTGCCCAGGTCGCCGTCGTCGCGCAGCCCGTCCACATCGGCACACCCGGACGCCGCCGCGAGGACGGCGGCGAGGACCGGGGCCGCTGCGCGGCCGCGCCGGTGGAGGGGCCTCATGCACCGATGCTCCCCCGCCGGGGCCGCGCGGGCCCGGCCCCGGGGCCGTTCGGGTGACGCACGAGAGCCGGCCCGCGGGGCGGCCCCGCGTCAGTGCTCGTCGGCAGCGATCGCGCGGGCCGCGGCGAGTTCGTGGCGCACCGGGGCCAGGACGGAGGTCTCGTCCCCGGGCGGCAGCGCCGCGGGACGCAGCTGGGTCGGCGTCCGGACCCTGCGCACCCCCTCGGCGAGGGTCCGCAGATCGGCGATGACGATCGCCACCTCCTCGGCGCGGGGGGCTTCGGCTCCGTGGTTGACCCGGACCCGGGCGGCGGTGGTCGCGTCCACGATCCGCTCGACGGCGACGACCAGCGGCCACCAGGCTGCCGCCCGGGCCCCCGTCGGCGGGGGTTCGGTCAGCGCCCGTTGGAACTCGTTGCGTACGCCGGACATCTCGCGGTAGATCCGCCGCCGGGCCTGGAGCCGCGCGGTCCGCGCCGCCCGCTGCCCGGCTTCCGTCTCGGGATGGGATCCGAAGGCCCGCTCCACGTAGCGGGCCGCGTCGTCCACGGTGTCGGCGAGCCGGTCGCCGATCCGGGTGTGCCAGCTCTCGGGCCACAGCAGATAGCCGGCGACCAGGGTGATGGCGCAGCCGATCAGGCTGTCCAGCAGCCGGGGCCGGATCAGGTCGAAGCCCTGGTGGTTGAGGAGGTCCGAGAGCAGCAGGATCACCGGGGTGATCGCGGCCGTCTGGAAGGCGTACCCCTTGGTGGAGAACACGGGGATCAGCGCGGCGAGGACCATCATCACCGGTACGTCCCACCAGCCGCGCGGTACTTCGGCGAGCACGGCGGCGGCGATGACCAGGCCGGCCGCCGTGCCGAGGGCGCGCAGTACGGCCCGGGAGAACACCGAGCCGAAGTCGGGCTTGAGGACGAAGGTGACGGTCAGCGCGACCCAGTACGACCGCTCGACCGGCACCACGGAGACCAGCGTCTGGGCGAGTCCGATGCACAGGGCGAGGCGCAGCCCGTACCGCCAGGAAGCGCTGGACAGCATCATGTCGCGCACGGCCCGCCGGGCGCGGACCGTCAGCGCGGCGGGCCGGCCGAGCCGGTCGTCGACGTTGTGCAGGTCCGGATCGGGCAGGTACACGATGGCCGCGGCGTGCCGCACTGCCGCGTCGAGGGCCCGTTCGGCGGGGGTGTCCGGCGCGGGCAGGTCCAGTACGGGCTTTCCGGTGCTGCCGTGTTCCACGGCCTGTGCCAGGTCCCGTACGGCCGCCGGGATCTCGGGCGGCAACGCCCTGCCCCGCAGGTGCATGGCGGGGGCGGCCTCCACCAGCGGGATCACCACGTTCAGCTGGGCCAGCATCCGTACGAGCGCGGGACTGCGGCCGTGCACCCGGGCACGGCGGCCCAGGACCAGGTCGTAGGCCTGGTTCAAGGCGTGTGTGACCTGCCGGCGGCGCTCGTCGTAGTCCGGTCCGCCCGCGGCTTCCAGCGCGTCGGCGAGCGCCCGGTAGGTGGCCGCCACGGCGACGCGCTCCGGCTGCCGCCCGCGCAGCGGCCAGCCCAGCAGGGTCAGCAGCAGGACGAACAGCCCGCCGGCGCTGAGCAGCAGCGGGGCCGTCCACCAGGGCTGGGGGAGCGGCAGGCCGGCGCCTACCACGGCGTTGAGGAGCAGCAGCAGTCCGGACACGGACGCGACCGTGCCGATCGAGGAGATCATCCCGGAGACGAGGGCGATCAGGGTGAGGACGCCGACGGCGAGCCAGCCGTGGCCGAAGACCAGGGTGCCCAGGGCGACTCCGACCGCTCCGAAGAGCTGCGGCACGGCGATGTTCAGGAGCCGCATCCGGTAGGCGTCGGCGGTGTCGCCGATGACCCCGGACAGGGCGCCCATCGAGACGAGGGCCCCGTACTCGGGCTCGTTCAGGGCGAAGCCGACGGCGAGAGGGACGGCCATCGCGATCCCGGCGCGCGCGGCCGCGGCCCAGGGGATGGGGGCGGCGCTCGGCCGCAGTCCCTTGAGCAGCCAGGCGGGCGGAGCCAGCGGACGGTGCCGGGGGCGCCCGGAGGGTATCTGTTCGGTGCGTTCGGTGCTCATTCAGCTTCCGTGCGGCCGCTCGTGAATCGGTTCTTCTGCGCTGTTCCGGGGTCTTGCGTTCTTCTTGGGTCCTTCTCGTGTTCTTCTGGGGCGTTCTGCGCGCGCCGGTACGTTCCGAGCTTATGGGGTGCGGCGGCGTCGGCCCGTCAACCAGGCGGCGAGTGCGGCGGCGAGCCCGATCGCCAGCACCACCCAGGCGGTGGTGCGCAGGAACGCGGTGAGCGCGTCGTACACCGCCGCGGCGGCAGCCCGGTCGATGTCCGCCGGCAGATCGTCGAGGGTGAGCCGGCGGCAGACGGCCACCGCGATCCACAGCAGTACCGCGCCGACGGCGATCCCCAACCCGGTGGCGATCACGGCGCGGCGCCGGTGGACGGCGACGGCGATCGCCGTGGCGGCGAGCACCACGGTCAGCACGGGGAGCCAGAGGCCGGCGATCTGCAGCATGCGGAAGCCTTTCCGGAGCGCGCCGAGGTCGTCGTACTCCATGACCTTCACCGATACGTGGGTCACCGGGATCCGGTCGGCGAACGGCACGCCGTCGGCGACGAGGTCCCCTTTGACCTGCGCGATCACGGGCGCGAGATCGATGGAGACGGCGTCGCCGTCACCGGTGGTGAGCGCCTTGAGGAAGGCGGCGTGAGCGGCGCGGTTGGCGGCGTCCCAGGCGGTGCGGTAGGCCGGGGTGCCGGCGAAGGAGCGCAGTGCCTCGCCGAGCAGGGCATCGACCCCGCCCTGGAAGGGCCCGGCGTCGATCTGTCCGGCGAGGGCGCGGCCCGCCTGGCTGACGACGACGCCTTGGACGGCGGGGTCGTCGGCCAGTGGGGACATCGCCGCGGTGTACCGGTCGGCGTCGCCCAGCTCGCGGTCCGCCCAGTACGCGACGGCACTGGCGGGCACGAGGAGGGCCACCAGCACGATGAGTACCGCCGAGAGGAAGGTGCGCACGTCACCAGGGAAAGCCGCTGAGGCGAGCGGCGCGAGCGGTGTTGCTGCGGGCGGGTGGCGGTCGGGTTCCGGGTGCTGATCCGCTGATCCACTTGCCGGTCCGGAGCGGCGGGTGTGCCCTGGAGGATGGGAGAGAGGAGCCCTGTCATGGCACATGCGGCACCCACCGCCCCGAGGCGGCACTGGCAGGCGACCGGTACGGACGACGTGATGAAGGGCCAGCTGACGCGGGCGCTGCTCCTCGGACTGGTCTACGGCGTCTGGGCGGCGTACATGAAGCGCGACACGGGCGCCGTCGATGCGGGAAACGTCCTGTACGGCATCCTCTGCGGCGCCGTCTTCGCCGGCATCATGTTCACCCTTGCCCGCTTCGGCCCGCGGTTGATGCGGGAGCTGCACGCCACGGCGTACGGCGCGTTCGGCGGGATCGCGGTGGGCTATCTGTACAGCCTGGCCGACCACTCCATCCTCCGCTCGTGCTGGGTCGGCTTCATCACCGGCATCGGCATCGGGCTGGCGGCGTTCTACCGCTACCACACGCGCGAGCCCTGAGCCGGCGGCAGACGGCCGCCCTGAGCGCGGCAGGCGCCGGTTCCCCGCACGGGACCGGCGCCTGCGCGTGTCGGGCGGCTCAGCCCTCGGACGGGGCCTCGGAGCCGGTGACCGGGGCGGTCACCGTGGCGGCCGCGGGAGTGTCCTCGCCGTCGGCCCCGCGGATCGGCGGCTTGGGCGCCGTCGGGGTGTGGCGGGTGGCCTCGGCGCGGAGCATGGCGTTCAGGGCGGTGTACGGGTCGATGGGCATGCCGGAACCTCACGTGTTCGGGTGTGTGGGGGTGTGCGCTGCTGCTCGGCCCGCTCAGCAGCGCAGGACCACACTCCGCTCTGTCCACGCGGACGGCATCGGCCCGTCCGTCCCGTAGGCATCGGCGCGTACGGCCTGATCGGTGTGTTTCACGTGAAACACCGGACGCGGCAGCCGGTGTACTCCCGGCAGCCCGCGCACGACGAGCCGTACGGCGATCCGCACTTCGGGATCCGCGGCCGGATCGGACTCCCCCTCGGCGGGGGTGCCCGGCTCGCTCGGCGTGCCGGAGGCGGTGCGTTCGACCGCGGCGGCCGCCGCCGCGGCCGTCGTGACGGCGGGACCGGACGCGAACAGGCACAGCAGGACGACACAGGCTGCCGTAAGGGCCCTGGCCAGTGCCGTGCGTGCGTACCGCGTCCCGCTCATGCGAGGGGTCTGCCCCGACACGCCGGACCACTCCCCGATCGGGCCGGAGAAGCCCCCGACCGGGGGACGAAGACACCCCCCTCGGATGACGGGAAGGAGCGGCGGCGGCCGACTCAGCCGGTGCGGCGCTGGCCCGTCAGCCGGGCCAGAACGGTGGTCTCACCGCTGACCAGCCGGAGTTGGGCGCGCCCGGGCCGCTGCCCACGACCGCGGACCCCGGCGGGCGAGACCCGGTCGACTGTGAACACGGCGGTACGGCGGTCCGCACGCGCGATCTCGACGGTCAGCCCCCGCCGCAGCTCGGCGAGGCGCAGATCGGCGGCGGTGACCACGGCGGTGCCGGCCGAGCCCGGGGCCGGGCTTTCGTGGTCCCAGGCGGCCTCCTCGGCGTCCCCGCCCAGCGGCAGGTCGACGCCCAGGCTCGGGATGCGCAGCCGCAGCGGCCGCGAGACCCGCAGCGGCTTGATGGCGGCGGCGCGGGCGGGTCGGGCCCCCTTGCCCGGTGCGTGTTGCCCGGCATGCTCCAGCTGCTCGACGAGCCGGCGGTGGCCGGACAGACCCAGCGCGCGGGAGGGCAGCGCGTCGGCGGCGGTGGCCGCCGCGGGCCGGGCACCCTCGGTGCTCCGCAGCATGCCTACGCCGGCTCCCAGCAGAGCCACCGTCAGCACGCCGACCACCCACTTGGCGCGGGGCATGGAATTCCCTCCCGGTCCGATCCCCGGCTCCGGCGGCCGGGACTACTGAGAGCAGTGGACCCCCTCCTTGCCCGTCAGTACCGCTTATAACGCCGGAGACTGACGCCACGTCACAGGCGTGTCGCCGCTCCGTCGCGGGCGTCTTCCCAGCTGGCGACGGGTAAGCCACCGCCATTCCGTGGATTGCGCAAGATACGACCGAACGAGTGGACCGTGGAAAGACCGCGGCCCCGGCCGCCGGGGGCGGTCGGGGCCGTGGATTGCCGGGTTGGGCGTCAGCTCGCGGGCTGCGGCTCCTGCCGGGGTGCGGCGGCCGGGGTGAGGGAGCGTTCGGCGAGGACGCCGAAGGCCAGACCGAAGGTCGTCCACATCACGGCCTGGATGGCCAGGGTGGCGAGGCGGAACTGCCAGATCAAGGCGGCCGGGAAGTCCGCCGGGACCTCGTTGACGCCGGGCAGGGACGCGTAGGCGATGGCGACCGCCGCGACGAAGGCGACCGAGGCCGCGATCGACGCGTTCCAGTTCCCGAGCTTGGGCGCCAGGCGCCGGCCCAGGATGAGCGCGGCCGCGGACAGCAGCACGCTCAGCGCGATCATCAGGACGTAGAGGGTGGTCCTCCGGACGACGGTGTCGGGGTCTCCGACGGCCGGCGGGTTGGAGGGGTACTTGAGGAACGGTACGAGGTTCAGTGCGACGAACAGGCCGCCCGAGACCAGCAGGGCCGTGACCCGCGGGCCGAAGCGGCCGATGCGGCCCAGGGCGTAGCAGAAGACGAGCGCGGCGATGCCGCCGAGCGCGATCCCGTACAGCAGCGTGCCGGTGCCGAGGCCGGCCGTGGCCTGGAGGGCCCGGCTGACCGGGGCCGCCTCCTCGCCGTGGTCGTGGGCGGCGTGGCCCGCTTCCTCGATGGCGATGGCCGCGTCGACCTTGGACTCACCCAGGACGTACGCGACGAGGAAGGCGGCCACGCCTGCGAGCAGACCGGCCAGCATGCCCCGGACCAGCAGGACGCGGGGGGAAATGGGGTTCATGGTTCGGCTCTTCCCTCGCTGAGGTGGAGGTCAGTGGCAGGGGAAGCCGAGGAGGTGGCGGCCGTCGTGCATCCACTCGTGGACGGTGTCGCCCTCGAAGAGCGCGGTGGCGCCCTGCTCGGCACCGACGAGGTAGAGCAGGACCAGCATCAGGACGCCGACGAACACGGCCCAGGGGGCGAGCGCGGAGAGCGAAATCGGGGCGACGGCAGGGGCCGTCGTGGGCACGGCGGAGTGAGCCATGGCAGTACCTCCAGAGGGAACACGCGTCCCGGTCAGTGGTGCTCGCGACGACATGGCGGGTCTGACTTTCCTCCCCCTCCGGGAGGATTCACAGTGGCGCGACCGTGCCGGATTTTCACCGGTACTTCCGTCATACCGTCGTCTTTTTTAGGTTGTCGTCCGAGACCGTACCGCGTTTACGCTCCCCTTATGAAGAGTGCCGTGGTACGAGTTCAGTTCGTCACACGTCCGTTCGACGCCGCCTCACGACAGATTCGTTTCGCCCCCGGTGCCCCCTGCCCGGGCTACGAGGGCCTGCGCGGCCCCGACACGGGGGAATGGGCGGGCCGGACCCTGGACGAGGTCTCCGCCGAGGATCCGGCCGCCGTACAGCGATGGCTGACCGACCCCGGCTACGCGCCGCCCGGAGGGGAGTCCGTCACCGAGCTGGTCGCCCGCGTGGGCACCGCACTCGCCGGCCTGGCCCCCGGCACGCATCGCGCCGCGGTCGACCAGGCCGTCGTACGGGCGGGCGTGGTGCACGCGCTGGAGCTGCCGGCCGCCGCGTTCTGGCGCCTCGACGTACGGCCGGACACGGTGACCACTCTCACCGGGCGGCTCGGCAGGTGGAACCTCCAGCTCGGCCTACCACTCGACGAGTAGCCGCTACGCGGCGATCCAGTCGCTCGTCGCGATCACCGGCTGCACGCCGTCGCGGTGGATGGTGCCCTCGATCAGGCCGTACATCCGGTCCGCCGCGAAGTAGACCTCGTTGTCGTTCTTGAGGCCGAAGGGCTCCAAGTCGACGAGGAAATGGTGCTTGTTGGGCAGGTTGAGGCGTACCTCGTTGACCCGCGGGCAGTGGTCGAGCACCCGCTCGGCCATCTGGTTCAGGGTCTGCTGGAGCGAGTACGAGTACGTCTCGGCGAACGCCTCCAGCAGGTTCTTGCGGACCTTCTTGTACGACTGGTCCCAGTCGAACGCGGCGTCGTCGGCGGCCAGAGCCGAGTGGGCCCAGCGTGCGGTGACCTTGGTCGCCAGGATGCGGTCGTACGCCTCCTGCAGCGTCGTGTACTTGTCCTTGATGTAGCCGTGGAACTCGGAGTTCGTCGAGTTCATCACGGTCAGGTCCTTGAGACCCGAGATGACCTGGAGGCCGGTCGTCTCGCTGTACGTGATCTGCGCCGTGCGCACCTCCTGGCCCTTGCGGACGAAGGAGTGCTGCTCCTTGCGCGTCGGGACCGGGATCCGCTCCCAGGCGTACTCCTCGATCCGGATCTGCGCCTCGCGGATCGGCGACTGGGAGGAGACGAAGTGCTTGGCGAGCAGGATGCCGAAGGCTTCGGGCGAGGCGATGCCGTGCTCCTTGCCGAAGGCGTACACCGTGTTCTTGGTGGTGTCGGTCGGCAGGCAGTTGGCGTTGTCGCCGGTCAGGTGGACGTCGCGGAACTCGCCGCGGAGCGCGACGGAGACGTTGAGGTCGCGGATCTCGTGCCACGACCCGTCGGATCCCTTGCGGGTGACCTTGACGATGCGGTTCTCGGCCTTGCCGTACTGGTTCTGCGCGAGGACGTGCTTGCTCATGGCTGTATTCCTTCGGGTACACGGAGTCCGACTGACTGGATCCCGTACGCCCGGCGTCCAGCGGTCGGCCCGCTCCCCGCCGTTCGGTCACGGAGGACCGCCCCGGGACTGACGTGCATCCCGGTCCGTAGGTGCTCTCTCGGATTCCAGCACGTTCACGTGGTGTTCGGAACGGCGCGGAACGTCCAAGACAGGCGCCCACGGATTGGGCGACCGTATGTCCGTGCAGGTCAGGCCATGTGCGCGTCCGCCACGGACAGGGCCTCGTCGAGGATCTGCAGGCCCTTGGCCACATCCTGCGGGCCGATGTTGCAGGGCGGGGCGACGTGGATGCGGTTGCCGGCGATCAGCGGCCACAGCCCGCCCTTCTTGCAGGCCGTCCCGAACTCGGCCATCGGCGCGTTGTCCGCCCCGGCAGCGTTGTACGGGACGAGCGGCTCGCGCGTCTGCCGGTCCCGTACGAGCTCCAGGGCCCAGAAGGTGCCCAGACCGCGGACCTCCCCGACCGACGGGTGCCTCTCGGCGAGGGCACGCAGGCCCGGCCCCAGCAGCTCCGCGCCGGTGCGGGCGGACTGCTCGACGATGCCCTCCTCCTCCATGACGTTGATCGTCGCCACGGCCGCTCCACAGGCCAGCACGTGCCCGGAGTACGTCAGCCCTCCCGGGTAGGGCCGGCGCGCGAAGGTCTCGGCGATGGCGGCCGAGATGGCGACCCCGCCGAGCGGGACGTATCCGCTGGTCACGCCCTTGGCGAAGCAGATCAGATCGGGGGTGACGTCCCAGTGCTCCGAGGCGAACCACTTTCCGGTGCGGCCGAAGCCGACCATGATCTCGTCGAGGATGAAGACGATGCCGAAGCGGTCGCAGAGCGCCCGGACCCCGGCGAGGTAGCCGTCCGGGTGGACGAGCACGCCCGGAGCGCCGCCGACGGTCTCCAGGATGATCGCGGCGATGGACTGCGGGCCCTCGAAGACGATCGTGTCCTCAAGGTGGCGCAGCGCGCGCTCGCACTCCTCGGCCTCGGTGGTCGCGTAGAACGGCGAGCGGTAGGTGAACGGACCCCAGAAGTGCACGACGCCGGCGGTCGCGCTGTCGTTGCCGAAGCGGCGCGCATCGCCGGTCAGGTTGATCGCGGTGGAGGTGGCCCCGTGGTACGAGCGGTACGCGGACAGCACCTTGGGCCGGCCGGTGTGCAGGCGCGCCATCCGTACGGCGTTCTCGACGGCCTCGGCGCCCGCGTTGGTGAAGAAGATCTTGTCGAGGTCGCCGGGCGTGCGTTCTGCGATCAGCCGGGCCGCCTCCGAACGCACGTCGACGGCGAAGCCGGGGGCGACGGTGCAGAGCTTGGCCGCCTGCTCCTGGATGGCCGCGGTCACCTTGGGGTGCTGGTAGCCGATGTTCGTGAAGACGAGGGCGCTGGAGAAGTCGAGGAAGCGGTTGCCCTGGTAGTCCCAGAAGTACGAGCCCTCGGCCCCGGCCACGGCGAGCGGGTCGATGAGCTCCTGCGCCGACCAGGAATGGAAAACGTGCTTCCGGTCGGCGTCTTTCACGGCGGCGAGCGCGTCGGCGGCTTCTGCGTTCATGTCCCGAGCGTAGTTGTCCATGATGTGGACCCCTGGGAGGGTCGGACGCTGTTTCACGTGAAACACCGCTCTGGCGCTGCGCCATCCGGTTAGCGTCTTTGTGTGCATTTGACGATCGCGACGCGAGGACGTGACAGGTGAGCGAGCAGGACACCCTGGCCCGGCGCTTCGAGGAGCACCGCCCCCACCTGCGGGCCGTGGCCTATCGGATGCTGGGTTCGCTCAGCGAGTCCGAGGACGCCGTACAGGAGGCGTGGCTGAAGCTCAGCCGCGCGGACGTCTCTGCGGTGGAGAACCTGGGCGGCTGGCTGACCACCGTCGTCGGTCGGGTGTGCCTGGACATGCTGCGCTCGCGGACCTCGCGGCGCGAGGATCCGCTGTACGACCAGGACGGGCACGTACGGTTGCCCGACCCCGTCGTGACGGGGCTCTCCGGCATCGACCCGGAGCGGGAGGTACTCGTCGCCGACTCCGTGGGCATCGCCCTGCTGGTCGTCCTGGAGACGCTGGCCCCGGCCGAGCGGCTGGCCTTCGTCCTGCACGACCTCTTCGCGGTCCCCTTCGACGAGATCGCCCCGGTGCTCGGCCGTACCGCCGCCTCCACACGGCAGCTCGCCAGCCGCGCCCGGCGCCGGGTCGAGGGCGCCGCGCCCACCCCCGACCTCGATCTGGTGCGCACCCGCCAGGTCGTGGACGCCTTCCTCACCGCCGCCCGCGGCGGCGACCTCGACGCACTCGTCGACCTCCTCGACCCGGATGTCGTGGCCCGCTCCGACGGTGGCACGCTGCGCCCCAGCGCGGTCCGGCGCGGTGCGACCGACGTCGCCTCGAACGCGATCACTTTCGCCCGCTTCGCCGCGGCCGCCGTCCCGGTCCTGGTCAACGGCCTCCCCGGGGCACTTGCGATGGCGGAGGGCAAGCCGGTGTCGCTCATGGCGTTCACCGTGAGGGACGGGAAGATCGTCGCGCTCGACATCCTCACGGACCCCGAGCGCCTCGCGCAGATCGACCTGGGCCCCACCCAGGACGCCTGACAGGCGGGTTGGGGCGCCGCGGATGCCGCGCCCGATGACGGCTTCGTCGACCCACAGGACGCCCGCGGTCAGGACGCTGCCGAGGATCGCTGCGGCGGCCATCAGGCGGGCAGCGGCGGCGTGTTCGGTCTCCGGCTGGATGACCAGGAGGTCCCAGGAACGACGGGCCGGCGGGTGGGGTTCACGGTGACGCGGGTGACGCGGCACCCAGGGTTCCTCAAGGGCGGCGACAGGCGCCGGAAGCTCGACCGCGGAGCACGGCACGCGGACGCGCTACACCTCCTCGGCCGCTGATCCATGGGAACCGGCGCCGACCGGGGCTGCACCGGGGCGGACCGGGGCTGCACCGGGGCCGACCGGGCGGCCTCCACGTATCTCGGGTTGAGGCTTCACGCCATCGGCGTAGCGTGAAATGGAAGTGAAGCCCAGTGACAGGGCGCGCGACGGGGTACAGGCACGAGGAGCAGTTGCTATGGGCAAGCTCTCGATCGAGCAGTTGCGCGAACGCGTCCGCGGGGTGGTCACCACCCCTGACGACGAGGCCTATGACGAGGCACGCAAGGTCTACAACGCCATGATCGACAGGAGGCCGGCCGCCGTCGTGCACTGCGCCAACGCGGGTGACGTCATGGCCGCGGTCGATTTCGCACGGGAGAACGAGCTCGATCTGGCGGTGCGCGGCGGCGGGCACAGCGTGCCCGGCTTCGGCACGTGCGACGGCGGCGTCGTAGCCGACCTCTCCGGAATGCGCGGCGTAAGAGTCGACCCCGCGCGGCGGACGGCGCGTGCCGAAGGCGGCGCGACCTGGGGTGACTTCAACGCGGCGACGTACCCCTTCGGCCTGGCCACGACCGGGGGGATCATCTCGACCACGGGCGTCGGCGGGCTCACCCTCGGTGGCGGCATCGGCTATCTCTGCCGCGGACTCGGGCTGAGCTGCGACAACCTGATCTCCGCCGACGTGGTGACCGCGGACGGGCAGCTGCTCGTCGTGAGCGAGGACGAGCACGACGACCTCTTCTGGGCCCTTCGCGGCGGTGGTGGCAACTTCGGCGCGGTGACCTCGTTCGAGTTCCGGCTCAGCCCCGTCAAGGACATCTACGGCGGGCCGATGCTCTTCGAACTGGAGGACGGCGCGACCGTACTGCGCTCCTACAGCGAGTACATCGCCGATGCGCCGGAGGAACTCGGCGCCTTCCCCGCCTTCCAGCTGGCCCCGCCGCTCCCGTTCATCCCGGAGAACCGGCACGGCGAGCCCTTCGTCCTGATCGTGTCGTGCTGGGCCGGGCCGCTGGAGGAGGGGCAGCGCGCCCTCCAGGCCTTCCACGACTTCGCGCCGGTGGTCGCAGAGCACGTCGGACCCATGCCGTACCCCGCGCTCAACAGCGCCTTCGACGCGCTGGTACCGCCCGGCCTCCAGCATTACTGGAAGGCCAACTTCGTGACCGAGCTCAGTGACGCCGCCATCGCGGCGCACTTGCAGCACGGGCCACGGCTGCCGGCCCTGAACTCGACGGTCCACATCTACCCCATCAACGGTGCCTGCCACCGCGTGGCACCGGAGGCAACGGCCTTCGCCTACCGCGACGCCTCGTTCGCCACCGTCATCGCCGGGATGTGGCCCGACCCCGCGGCCAACGAGGCCAACACCGCTTGGGTGCGCGACTACTACGACGCGATCGCCCCGCACTCGGAGGAAGGCGGGTACGTCAACTTCATGGCGGACGACGACCAGGACCGGATCAGGGCCAACTACAAGACCAACTACGACCGCCTCGTCGAGGTCAAGCAGAAGTACGACGCAGGAAACCTGTTCCACCTGAACCAGAACATCAAGCCCTAGCGTCAGCCCGAGGAGGTCGGGCATCCAGTCCGCGTAGAGGTGGCGTACCGCGGTGAAGGGCGCAGGTGCTGAGCCGGCTGCTCGTCCGTCTTGCCGACGGCGTTGTCAGTGCCCGCCTCTAGGGTGCCGGCATGGCGACATTCCGGTCCGGTTTCACGCTCTGGCGCATGGTCCAGGCAGCACGGGAACTCACGGAACATGCGGGCGTACAGAGGCGCATCGACGCGGTACTGACCATCATGGGGGGCCTCGGCGGGACGTACGGCAAGGGCAGACCGCTGGTGGACGGCTTGGAGGACGTCGCTCAAGAGGCGCTCCTGCACGAGGACCTCGAGTTGGCCCGGCGCTTTCAACGGTTCGCCGCCTACGCCGGAGGGGAGCTCTTCCTCGAAGTCTTGGAGAACTACTACGACGAGGAGGCTCGGCAGCGCAGCGAGGAGTACATGCGGCGGATGGTGGCCATGGCCGCCGAGCGGGCGGTGGCCGCCTTGGACGTCCTGTGCGAAGAGAATCCCGCCGCGACTGCCGCCGATGCCCGTGCCCTGTTCAACGGCATCGCACGGTCCACCGACTACCTGGGGCTCGGGACGGGGGAGGGCGGGATCCAGTTGTCCCCCACGTACCTGAACCGGTTGCAGGAGTACGGGCACATGGAGATGGTCCTCCGGAATTTGCCCCGACCGGCCTCCGGGCCCCAGAGCCGGATCGGGGCACACCTGTACGGTTTCCAGGGCGTCCAGGCATCAGGAGGGGGAGCCTTGGAGTTCGAACACCGGGCAGAGGATTTCGTCAACGCGTCCTGGTCCATGGTGGACCTGAGAGACCTCATCTACGACATGTTGGGTCTGCTGTTCACCGAACTGAGTCAGCACGGCGGCATGGCGGGGGATGACGGAGCTGGGCGTGCGTTCGCCGCCGTGTACAAGCCGGCGGTGGCGACCGTCTTCGCGTCGGCGGGCCATGCACACCAGGTGATGGCAAACGGAGCCAGCACCCTCCTCAAAGCGGCCGAGGACTTCGTTCGGCAGAACAGTGAGATTGCCACGTCGTTCCTCAATCAGAGCCCGGCCGCCCCCAGTATCGGGGCGCAGCCGTCCGGTCCGGACTGCAATCCGCGTGCCAGCCACAAGGCAGAGGATCTTCCCGAGGTCGTAGGGGAGACGAGTTGGACCGACCAGTACCTTCTCGACAAGCGCTTCCACGGGCAGCGCGACAAGCTGCGCAAGACAGCAGCTGTCTGGAACTCGGCCGCGAAGATCCTCGAAGACGCCTACTGGGACTCCGGGACTGCGTGGAAGACCGCGACCACCAACCAGCAGGGCGAGACCGCCACCGCAGTGGAGGACTTCTTCAAGCTGTTCGTGGGCAAGACCCCACCGCCCAGTGAAGTGGGTGGTGAGGAGACGCTGATGGCCAACCTCCCCACAGCCTGCCGCATGATCGCCAATGCCTGCGAGGCGTATGCAGACCACATCGACACTGCCTTGAAGCGCATCCCGGAACAGGAGAACCTCATCACGGGGGACAGCCTGCTCCCCTGGGACCGACCCCGTCTGGGCGGTGACGGTCACGACGGCGGGCTGCACGAGCTCGTCTCCGGTGACATGCGCATCGCGAGCCTGGGCAAGATCCCGCCCGCCATGGACAGCTCCCAGGCCCGCGTCCCCATGCCACAGCCCGATGGAGGCGGTTTCCTGCCGTCGCTGCCGCCCTTCCTGGCACCATTCGCCCGTGTACCTCTGCTGGTCCCGGTGGCCTACCGCCCCGCGAACGGGCCACGAGTGCAGCCGATAGCGCCCCCGGCGCCTCCCAATCCGCGGTTCCCTCCCCTCACGGTGCCGCAGCAGCAGAACTTCCAGACCTGGCTGAACTCGCTGCGTGCGGGGGACGTCTCGGGCGGCAAGCCTGCTGAAGTCGCCTATCAACTGCGGGTGGCCGGCTATCCCGAGTACGAAGTGCCCATCGCCCCCGGTACGGGCAAGGGCACCACGCTGATGGTGGATGGCTTCCGCGACAGCGATGGCATGGCAGTCGAGGCCAAGTACGTCAACAACCCGGGCAAGAAGTGCTACCGGTCGCTCGAAGAGCTCCGTGCCAACCACCAGACAGGGAAGAAGGAGTTCCTCTTCGACCCCGACCGGAACGAGTTGCAGAAGTACGCCGCCGCACTGAAAGATCCCCGCAACACCGAGATGCGCGGTGTGGAAACGGTCACGAACAATCCCGACTCAGTCGCCTACTGGCGCGTGATGATGGCGGCATACGGCGTCAAGGGCTATGCCCGCTACGTTCCCTGACCCACTCTGCCCGCCAAGGAGTACAACCGTGGACGCGTCCCAGCTCGCCGAACTGCGCACCATGTACGTCTTCACCCCCCTAGAGGGCCAGACGTGGGGGCTGACGTACGACAGCCTGAAGGCCAGACTCCTGGAGCGCGATCCGGACGAGTTCATCCGGATGCAGGAGGGTGGGCAGATCCGAGGGTCGGCCATGCACTACGGCATCACCCTCGAAGGAGAAGAGCTGGAAGGGTACGCGCGGGTCCGACCCGAGGGCATCTCGATCCTCGACTCCACGGCCCAAGCGGCTGCGAACTTCGTCGGCTGGCTCCGGGAGCACGTTGTCCCGGAGGGTGTGGCGATGACGTTCAACACGGCATGGGGGCTGGAGGAGGACCTGCCCGACGCCACAGTCCCCGAAGTGACGCGGCCCCGGCTCGTTGCGGCCTTCCTCGCCCACCTCGAAGCCACCGGCCTGGAGTGAGGGGATCGCGCGTGAGGATCTGGCACGGGAAGGGTAGAGAGGTCTAGGCAACACAAAAGCCCCGGGTCGTTGACCTGGGGCTTTGCAGTGGAGCGGATGACGGGAATCGAACCCGCGCTATAAGCTTGGGAAGCTCATGTTCTACCATTAAACTACATCCGCGTAGCGTTCCAGTTGCCTGGAGCGGTATCTTTGGACACTCTACCCCATGATCGACCCCCGGTGAATCGGCCGCGGGGTCGTCGTTGTTTGTGGCGTGCACCGAGGTTCGTGGGGGCGGGAGTTGGGGCGTAACGTACCCCTGCGCGGCGGCGCGGGAGCGGTGCTGGAGTGGCGGCTGGAGCGGGTCGCGATCATCCCCTAATGTGGCGATTCGTCGCAGTACGGCAGGTTGGGGAAAGGGACTCGATGGAGAACACCGTCGTCCGTTGTGCCGAGGGGCACGTTTTCAGCACCGCTTCGTTTCCGCTGCAGCACCTCGGTGCCGGCCGGATCGGGCCCGGGCGGCTGTTGCGGTGCCCGCGGTGTGCGCGGCTGAGGCACGCCGTGCCCGTCGGGGTGACGGCCGTCAAGCGCTAGACGGTCCGAGAGGCGCGCGGGGCCGCTCTCGATTGGGGGTGGTCCGCGCGCACTGCGTATCCTCGGGACGTGCTTCTCTCAGACAAAGACATCCGGGCCGAGATCGACAGCGGACGGGTTCGCATCGACCCGTTCGAGGAATCGATGGTGCAGCCCTCCAGCATCGATGTACGTCTCGACCGCTTTTTCCGGGTGTTCGAGAACCACCGCTACGCCCACATCGACCCCGCCGTCGAGCAGCCCGACCTGACCCGCATGGTCGAGCCGGAGGGCGACGAGGCCTTCATCCTCCACCCGGGCGAGTTCGTCCTCGCCTCGACCTACGAGGTCGTCTCGCTGCCCGACGACATCGCCTCCAGACTGGAGGGGAAGTCCAGCCTGGGCCGCCTGGGGCTGGTGACGCATTCGACCGCCGGGTTCATCGACCCCGGGTTCTCGGGGCACGTCACGCTTGAGCTGTCGAACCTCGCCACCCTCCCGATCAAGCTGTGGCCCGGAATGAAGATCGGGCAGCTGTGCATGTTCCGGCTCAGCTCGCCCGCCGAGTTCCCGTACGGGAGCGAGCGGTACGGATCGCGGTACCAGGGCCAGCGCGGCCCGACGGCTTCGCGTTCCTTCCAGAACTTCCACCGCACCCAGGTGAGGCACGAGGCATGAGCGACGTCGTACGAGAGAACCTGAACTACGAGGGATTCGGGCGGGCGGTGCGGGAGCTCGCGCAGACCATCGCCGATGACGGCTACGAGCCCGACATCATCCTGAGCATCGCCCGGGGCGGCGTCTTCGTCGCCGGCGGTCTGGCGTACGCGCTCGACTGCAAGAACATCCACCTGGTGAACGTCGAGTTCTACACGGGCGTCGGGACCACGCTGGAGATGCCGGTCATGCTGGCGCCCGTGCCCGAGGCGATCGACTTCACCGACAAGAAGGTCCTCATCGCCGATGACGTGGCCGACACAGGCAAGACGCTGAAGCTCGTCCACGACTTCTGCCTGGGCCACGTCGCCGAGGTCCGGTCCGCCGTGATCTACGAGAAGTCGCACTCGCTCGTGAAGTGCGAGTACGTGTGGAAGAAGACCGACGAGTGGATCAACTTCCCGTGGTCGGTCGAGCCGCCCGTGGTGAAGCGAGAGGGTCAGGTCCTCGACGCCTGACATCACACACGTGGAAAAGGGCCCCGGCGCGTCGTGCGCCGGGGCCCTTTCCCGTCGTCGTGGGGCGTGGGCGGGTCGCGGGTACTACAGCGTGCCCAGCTTGATGATCGACAGCAGCGCGACCAGCTGGATCGCGGACGCGCCCAGTGCCTTCGGCCACGGCAGGTCGTGCGACTTGCTGACGAGCGAGGTGAACAGGGCTCCGGCCGCCACCCACGTGGCCCAGCCCAGCACCTGCACGAACAGGTTGTCCCCGCCGAGGAACACGGCGAAGAGCAGGCGCGGGGCGTCCGTGATGGACATGACCAGCATCGACAGGCCCACGGTCGGCTGCCACGCGCCGTCGCCGCCCAGCTGGCGGGCCAGGGTGTGCGTGACGGCGCCGAGGATCAGGCCGCAGATGACGAAGGCCACGCCGGCGCTGAGGACGATCGGGACGGCGTTGGCGAGGGTGGCGTTGATGACGTCCTTGCGGGCGTCGTCGAGGCCGAAGACCGCGAGCAGGCCGTACAGGAAGGTCACGATCAGAGCCGGGCCCCAGACGGCGTAGTCGCGCATCTGCAGGAACGTCGGCCCCGGCCGCATCACGATGCCGCGCAGGAGTTCCTTCCACGGCAGCCGCGGGCCCGTCGGAGCGGCGGCCGCGGCGCCCGCGTGGTACGTCGCGCCCTGGCTGTACGGGTCCTCGCCGTACGCGAAGACCTGGGTGTGCCCCGGGTTGTCGTTCGCGTACGAGCCGCCGCCGGGGCCGCCGGGCCCGCCGTGTCCGTACGGGGGCTGCTGCTGGCCGTACGACTGGCCGTGCTGCTGGCCGTACGGCTGCTGCTCGTGAGGGTCGAAGTACTCGGGCTCGCCGTGGCCTCCGGCGGCGGGCTGCTGAGGCCACTGCTGCTGGGGAGGGTAGGGCTGCTGGCCGTACGGCGCCTGCGGCGGTTGCTGCTGCTGACCGTACGGCTGCTGCCGCGGGGGTTGTTGGGGAGCGCGGTTGTTGTCCCGGCCGCGTCCGATCCTGAATCCAGCCACGTGATCGAACGTACCTGGTCCCGGGGGGCGTGGTGGGCGGGCTGCCGGAATAGGGGCCCTTTGCGGCTGAGCTGTGACATCCCCTAGGGGATCCCGAATGTGCTGGTCTGGGATGGTTTTGGTGAGTTATTTGGTCAGTGGGGCGTCTGCGGGGGTTAGTTATATCTCCGCCGGAATGCGTAGATATCGGTTCCGTAGCTTCGTATGTGTCGCCGCCGCCGCCGTCGCGGCGACGCCGCCGATGAGGCATGAGCCACGAGTACGAGAAGAGCCCCCACATGCGCAGCACCGTACGTCGGCAAGCGCGTCGAGGTCTCCGTGCCGAACGGGAACCTGCTCGGGACGATCGACCTGACGACGGGAAGCGCGTGAAGTTCCGTCGTCATCGAGGGGAAGGGCGGCGGGAGCAGCTGGGCGTACGGGTTCGACGGGAAGCTGATCGAGAAGTACGTCGCCGAGCGGTCGAAGGCGGCTGCGAAGCCGGCGGGGGACCGGGTGATTCCCAAGGGCGGAGTGAAGGCCGGGGCGGAGAGTGTCGGTACCGGGGCCGGGGCCGGGCCCGGGGCTTCGACGGGGGACGCGCCGATGCTGGTCGCCGCGGGCGGGGGGATGGCCGCGGTGGGGGCGGCGGGCTGGGCTTCGCTCTGCTGAAGCGGGGCGGGCCGACCAGTCCTGACGGGGTGGGACGGCGTGGGCGGCGTGGGGCCTTTCCCTCACCCCGCCCCTTCCCGAAACCGGGGGCTGCGCCCCCGCCCCCGAAACGCCGGTACGGCCGGTCCCCTGGGCAGGGGACCGGCCGTACCGGCGTCTTCGCTGCGGGCGGCGGGCGGCCTGCTCAGGCCGCCGCCCCGCCGGGCCTAGGCCTTGGCCTCCGGCTTCGCCTCGGCCTCAGTCTCGGCCGACTCAGGCTTGGCCTCGGCCCCAGCCGTGGCCTCCGCCTTCGGCTCGGCCGCCTTCGGCTCCGCCTCGGACGCGCTGGCGGCTTCGGCTTCCGGCTTCGCCGGGGCCTCGGCCGTCGCCTCGGCGTCCGCCTCGGTCTTGGCCTCGTTCTCGGCGTCCGCGTCAGCCTCGGCGCCGGCCTCGGGCGCAGCCGCAGCCTCGGCTTCCGCCGCAGCCGCAGCCGCAGCCGTAGCCGCAGCCTCTGCCTGCACGTCTGCGTCCGGCTCGGCCGCGGTTTCCGCCTCCGGCTTCGCCTCGGCCTCAGCCTCAGCCTCAGCCTTGGCCTTCGCCTCGGATTCAGCCTCCGCCTCGGCCTCCGGGTCGGCTTCGGCCTTCGCGTCCGCTTCCGCCTTGGCCTTCGCGTCCGCTTCGGCCTTCGCCTTGGCCGCGGCGTCCGCCTCGGCCTTCGCCTTCGCCTTCGCGTCCGCCTCGGCCTTCGCCGCTGCCGCCTCCGCTTCGGCTGCCGCCGCCGCTTCTTCCGCCGCCAGGGCTTCCGCCGCCAGTTCGGCTTCCGTCGGGGCCGGGGCCTTGACCGACTCCAGGAGCAGCTGGGCCACGTCCACGACCTGGACGGACTCCTTCGCCTGGCCGTCGTTCTTCTTGCCGTTCACCGAGTCCGTCAGCATGACCAGGCAGAACGGGCAGGCCGTCGAGACGATGTCCGGGTTCAGGGACAGGGCCTCGTCCACGCGCTCGTTGTTGATCCGCTTGCCGATGCGCTCTTCCATCCACATCCGCGCGCCGCCGGCGCCGCAGCAGAAGCCCCGCTCCTTGTGGCGGTGCATCTCCTGCTGGCGCAGCCCCGGCACGGCCGACATGATCTCGCGCGGCGGCGTGTAGACCTTGTTGTGCCGGCCCAGGTAGCACGGGTCGTGGTACGTGATCAGGCCGTCCACCGGGGTGACCGGCAGCAGCCGGCCCTCGTCGATCAGGTGCTGCAGCAGCTGCGTGTGGTGGATGACCTCGTACTCGCCGCCGATCTGCGGGTACTCGTTCGCGATCGTGTTGAAGCAGTGCGGGCAGGTGGAGACGATGCGCTTCGCCGACTTCGGCTTGCGCGTCGACTCGTCCTCGTCGTCCTCGCCGAACGCCATGTTCAGCATGGCCACGTTCTCCTGGGCCAGCTGCTGGAACAGCGGCTCGTTGCCCAGGCGGCGCGGGGAGTCACCGGTGCACTTCTCGTCGCCGCCCATGATCGCGAACTTGACGCCCGCGATGTTCAGGAGCTCGGCGAAGGCCTTCGTGGTCTTCTTCGCCCGGTCCTCCAAGGCGCCCGCGCAGCCGACCCAGTACAGGTAGTCGTACTCCGACAGGTCCTCGGCGTCCTTGCCGACGATCGGGACCTCGAAGTCGACCTCCTTGGTCCACTCCACGCGCTGCTTCTTGGCGAGGCCCCAGGGGTTGCCCTTCTTCTCCAGGTTCTTGAGCATCGTGCCCGCCTCCGACGGGAACGCGGACTCGATCATCACCTGGTAGCGGCGCATGTCGACGATGTGGTCGATGTGCTCGATGTCGACCGGGCACTGCTCGACACACGCACCGCAGGTCGTGCAGGACCAGAGGACGTCCGGGTCGATGACCCCGTTCTCCTCCGCCGTGCCGATCAGCGGGCGCTCCGCCTCCGCCAGCGCCGCCGCGGGAACGTCCGCCAGCTGCTCCGGCGTCGCCTTCTCCTCGCCCTCCATGGTCTTGCCGCCACCCGCGAGCAGGTACGGCGCCTTGGCGTGGGCGTGGTCGCGCAGCGACATGATCAGGAGCTTCGGGGACAGGGGCTTGCCCGTGTTCCACGCGGGGCACTGCGACTGGCAGCGGCCGCACTCGGTGCAGGTGGAGAAGTCGAGGATGCCCTTCCAGGAGAACTGCTCGACCTGGGAGACGCCGAAGACGTCGTCCTCGCCCGGCTCCTCGAAGTCGATCTCCTTGCCGCCGCTGGTCATCGGCTGCAGCGCGCCCAGCGCCGTCGAACCGTCCGCGTTCCGCTTGAACCAGATGTTCGGGAAGCCGAGGAAGCGGTGCCAGGCGACACCCATGTTGGTGTTGAGCGAGACCGTGATCATCCAGGTGAACGACGTGACGATCTTGAGCGCGGCGAAGAAGTACGTCAGGTACTGGACCGTGCTGAGGTCCAGCCCGTCGAACGCGGCGATCAGCGGGTACGAGGCGAAGAAGCCCGGCTCCCAGCCGTCGACCCCGTGCTGGACGCCCTCCAGCGCGCGCAGCGTCATGATGCAGACGCCGACGATCAGGATGACGGCCTCGACGAAGTACGCCTGGCCCGTCTTGGAGCCCGCGAAGCGGGACTTGCGGCCCGCCGCGCCCGGCCGGCTCAGCTGCCGGATCACGATCAGGGTCACGATGCCGAGGACGGTCATCAGGCCGAGGAACTCGGTGAAGATCTCGTACGGCAGCCAGTCGCCGATGATCGGGATCAGCCAGTCGGCCTGGAAGAGCTGGCCGAAGGCGTTGACGATCGTCAGCAGCAGCGAGAAGAAGCCCACCGCCACGAACCAGTGCGCGACGCCGACGATGCCCCAGCGGTTCATGCGGGTGTGGCCGAGGAACTCCTTGACCAGGGTGATGGTGCGCTGCGTGGGATCGCCGGTGCGGGTGCCCGCGGGCACTGGCTGGCCGAGGCGCACGAAGCGGTAGATCTGCGCGATGGCGCGGCCGAACAGCGCGACGGCCACCACCGTGATGACCAGCGACACGATGATCGCGGCGAGTTGCATGGAAGGGCTCCTCGGGCGGCACTTACTAAGCGGTAACTTATGAAGTCAAGGCTTGAGGTTACCCATTCCCCGCGCCGCAATGTAGGTGGGCGAGCGGTGATCTGTGTCGCTCAGGCATGCCTGTGTCGGAAGGCCGCCCGAGGGGTCTGAGCCAGGATCGCGAGATCCATCCCCAACCAATGGCTCTCCACATAGTGCCGGTCCAGCAGTGCCATCTCCTCCCAGGGTAGGTCGGATCGCGCGCTGACCTGCCACAATCCGGTCATACCGGGCCGTACGAGGAGCCGGTCGGCCCGGTCCGTACGCGGTTCCGGGCGCGGCCCGACCAGTGACATCTCGCCGCGCAGCACGTTCAGCAGCTGGGGCATCCCGTCCAGGGCGCACCGCTCCAGCGCCTTCCCCAGCCGGCCCGCCCCGTCCGTGCGCAGCCGCCAGGTCAGGAACGGCCTTCCGGCCAGCCCGGCCGCCGGCTCCCGTACGAAGACCCGCCCGCCCTGGGCTGCGTACAGCACGGCGGCGGTGACCAGCAGCGGCAGCGCGAACAGCCCGGCCAGCGCGGCCGCCCCGAGGAGGTCGGCCACCCGCTTCGCCGACGGGCCCGGCGGGCGCCGCAGGGCGGGCCGGCCCGTGTGCGGGCTCGCCGGGCGCCGTCGTACGAGGTGCCGGATCGGGGGGAGCGTGAGCGGCGGCAGCGGCATGGGGGCACCCTGCATGCGCCTCCGGCGGTTTCGGCGGTGGCGCGCAGCGGGCCACCCCAGCATCGCCCGCTCGGCCCCCGGGGAGCCGTGGCCGGGCAGGGCTCCCCGGGGCCGCCGTGAGCGTAAGAACCGGATAAAAGTTGAGCCGACTCCACTCACCTCTGTTGACGGCGGCCGGGAGATGCGGCATGGTTGAGTCTGTTCCACTCAAGTCAGCTGGAGGAAATCAAAATGGCACGTGCGGTCGGCATCGACCTGGGCACCACTAACTCCGTCGTCAGCGTTCTCGAAGGCGGCGAGCCCACCGTCATCACCAACGCCGAGGGCGCCAGGACCACGCCGTCCGTCGTCGCCTTCGCCAAGAACGGCGAGGTCCTCGTCGGCGAGGTCGCCAAGCGTCAGGCGGTCACGAACGTGGACCGCACCATCCGCTCCGTCAAGCGCCACATGGGCACTGACTGGAAGATCAACCTGGATGGCAAGGACTTCAACCCGCAGCAGATGAGCGCCTTCATCCTGCAGAAGCTGAAGCGCGACGCCGAGGCCTACCTGGGCGAGAAGGTCACGGACGCGGTCATCACCGTCCCGGCCTACTTCAACGACTCCGAGCGCCAGGCGACCAAGGAGGCCGGTGAGATCGCGGGCCTGAACGTCCTGCGCATCGTCAACGAGCCGACCGCCGCCGCCCTCGCCTACGGCCTGGACAAGGACGACCAGACCATTCTCGTCTTCGACCTCGGTGGCGGCACCTTCGACGTGTCGCTCCTGGAGATCGGCGACGGCGTCGTCGAGGTCAAGGCCACCAACGGTGACAACCACCTCGGTGGTGACGACTGGGACCAGCGCGTCGTCGACTACCTGGTGAAGCAGTTCGCCAACGGCCACGGCGTGGACCTCTCCAAGGACAAGATGGCGCTCCAGCGCCTGCGCGAGGCCGCCGAGAAGGCGAAGATCGAGCTGTCCTCCTCCACGGAGACCACGATCAACCTGCCCTACATCACGGCTTCCGCCGAGGGCCCGCTGCACCTGGACGAGAAGCTCACGCGCGCCCAGTTCCAGCAGCTGACCGCGGACCTCCTGGACCGCTGCAAGACCCCGTTCCACAACGTCATCAAGGACGCCGGCATCCAGCTGTCCGAGATCGACCACGTGGTCCTGGTCGGCGGCTCCACCCGCATGCCGGCCGTCGCCGAGCTCGTCAAGGAGCTCACCGGCGGTCAGGACGCCAACAAGGGCGTCAACCCGGACGAGGTCGTCGCCATCGGCGCCACCCTCCAGGCCGGTGTGCTCAAGGGTGAGGTCAAGGACGTCCTGCTCCTCGACGTGACCCCGCTGTCCCTCGGCATCGAGACCAAGGGCGGCATCATGACCAAGCTCATCGAGCGCAACACCACGATCCCGACCAAGCGGTCCGAGATCTTCACGACGGCCGAGGACAACCAGCCGTCCGTGCAGATCCAGGTCTACCAGGGCGAGCGCGAGATCGCGGCGTACAACAAGAAGCTCGGCATGTTCGAGCTGACCGGCCTGCCCCCGGCCCCGCGTGGCGTCCCGCAGATCGAGGTCTCCTTCGACATCGACGCGAACGGCATCATGCACGTCACGGCCAAGGACCTCGGCACGGGCAAGGAGCAGAAGATGACCGTCACCGGCGGCTCCTCGCTCGGCAAGGACGAGGTCGACCGCATGCGCCAGGAGGCGGAGCAGTACGCGGACGAGGACCTGCGCCGCAAGGAGGCGGCCGAGTCCCGCAACCAGGGCGAGCAGCTCGTCTACCAGACGGAGAAGTTCCTCAAGGACAACGAGGACAAGGTCCCGGCCGAGGTCAAGACCGAGGTCGAGGCGGCCGTCGCCGAGCTGAAGGAGAAGCTCAAGGGCGAGGACACCGCCGAGATCCGCACCGCGACCGAGAAGCTCGCCGCGGTCAGCCAGAAGCTCGGCCAGGCCATCTACGCCGACGCGCAGGCCGCCCAGGGCGCAGCCGGTGCCGCGGGTGACGCGGGCCAGGCCAAGCCGGAAGACGACGTCGTCGACGCCGAGATCGTGGACGAGGACAAGCCGAAGGGCGGCGCTGCCTGATGTCGGAGGAGACCCCGGGTTTTGAGGAGAAGCCCGAAGTCCCCGCCGACGGCACGCCTGACGACGCCGCCGAGTCGAAGGCCGCAGCTTCCTCCAAGGAGGAGGCCGCGGCCCCGGCCGGGGACTCAGCAGCAGCACAGTCCGCCCAGTCCGCCCAGGACAGCGGTACGGCTCTGCTGGCGCAGCTGGACCAGGCCCGCACCGCGCTCGGCGAGCGCACCGCGGACCTCCAGCGGCTCCAGGCGGAGTACCAGAACTACCGCCGCCGGGTCGAGCGGGACCGGATCGCCGTCAAGGAGATCGCGGTCGCGTCCCTCCTGACGGAGCTGCTCCCGACCCTGGACGACATCGGCCGGGCGCGGGACCATGGCGAGCTGGTCGGCGGCTTCAAGTCGGTGGCCGAATCGCTGGAGACCGCCGCGGCCAAGATGGGGCTGCAGCAGTTCGGCAAGGAGGGCGAGCCCTTCGACCCGACGATCCACGAGGCCCTGATGCACTCGTACGCGCCGGACGTCACCGAGACGACCTGCGTGGCGATCCTGCAGCCGGGGTACCGGATCGGCGAGCGCACGATCCGCCCCGCGCGGGTCGCGGTGGCCGAGCCCCAGCCGGGCGCGGCCCCCAAGTCCGAGTCGGCCGAGGCCGATGCGTCTTCGGACAAGGACACGGATGCCCCCGACAAGGGCTGATGTTGAACCAGTAGCGGTACGAGAGGAGGGACACCGGGGATGAGCACGAAGGACTTCGTCGAGAAGGACTACTACAAGGTCCTCGGTGTCCCGAAGGACGCCACCGAGGCCGAGATCAAGAAGGCGTACCGGAAGCTCGCCCGCGAGTTCCACCCGGACGCCAACAAGGGCGACGCCTCGGCCGAGGAGCGCTTCAAGGAGATCTCCGAGGCCAACGACATCCTCGGCGACGCCAAGAAGCGCAAGGAGTACGACGAGGCCCGCGCCCTGTTCGGGAACGGCGGTTTCCGGCCCGGTCCCGGCGGGGGCGGCTCGTTCAACTTCGACCTGGGCGACCTCTTCGGCGGCACCCAGCAGGGTGGCGGCGCGGCCGGCGGCTTCGGCGGCGGCGGCGGTCTGGGCGATGTCTTCGGCGGACTGTTCAACCGCGGCGGCGCGGGTGGCCCCGGGACCCGTGTCCAGCCGCGCCGCGGCCAGGACATCGAGTCGGAGGTCACCCTCTCCTTCACGGAGGCGGTGGACGGGGCCACGGTCCCGCTCCGGATGTCCTCCCAGGCGCCCTGCAAGGCCTGTTCGGGCACCGGCGACAAGAACGGCACGCCGCGCGTGTGCCCGACCTGCGTCGGCACCGGCCAGGTGTCGCGGGGCAGCGGCGGCGGCTTCTCGCTGACCGACCCCTGCGCGGACTGCAAGGGCCGCGGCCTGATCGCCGAGACCCCGTGCGACGTCTGCAAGGGCAGCGGGCGGGCCAAGTCCTCCCGCACCATGCAGGTCCGGATCCCGGCGGGCGTCTCCGACGGCCAGCGGATCCGGCTGCGCGGCAAGGGCGCTCCCGGCGAGCGCGGCGGTCCCGCCGGTGACTTGTACGTGGTCGTCCACGTCGGCGGCCACCCGGTGTTCGGCCGCAAGGACGACAACCTGACGGTCACCGTCCCGGTGACGATCTCCGAGGCCGCCCTCGGCGCCGACATCAAGGTCCCGACCCTGAACGGCCCGCCGGTGACGCTGAAGCTGCCGCCGGGCACCCCCAGCGGCCGCACGATGCGGGCCCGCGGCAAGGGAGCGGTCCGCAAGGACGGCACCCGCGGAGACCTGCTGGTGACGGTGGAGGTCGCCGTTCCGGCCTCGCTGTCGGACAAGGCCCGCGAGGCGCTGGAGATGTACCGCGACGCGACGGAGTCGGAGGACCCGCGCGCCGTGCTGTTCGAGTCCGCGAAGGGAGCATGATCATGGACGGCCGTCGCAGGAGCCATTACCAGCTCAACGACGACACTCCCGTGTACGTCATCTCGGTGGCCGCCCAGCTCTCGGGCCTGCATCCGCAGACCCTGCGCCAGTACGACCGGCTCGGCCTGGTCTCCCCGGACCGGACGGCCGGCCGCGGCCGGCGCTACTCGGCCCGCGACATCGAACTGCTCCGCACGGTGCAGGCGCTGTCCCAGGACGAGGGCATCAACCTGGCCGGGATCAAGCGGATCATCGAGCTGGAGAACCAGGTCGCGGCGCTCCAGCAGCGCGTGGCCGAGCTCTCGGCGGCGGTGGACGGTGCGGCGGCCGTGCTCCAGCAGCGCGAGGCCCAGGTGCACGCCTCGTACCGGCGAGATCTGGTCAAGTACCAGCCGCCGGTGCCGGGCAACGCCCTGGTCGTCTGGCGCCCCGCGCCGAAGCGACAGAGCGACTGACGGCACGTCGGGCAGTAGGGGCCCCGTCCGGGATTCCGGGCGGGGCCGGCCCGTTTCAGTCGCCCTCGTCCTCCAGGATCCCGGAGCGGGCGATGAGGAAGCCGAGCTGGGCCCGGCTGCCGCTGCCGAGGGTGCTGGCGAGCTTCGCGATGTGCGCGCGGCAGGTCCGTACGTTCATGCCCAGCCGGCGGGCGATGGCCTCGTCCACGTGGCCCTCGATGAGGAGCTGCGCGATGGTGCGCTGCACGCCCGAGATGCCCCCGCGGGTGTGCTGGTACGTGACTTCCTCCTGGAGCGGCACCGCGCGGTGCCAGAGCTGCTCGAACACCTTGATGAGGTAGTCCACGAGCCCCGGGTGGCGCAGCTCCAGGGCGACCTGGCGGTCGTCGCTGGCCGGGATGAAGGCGACGGTCCGGTCGAAGATGATCAGGCGCTCGAAGAGCTCCTCCAGCGTGCGCACCTCGACCTTGCCCGCCTTGAGGAGGTCGACGTACGCGAGCGTGCCGCGGCTGTGCCGGACGGTGTGCTGGTAGAGGGTCCGGATCCGGACACCGCGGTCGGTCAGCGGCTGGTCGCGCTCCAGGGCCTCGGTGAGCTCCAGGCTGGGCCGGGCGCCGCCGGGCTGGATGGTGAGCATCTCGGTGTGGCACTCGGCCGTGGCGAGGTTGAGGGCGGCGTTGATGGGGTCGAAGCCCTCAAGGACCGTGATGGCGTGGGTGCTCGCCGGATTCTGCGCACTGATGGCGAGAAACGGCTCGAAAGCCTCGGACAGTTCGAGTGAGTCTCGGCGCCTGTCGCGGATCTCGCGTTCGATCGGATGCAGCCGCTGTGCGAGTGCCACCGCCGGTGGAACCGGACGGAGGGAATTAACGTCATCAGGATCTGGCTGCAACAACGCCAGATCGAGCAGGCAGGGTGCCGTTTTGACATCCCCACGTGCGATACGTCCCGTGCGCAGCGCGCTCGTGTAGAGCCGTGCCCCCTCGCCGCACAGCTCGGTGACCGAGTGGGGATGTGTCGCTTTTGTTCTGTTTGTGGTCAAATCTCCACCCCCCAGGGTCCTGAACATGCAAGAACATGATGCATCGTCCCTGTGGCAGCGACGTGCCTGAATGAGCCATCGTCTGACAGGCGGGGGAGAGGATTTCATCAAGTGAGGACGAAGCCGACCATGAACAAGAGAATGCTTCGCTCGGCGCTTGCCACCGTCATCTTCTCGGCTGTGGCCGGTCTGGGACTTGCCGGGGTCACCCTGGGGGGAGCTGAAGGGGGTGCCGCAGACCTCCAGGCGGCGCCGCTGGAGGACAGCGGATGGCGCGCGGCACCGTTGGACAGCGGATGGCGCTCCAACCCCGCAGACGCCGAAACCGGCGCCGTTGGCGTGGAGAGCGCGGCATGACCCCCGACGACCGCGGTTTCCGTCGCGAAATGGCCTCTGCCTACCGCTCCGGCTGGCAGTTCATCGACCTCGCCACCGCCATCCCCCACCCCGGCGACTCGCTGATGGTCACCCTGTTCGGACAGCCCATCGTCATCACGCGCGAGGAGGACGAGGACGTCCGGGCGTACCGCTGCCTGCGCCGCCCCCGCGGCGCGCCGCAGCCCGTCCGCTGCGAGGTGCGCTACGGAATGGTCTTCGTCAACCTTGATCAGCGCGACCACCAGCTCTTCGAACCCGATATCACCACCGCCACCCCCCGCAGTGCCTGAAGCGATTCCCCCGTCGTTGCAGATCGCTCCAGGTGCTTCCCCCACACAACGGCGCCATCGTGGACCTGACCACGATGGCGCCGTTGTGATGTCCGCGTCCAGTGCTTGAACCGGACAAGGTGAAAACCGAACCGTCCCGCCGACCCAAGCCGCCGGCGCCCGCTCAGGCCCGGCCCATCGCGCGGTCGAGGGTGATCTCCAGGACGACCCGGTCCGGATTGGGCGACGGCGTCCGCCCGTAGCGCTCCGCGTAGCGCGCCACCGCCTCGGCGACCGAGGCCTCGTCCGTGCGGACCACCGCGTGCCCTTCCAGGGTCGCCCAGCGGCGCCCCGCCATCTGGCACACCGCGACCCGCGCCGGGCCCGCCTGAGTCCCCTGCGCCGCCAGCACGTTGCGGATCTTCTTGCTGTTCTTGTTGCTGATCACCCGGGCCAGGCCGGCCTCCGGGTCGTACGTGACGCCCACCGGCACCACGTGCGGGGTCCCGTCGGGGCGCGGGGTGGTCAGCGTGCAGACGTGCCGCTCCCGCCAGAAGGCGAGGTACTCGGGCGTCGGGTTGAGTACGTCGAGAGCCATGGCCCGAGCGTACGGGAGGGCAGCGATTCTGCCCTTGAGTGGAATAGACTCAACTTTGCGCACGCTGCAATACTCAAAGAGCGGGACCAACCCTGTGTCCGACCTGTCTGAGAGGAGAAGTCGCACGTGGATGCCGAGCTGACCAACAAGAGCCGGGACGCCCTGAACGCCGCCACCAGCCGCGCCGTGAAGGACGGGCACGCGGACCTGACCCCGGCGCACCTGCTGCTGGCCCTGCTGGCCGGCGAGGAAAACGAGAACATCACCGACCTCCTCGCGGCCACCGAGGCCGACCAGGCGGCGGTCCGCAACGGTGCCGAGCGGCTGCTGGCCGTCCTGCCCAGCGTCACGGGCTCCACGGTCGCGCCCCCGCAGCCCACCCGCGAGCTGCTCGCCGTACTCGCCGAGGCCGACCAGCAGGCCGGGAAGCTCGGCGACGAGTACCTCTCCACCGAGCACCTCCTCATCGCGATCGCCGCCAAGGGCGGCGCGGCCGGTGAGGTCCTTTCCACGCAGGGCGCGACGGCGAAGAAGCTGCTGGACGCCTTCGAGAACGCACGAGGAGGACGGCGGGTGACCACCCCCGACCCCGAGGGCCAGTACAAGGCCCTCGAAAAGTTCGGCACGGACTTCACGGCAGCGGCCCGCGAGGGCAAGCTCGACCCGGTCATCGGCCGCGACCAGGAGATCCGGCGCGTCGTCCAGGTCCTCTCGCGCCGTACGAAGAACAACCCGGTGCTGATCGGCGAGCCGGGCGTCGGCAAGACGGCCGTCGTCGAAGGCCTGGCGCAGCGCATCGTCAAGGGCGACGTGCCCGAGTCCCTGAAGAACAAGCGGCTGGTCTCCCTCGACCTCGGTGCGATGGTCGCGGGGGCGAAGTACCGCGGCGAGTTCGAGGAGCGGCTGAAGACGGTCCTCGCGGAGATCAAGTCGAGCGACGGCCAGATCATCACCTTCATCGACGAACTGCACACGGTCGTCGGCGCGGGCGCCGGCGGGGATTCGGCCATGGACGCGGGCAACATGCTCAAGCCCATGCTGGCCCGCGGCGAGCTGCGCATGGTCGGCGCGACCACCCTCGACGAGTACCGCGAGCGCATCGAGAAGGACCCGGCGCTGGAGCGGCGCTTCCAGCAGGTGCTGGTGGCGGAGCCGTCCGTCGAGGACACGATCGCGATCCTGCGCGGGCTCAAGGGCCGCTACGAGGCCCACCACAAGGTCGTCATCAACGACAGCGCGCTGGTGGCCGCGGCGACCCTCTCCGACCGCTACATCACCTCCCGCTTCCTGCCCGACAAGGCCATCGACCTGGTCGACGAGGCCGCGTCCCGCCTGCGCATGGAGATCGACTCCTCGCCGCTGGAGATCGACGAGCTGCAGCGCGCGGTCGACCGCCTGCGCATGGAGGAGCTGGCGCTGAAGAACGAGTCCGACCCGGCCTCGATCGAGCGCCTGGAGAAGATCCGCAAGGACCTGGCCGACAAGGAGGAGGACCTGCGGGGCCTGACCGCCCGCTGGGAGAAGGAGAAGCAGTCCCTCAACCGCGTCGGCGAGCTCAAGGAGCGCCTGGACGACCTGCGCGGCCAGGCCGAGCGCGCGCAGCGCGACGGCGACTTCGACACCGCCTCCAAGCTGCTCTACGGGGAGATCCCGACCCTGGAGCGCGAGCTGGCGGAGGCCACCGAGGAGGAGGAAGAGGCCTCCAAGACCGGAACCTCCAAGTCCGCGATGGTCAAGGACGAGGTCGGCCCCGACGACATCGCGGACGTGGTGGGTGCCTGGACCGGCATCCCGGCGGGCCGTCTGCTGGAAGGCGAGACGCAGAAGCTGCTGCGCATGGAGGACGAGCTGGGACGCCGCCTGATCGGCCAGAGCGAGGCCGTACGGGCCGTCTCGGACGCCGTACGCCGCACCCGGGCCGGCATCGCGGACCCGGACCGGCCGACGGGCTCGTTCCTCTTCCTGGGCCCGACGGGCGTGGGCAAGACGGAGCTGGCCAAGGCGCTGGCGGACTTCCTCTTCGACGACGAGCGGGCCATGGTCCGCATCGACATGTCGGAGTACTCGGAGAAGCACTCCGTGGCCCGCCTGGTCGGCGCCCCGCCCGGATACGTCGGCTACGAGGAGGGCGGCCAGCTGACCGAGGCGGTCCGGCGCCGTCCGTACTCGGTGGTGCTGCTGGACGAGGTCGAGAAGGCGCATCCGGAGGTCTTCGACATCCTGCTCCAGGTCCTGGACGACGGCCGCCTCACGGACGGCCAGGGCCGCACCGTGGACTTCCGCAACACGATCCTGATCCTGACCTCGAACCTGGGCAGCCAGTTCCTCATGGACCCGGCGACCTCCCCGGAGGAGAAGCGCGACCGGGTCCTGGACGTGGTCCGCGCCTCGTTCAAGCCGGAGTTCCTCAACCGCCTGGACGACTTGGTGGTCTTCTCCGCGCTGGACGCGGAGGAGCTGGCCAGGATCGCCGAGCTGCAGATCGCCGGCCTCGCCAAGCGCCTGGCGCAGCGCCGCATGACCCTGGACGTCACCCCCGGCGCCCTGGCCTGGCTCGCCGACAAGGGCAACGACCCGGCCTACGGCGCCCGCCCCCTGCGCCGTCTGATCCAGACGGCGATCGGCGACCGCCTCGCCAAGGAGATCCTGGCGGGCGAGGTCCGCGACGGCGACACCGTCCGCGTCGACGTGGCGGGCGAGGACCTGATCGTCGGAAAGGCCCTCTGAGCTGCGCCGGTGCGGCTCCGGCGTGCTCCGGAGCCGCCTGAGGGCGCCGGTCCCCGGGCGCCCCGGCCGCCACGGGCCGGGGCCCTACCCCTCGTGCGCGACGAACCGGATCAGGACGTCGTACCCCGCCTGCTGCTCGGCGCTGATCTCCACCCGCCGCGCCAGCCCGGGCACGGCGTCGGGATGGTCGACGGTGATGCACCGGTCCCCGGCCTCCGGGTCGTACCCCGGCCCCGGCTCCGGGCAGAGCGCCGGCCGCCCCCGGCGGCCGTGCTCCTGCGCCTGCGGGAAGGCGGCGGCCAGCCACGTCTCCAGCCCGGCGCGGTTCATCCGGAACGATCCGGTCACGGTGGTGTCCGGCCGGTCGGCCCGCTCGCACCGCCCGCCCCGGGCCCCCTCCGGCAGGCTCCCGCGGGCGAACTGCAGGGCCTGCGCGCAGTCGGTCCCCCTCTTGTCCTCCCGGCCGTCCGAGTGGTTGGCCCAGCCGTCCGGGACCAGCTCCGGGCCCACCAGCCAGGCGCTACCGATGACCAGCGGCGCGGCCAGTGCCACGACCGCGAGCCGCGATGGGCGGGTACGTCCTGCCATATGTCCCCCGGTCGCTCTTATCAGCGGCTTACTCCTGTCCGCCCTGCGCGGATCGTACGTGCGGGGGTGGACAGGGGGTGGGAGCAATGGGGGAGGATGACGTTATCCGCACGAAGGGAAATCACGGTGAGCATCGACCCGGCCTCGATTCCGAACTTCGGAGGGCAGCAGCCCGATCCGCAGGCCACAGGACCGGCGGGCCCCGTCGTCCCCGACCAGGATCTGGTCAAGCAGCTGCTGGAGCAGATGGAGCTCAAGTACGTCGTCGACGACGAGGGTGACCTCGCGGCGCCGTGGGAGGAGTTCCGCACGTACTTCATGTTCCGCGGCGAGGAGGAGCAGCAGGTCTTCTCGGTGCGGACCTTCTACGACCGTCCGCACGCGATCGAGGACAAGCCCGCGCTCCTCGAGTCGATCGACGACTGGAACCGCCGCACCCTGTGGCCGAAGGTCTACAGCCACACGCACGACGACGGCTCCGTCCGCCTGATCGGCGAGGCGCAGATGCTGATCGGCACCGGCGTCAGCCTGGAGCACTTCGTCTCGTCCACGGTCAGCTGGGTCCGCGCCTCCATCGAGTTCGACAAGTGGCTCGTGGAGCAGCTCGGACTGGAGAAGGAGATCGACTCCACCGACGGCGCAGCCGACGACGAGGAAGGCGACGACAACTAGTCGCCCCCGGTCACAGCGGTACGCGGGCGACCAGCAGCAGGTACAGCCCGTAGCCGTACGAGAGCCCGGCCAGCCCCGCGGTCACAGCGACCGCGGAGCGCGGCCGGGCTCGCGCCATTGCGGCCGCGACCGGCAGGAGCAGCGGGAACGCCGGCAGCAGGAAGCGCGGCTTCGACTCGAAGTAGCCGGCCCCGCCGTAGGCGATCAGCAGCAGGACGGCGGTGTAGACGAGCAGCGCCGGCGGCATCCGGTCCAGCAGCAGGAGCACCGCCAGGAACCCGGCGGCGGCGAGGATCGCCACGGTCACGACGGTGGCGAGCGGTACGTGCCCGCCGGTCAGCACCCGCCATACGCTGCCCGTCGTGTCCGAGCCGAAGTCGAAGCGGGAGCCCCAGCGCCGCTGCACGGTGAAGTACCCGGCCGGGTCCCCCGTGCGTATCCCGACGGCGAGGACGTACGCGGCCCAGCCCGCGGGGGCCAGCAGCGCGGCCGCCCACACCTCGGGCGCGCGGGACCTCCGGACGAGCAGCGCGTGCACCGCGACGGCGGTCACGGCGGCGGCGACGGCGATCCCGGTCGGGCGGGTCAGCCCGGCGAGTATCGCGAGGCCCGCGGCCCACAGCCAGCGCCGGCGCAGTACGGCGTACAGGGCCCAGGCGCCCAGTGCGGCCAGCAGCGGTTCGGTGTAGGCGAGGGTCAGCACCACGGAGTGCGGGGTGGCCGCCCACAGCGCCACCAGCAGCACCCCGGCGCGCCGGCCGAGCACCAGCTCCCCGACCCGGTACACCCCGGCGGCGGCCACCGCGGCGGCGGTCCAGGCCACCAGCAGCCCGGCCCAGGGGGTGGCCCCGGCCAGCCGGACCAGCAGCGGGTACAGCGGGAAGAAGGCGTAGTCGCTCTGGACCAGCCCGGACCGGGCCCACATCTGGGTGCGGCCGTATCCGTGGACGGCGATGCCGAGGTACCAGACGGAGTCCCAGGAGTACCCGAGCACGCGGACGGGGCTCCGCCCGGCCCACCACGCCCCGACGGCGAGCACCACCGCCCCGCCCACCCGGACGGCGGAGAAGACCCCGAGCGCGACGAGGGCCGCGGGCACCCTGCCGGTCCGGAGTCCCTGCGGCCGCACGGAAACCGACACACTGCCCGTCGCCGTCATGAACCCCGTCTTTCCCGAGCTGCGTGTGGAAGCCGTCCGGACGAGGAGGGCCTCGGGCACCCTAAAGCTCACGGCCTGCCGGGGGGCGTGAATGGCCCCGGAAACTCCGGTGAACTCGGAGCCGCCCGAACCCGGAGCCGCCCGAACCCGGAGCCGCCCGAACTCGGAGCCGCCCGAACTCGGAGCCGCCCGAACTCGGAGCCGCCCGAACCCGGAGCCGCCGAACCCGGGCCGCCCGAACCCGGGCCGCCCGAACCCGGGCCGCTCGAACCCGGGGCGGTCCGGCCCCGGACGGGGGCCGCCCTCAGAGCCTTCGCAGCCGGGCGGCGGCCTCCTCGAGGACCTCGGTCTTCTTGCAGAAGGCCCAGCGGACCTGGGTGGCGCCCGCCGCGCGGTCGTCGTAGAAGACCTGGTTCGGGATGGCGACGACGCCGCAGCGCTCGGGGAGGGCCCGGCAGAAGGCGAGGCCGTCCTTCTCGCCGAGCGGGGTGATGTCCGTGGTGATGAAGTACGTGCCCTGCGGGCGGAAGACCTCGAAGCCCGCGGCCGTGAGGCCGCCGGCGAGGATGTCGCGCTTGGCGGCGAGGTCAGCGCGGAAGTCCTCGTAGTAGGCGTCGGGCAGCTGCAGGGCCTCCGCGATGGCGTACTGGAAGGGCCCGGAGGAGACGTAGGTCAGGAACTGCTTCGCCGAGCGGACCGCCGAGACGAGCTCCGGCGGGGCGGTGATCCAGCCGACCTTCCAGCCCGTGAACGAGAAGGTCTTGCCGCTGCTGGAAATGGTGACCGTGCGCTCGCGCATGCCGGGCAGCGAGGCCAGCGGGAGGTGTGCGCCCTCGAAGACCAGGTGCTCGTAGACCTCGTCCGTGACGACGAGCAGGTCGCGCTCCACCGCGAGTTCCGCGACCGCCGCGAGCTCGGCCGCCGTCAGGACCGTGCCCGTCGGGTTGTGCGGGGTGTTCAGCAGGAGCAGGCGCGTGCGCGGGGTGACCGCGGCGCGCAGTTCGTCGAGGTCGAGGGTGAACGCGCCGGCGTGCGGGCGCAGGGTGACCGGGACGCGGGTGGCGCCGGCCATCGCGATGCAGGCCGCGTACGAGTCGTAGTACGGCTCCAGGGCGATGACCTCGTCGCCCGGTTCGAGCAGGGCGAGCAGGGAGGCGGCGATGGCCTCCGTCGCGCCCGCGGTGACCAGGACCTCCGTGTCGGGGTCGTACGACAGGCCGTAGAACCGCTGTTGGTGCCGTGCGACCGCGGTGCGCAGCTCCGGGATGCCGGGGCCGGGCGGGTACTGGTTGCCCAGGCCCGTCAGGACGGCGCGGGCGGCGGCCTCGGCGATCTCGGCGGGGCCGTCTGTGTCGGGGAAGCCCTGGCCGAGGTTGATCGACCCGGTGCGGGCGGCGAGGGCCGACATCTCCGCGAAGATCGTCGTGCCGAAGGACGCGAGGCGGCGGTTCAGGAAGGGGCGGCTGCCGCCCACGGGTGCGCTCATGGGCGTCATCCTGCGGGGAACCTCTGGAGTTGCTCAAGTGTGCTTTGGCCCGGGTGGCCTGCGGGCATCTCCCCTTCACACCCGGGGGGACCGGGCGATGAACGGGGGTTCGAGCTCATGTCTGTTTTCGGTTGGGTGCTTGCCGCGCTGGTCGTCGTGTGCTTCGTGGCTCTGGTCAGGAAGGTGGCCCGTGCCTGGACCGGTGCCGATTCCGGCTCGGGTTCCGGTTCCGGTTCGGGCTCCTCGTGGTGGGTGGGCGGGGACGGCTCCTCCGGCGGGTGTTCGAGCGGTTCCTCCTGCGGTTCGTCCTCGTCCTGCGGCGGATCCTCGTCCTCCTGCGGCGGTGGAGGCTGCGGTTCCAGCTGACCCGGGACGGCTGCCGCCACCTGCGGGGGGACGCGTGGGTTGAACACGTGAACTGTGTAGCCCCCGGGGGGATGTAAACCCAATCAAGTTGGGTAAAAACGCTGTGAGTGCCGTGCCTTTCATGATTCCCTCGGTTGAGTAGACCAGTCCTCGGACCTCCCTGGACTTCCTGTGGACCCGTGCCGGTGTCCCCCCACCCGTTGACTACCGCTGGCGGGCCCCGGCCCCTCTCCCTCGCGCGTTTGCGGAGCCGACTCATGCTCACGACCCTCCAGACCACCTACACCGACACGCGTGCCGCCGATCTGGCCTGGGCCCTGGGTCGGGACCGACTGCCCGCCCTGGCCGTACTGAACCTCGAACTGACGGGCGCGAAGCTGGAGTTGCGCCTGCTCGGCGCCTCGCACCAGGTGCTCCTGGAGGAGGGTGGGGTGCTCTGTTCGGAGACGGTCGCCTGCATGCCCGGCAGCCGTACGCCGCTGCCGCTCGGCGTGGCCAAGCGGATGGGCGACTGGGACTACGAGTTCGCCGCGCGGGTCGAGACCCTGTCGCAGGGCTCGTTCGCGGGGCGGGCGCAGGAATTGCTCGCACTGGTCTCGGATCACCCGAACGGGTTGGCCGGAACCTTTCCCGGCAGCCCGTACGCCTTCACCGCCATGCTCGCGCAGCGCTACGAGGGCCAGGTGCGCTGGCGGACCTGGCACGCGTACCCGCAGGAAGGCCAGTTGGTGGCCACTCGTACGAGGGTCGGCGCGCGCGTGGGCGCACCGGCCGGAGCTTTTGAGCCCGCCGCACGGTAGTGCCGGACTGGGCTGGGCCTTCCGGCGCGCGGGCGATGCGAGCGTCCCCACGCGGTTACGCCAACCGGCTGGAACGGTGCGCCACTTACACCCATGTGGGTGACGGGATGTGAGTGGGTGGTGACGTACGGTTCGCTGCATGATCGACCGTTCCGTCCCGCGCCGGGTGCTCCCGGCTCCGGAGCCGCGGGGCGTGGCGACCCTCCCGGCCGCCCTGCCCGTACGGCCCCGGACCGGCCGACTCCTCGTCCTGGCCACCGTGTTCGTCTGCGCCGCCTGCGGCCTCGTGTACGAGCTGGAGCTGCTCGCCCTCGGCTCCTACCTCATCGGCGACTCCGTCACCCAGGCGTCCGTCGTGCTGTCCGTCATGGTCTTCGCGATGGGCGTCGGCTCCCTGCTGGCCAAACGGCTGCGCAGACGGCCCGCCCTCGGATTCGCCGCCATCGAGGCGGGCCTCGCGCTGCTCGGCGGGCTCTCCGCGATGTCGCTGTACGCGAGCTTCGCCTGGCTCGGCGAATCGCGGCCCGCGCTCGTGGCCTTCTCCTTCGCGATCGGCGTGCTCATCGGCGCCGAGATCCCGCTGCTGATGGTCCTCATCCAGCGCATCCGCAGACAGGACGCGGGCTGCGCCGTCGCCGACCTGTTCGCCGCCGACTACGTGGGCGCCCTCGTCGGCGGGCTGGCCTTCCCCTTCCTGCTGCTGCCGCTGCTCGGCCAGCTGACCGGCGCCATGCTGACCGGCACCGTCAACGCGGTCGTCGGCGCGGGCCTCGTCCTGTGGCTGTTCCACCGCGACCTGAGCCGCCGCTCCCGCTGGCTGCTGATCGCCGCGCACCTCACCGTGCTCGCCGTCCTCGCCTGCGCGACCGTCCTCGCCGACGACTTCGAGCGGGTCGCCCGTCACGCCGTCTACGGCGCCGAGGTCCGGGTCGCGCGCCAGACCGGCGTCCAGGAGCTCGTCCTGACCGGCCCGGCCACCGGCTCCCCGCGCTCGCTCGACCTGTTCCTCGACGGCCGGCTGCGGGTCAGCGGCTACGACGAGTACCGCTACCACGAGGCCCTAGTGCACCCCGCGATGACCGGCCCGCACACCCGTGTCCTGGTGCTCGGCGGCGGCGACGGGCTCGCCGCCCGCGAGGTGCTGCGCTACCGGGACGTCGTCTCCGTCACCGTGGTCGAGCTCGACCCCGGCGTGGTCCGGCTCGCCCGCACCGACCCGATGCTGTCCGCGCTCAACGGCAGGGCGTACGAGGACCCCCGGCTCGGGGTCGTCACGCAGGACGCGTTCCGCTGGCTGCGCGGGCCCGCCGCCCGGGACCGGTTCGACGTCATCGTCTCCGACCTCCCCGACCCGGGCATCACCCCGAGCACCAAGCTGTACTCGCAGGAGTTCTACGGCCTCGCCGCGCGGGCCCTGCGCCCCGGCGGGCGGCTCGCCGTGCACGCGGGACCGCTGGCCACCCGCCCGCGCACCTACTGGACGGTCGAGGCCACCCTGCGGGCGGCCGGCCTGCGCACCGCGCCCTACAGCGCCGGCGGGCGGCTCTCCGGTTTCGCCGCCGGCCCCGACCGCAGCCCCGGCACCTCGGATGCGCCGCCGCAGGACTGGGGCTTCGTACTGGCCGGCCGGGAGCGGGTCCCCGAGCTGCGGGTGGACCGGGACACGCCGTGGCCGCGCTCACTGTCCACGCAGTCCCTGCGGGACGCCGCGCGCGACGCCGAGCGGACGCGGGTGGCGGGCCTGCCGCCGTCGACGCTGCCGCACCCGAGGTATTCGTGAGGACCGGCCATTCGTGAGCACCAGCCGGTCCGTAAGCACCAGCCGGTCCGTGGGCACCGGCCATTCGGAGGTACCGGCCATTCGTGGGTGCCGGACCGGGTACGGGAGGGTCTCCCCTCGGTAGGCTCGACCACATGGAGCATCAGGTGTTCGTTCCGGTACCGGCAGACGACCTCCGCGCCGTGCTGCGCGACCCCGCCCGGCTGGCCCGCTGCGTTCCAGGGCTCCAGCAGGACGCCGACGCGGCCTCCGGGCCCGTGTCGGGCCGCCTCAAAGTGCGGGTCGGCGGGAACACCGTCACCTACCGCGGAGCCCTGACCGTCACCGAACGGGATCCGGACCGCTTCACCGTGGCCGGCGAGGGCACCGAGATCCGCGGCAGCGGCACCGTCAAGCTGGCGCTCGCGCTGCTGCTGACCCCGGCCGACGACGGGACCCGGCTGGAGTTCGCCGCCGAGGGCACCGCCGACGGACGGGCCGCCGCCTTCCCGCCGGAGGCCACCGCCACCGCCGTGCGCCGGCTGCTGGACCGGGCCGCCGAGCAGCTCGCGGCGCTGGCGGCCGGAGCGGGGGAGCCGGTGACCGATGTCATCGCCGAGGCGGAGGAGGCCGAGGCCGGCACGGACGGGGAGGGCGGGGAGGACGGCGGTGTCACCGACGAGGTCACGGCGTCCGTCTTCGACACCGAGGTGCCGCCCCCGTCCCTGGACCCCTTCATGGACGGCGACTTCGAGGGCCTTCCGGAGCTCGACCGGATCGGGGAGATCGGCGACATCGGGGACGTCGACGAGTTCGCCGCCGCCGCGCAGCCGCCCGCCGAGGCCGCCCACGCCCGCCGCACCATGATCGGCCGCAGCGCCGAGGAAGTGGACCACGCGCCGCCCCGCGGCCGCTACGCCCCGGTCCCGGCCCCGGCGGCGTCGGGCGCCGGCGCCAGCCTGCGCTGGATCGCCCCGGCCGCCGCCCTGGCGCTGGCCTCGGCGGTCGTCGTCGGCCGAGCGCTGCGACGGCGCCGCTGACCCGTCGTTAGAGTCGGGCGCATGAGTACGCAACTGAGCGCGGGCGGCGCCGAGGTGACCGTCGACCAGGAGAACGGCTGCCGGATCAGCAGCCTGCGCATCGACGGCACGGAGCTGCTGCGCCAAGGGGCGCATTTCGGCGCGTTCCCCATGGTGCCGTGGTGCGGGCGGACCGCGAACGGGCGCTTCTGGGACGGCGGAGTCCTCCGAGAGCTCCCGCTCAACCACCCCCCGCACGCCATCCACGGCTTCGGCCGGGAGCACCCCTGGCGCCGGGTCCGCGTCGGTGACACCGAGGCGGCGTTCGTCTACGACCTCGCCGACCCGTGGCCCTGGCCCGGCCGGGTCACCCAGACCGTGGAGCTGACCGCCGAGGGCCTGACGCTCTCCATGGGCGTCGAGACGTACGGCGACTCCTTCCCGGCCCAGGCCGGCTGGCACCCCTGGTTCCGCCGCAACCTCGGCACGGGCGAGGACGTGCGGCTCGACTTCGAGGCCGAGTGGCAGGAGGAGCGGGACGCCGACCACATCCCCACCGGGCACCGTGTCGCCCCCCAGCCCGGCCCCTGGGACGACTGCTTCGGCATGCCGAACGGCGTGGACGTCACCCTCACCTGGCCCGGCGCGCTGGAGCTCAAGGTCCGCAGCCGCGAGGAGTGGGTGGTCATCTACGACGAGGAGTCCGAGGCCGTCTGCGTGGAGCCCCAGTCCGGTCCGCCGAACGGCCTGAACAGCCTCCCGCGCCTGGTCACGCCCGTCGACCCGCTGGAGATCTCCACGACGTGGACGTGGCGCCGGCTCGGTTAGCGCGCCTTTAAGCTCGGGGGCATGACTGATGTACGCGATGCGCTTCTGCAGCAGATCAAGGACAAGGCCGTCGTGCACGGCAAGGTGATCCTCTCTTCCGGCAAGGAGGCCGACTACTACATCGACCTCCGCCGGATCACCCTGGACGGCGAGGCGGCCCCGATGGTGGGCCAGGTCATGCTCGACCTCACCGCCGACCTGGACTTCGACTGCGTCGGCGGTCTGACCCTGGGCGCCGACCCGGTCGCGACCTCGATGCTGCACGCCTCCGCCGCGCGCGGCGGACGCCTCGACGCGTTCGTGGTCCGCAAGGCGCAGAAGGCCCACGGCATGCAGCGCCGTATCGAGGGCACCGACGTGAAGGGCAAGCGCTGCCTGGTCGTCGAGGACACCTCCACCACCGGCGGGTCCCCGCTGACCGCCGTCGAGGCCGTCCGCGAGGCCGGCGGAGAGGTGGTCGCCGTCGCCACGATCGTGGACCGCGGTGCCGCGGACGCCATCGCCGAGGCGGGCCTGCCGTACCTCACCGGCTACCGGCTCGCCGATCTCGACCTGGGCTGACTCCGTACCCGAGCCGATCCCGCCCGATCGCCGTTGATCTTGTTCGGTCTCGCATGCTGACCCCCGCAGAACTGGTGACTTAGGTCCCCGGGGCTCCGGGCACAGGTCCTGACCTGCTCTTTCCCGGTCGGGCGGAGTGTTTCACGTGAAACGGTCCACCCGGCACGGGTGGAGTGTCGCGCGGAGTCTGGAAAGATGAGCGCGACGGTTACGTCGCCCCCAGGTCAGGGCCAGCAATCGCACACTCCCCGCACATCCAAGGAGCGGACAGATGCCCATCGCAACCCCCGAGGTCTACAACGAGATGCTCGACCGGGCGAAGGCAGGCAAGTTTGCCTACCCGGCGATCAACGTGACCTCGACCCAGACCCTGCACGCTGCACTGCGCGGCTTCGCGGAGGCCGAGAGCGACGGCATCATCCAGATCTCCACCGGTGGTGCGGAGTTCCTGGGTGGCCAGTACAAGAAGGACATGGTCACGGGCGCGGTCGCCCTGGCCGAGTTCGCGCACATCGTTGCCGCGAAGTACGACGTCACCGTCGCGCTGCACACGGACCACTGCCCCAAGGACAAGCTGGACGGCTACGTCCGCCCGCTCCTTGAGGTGTCCGCCGAGCGCGTGGCCCGTGGTCTGAACCCGCTCTTCCAGTCGCACATGTGGGACGGCTCCGCCGAGACCCTGGCGGACAACCTGGCCATCGGCCAGGAGCTGCTCGCCAAGGCCGCCGCCGCGAAGATCATCCTCGAGGTCGAGATCACCCCGACCGGCGGCGAGGAGGACGGCGTCACCCACGAGATCAACGACGAGCTGTACACCACCGTCGACGACGCGATCCGCACCGCCGAGGCCCTGGGCCTGGGCGAGAAGGGCCGCTACCTGCTGGCCGCCTCCTTCGGCAACGTGCACGGCGTCTACAAGCCGGGCAACGTCGTCCTGCGTCCCGAGCTGCTGAAGGACCTCCAGCAGGGTGTCGGCGAGAAGTACGGCAAGACCAGCCCGTTCGACTTCGTCTTCCACGGCGGCTCCGGCTCCTCCGAGCAGGAGATCGCCACCGCGCTGGAGAACGGCGTCGTGAAGATGAACCTCGACACCGACACCCAGTACGCCTTCACCCGCCCGGTCGCGGACCACATGTTCCGCAACTACGACGGTGTCCTGAAGGTCGACGGCGAAGTCGGCAAGAAGTCCACCTACGACCCGCGCACCTGGGGCAAGCTCGCCGAGGCGAGCATGGCCAAGCGCGTCACCGAGGCGTGCGCGAACCTGCGCTCGACGGGCACGAAGCTGAAGTAGCACCCGCCGCACCCCGGCGTCGAAGGGCTCGGTCCACCGTCTCGCGACGGAGGACCGGGCCCTTCACCGTGAGTGGGGCCCGATACCCCAGACTTGGGGCATGTCCATTCACCAGAACCTCCTCGGGGGCCCCGCCCCCACCCACCTCCCCGACGAGCCGGGCCGCGAGGCCATCGCCGCGGGCACGCCCGCCGTCGAGGTGGCCGCCGCGCACCCGACCTCCTCCCTCGCCTGGGCGGTCCTCGCCGACGAGGCGTTCGCCGCCGGCCGCACCGTCGAGTCGTACGCGTACGCCCGTACGGGCTACCACCGCGGCCTCGACGCCCTGCGCCGCGCCGGCTGGAAGGGCCACGGTCCGGTGCCGTGGGAGCACGAGCCGAACCGCGGATTCCTGCGCGCCCTGTACGCCCTGTCCCGCGCCGCCGGGGCGATCGGCGAGAAGGAGGAGTACGAGCGCTGCTCGACCTTCCTGCGCGACTCCTCCGAGACGGCCGCGGACGTCCTCGGCGCCTGAGCCGCATCCGGACGGCCGGGGCCCCGCGCGCGGGGCCCCGGCATGCCGTAGTGTCCGAAAAACACCTGTGACCCCGGTCACACCCCAATAGAGGGAGCCCGGCAACCGGTCCTATGATGCGAGCAGGGGACCGGGGCTCCACTCACCCATCGGAAGGGGCGGACCGCTACCCGGAAGCACGTGTCGAGGAGACAGCGATGTCGAACACCCTTGATGCCTCCGGAGCCGGTTCGGACACCCCGAACCTCGACTTCGCCGGCACGACCCCGTACGAGGACTACGTCCAGGCGGACGTCCTCACCCACCTCCAGCACCTCCGCTCGGACGACCCGGGCGAGATGGTCTTCCTGGTGACGACCCAGGTCATGGAGCTGTGGTTCACGGTCATCGTCCACGAATGGGAGACGGCCGCGAAGGCCCTCCGCGAGGACAGCATCCCCGTCGCGATGGATGCGCTGAAACGATCCCTCCGCGAACTGGAGGCCCTCAACGCCTCCTGGCGCCCGCTCGCCCAGCTCACCCCGGGCCAGTTCAACGCCTACCGCGCCGCCCTCGGCGAGGGCTCCGGCTTCCAGTCGGCGATGTACCGCCGTATGGAGTTCCTGCTCGGCGAGAAGTCGGCCTCCATGCTCGTCCCGCACCGCGGCGCCCCGCGCGTCCACGCGGAGCTGGAGAAGGCGCTCCAGGAGCCCAGCCTGTACGACGAGGTCCTGCGCCTGCTGGCCCGCCGCGGCCTGCCGGTCCCGCAGGCGGTCCTGGAGCGCGACCTCTCCCGGCGGTACGAGCCCTCGCCTGAGGTCGAGGCCGTCTGGACGTCCCTGTACGCGGACCCCGACGCGCAGCTCGACCTCCACCGCCTCGGCGAGGTCCTCACGGACGTCGCGGAGCTCGTGTGGCGCTGGCGCAACGACCACCTGGTCGCCACCCGCCGGGCGATGGGCGCCAAGACCGGCACGGGCGGCTCGGCCGGCGTGACCTGGCTCGAAAAGCGCGCCACGAAGAACGTGTTCCCGGAGCTCTGGACGGCCCGCAGCCATGTCTGACGCGAACGGGAAGTTCCCGGCGGACCTCGCGGCCCGCGCCGCCGCCCTCGACACCGCCGACGAGCTCGGCAAGCTCCGCGACCGCTTCACCCTCCCCGACGGCGTCGTCTACCTGGACGGCAACTCCCTGGGAGCGCTGACGACCGGGGTCGCGGCCCGCATCGCCCAGGTCATCACCCACGAGTGGGGCACGGAGCTCATCCAGTCCTGGAGCTCCGGCACCTGGTGGACCGCCCCTGAGCGGATCGGCGACAAGCTCTCCCCGCTCATCGGCGCGGCCCCCGGCCAGACGGTCGTCGGCGACTCCACCAGCGTCAACCTGTTCAAGGCCCTGGTCGGAGCCGCCCGCCTGGCCCGCCCCGGGCGCACGCAGATGCTGGTCGACGCCTCCACCTTCCCCACCGACGGCTACATCGCCGAGTCGGCCGCCCGGATGACCGGCCTCACCGTCGTACCGGTCGACCCCCCGCACGCGGCCCAGGCGATGGGGGAGGAGACCGCCGTCGTCCTCCTCAACCACGTCGACTACCGCACCGGCCGCCTCCACGACCTCCCGGCCCTCACCGCGGCGGCCCGCGCCGCCGGGGCCGTCACCGTCTGGGACCTCTGCCACTCGGCCGGCGCCCTCCCCGTCGGCCTCGACGAGCACGGCGTCGACCTCGCGGTCGGCTGTACGTACAAGTACCTGAACGGCGGCCCCGGCTCCCCGGCGTACCTCTACATCGCCGCACGCCACCAGGGAGTCTTCGACTCCCCGCTCCCCGGCTGGAACGGCCACGCGGACCCCTTCGCGATGACCCCGGACTACACCCCGGCCGCCGGCGCGGTGCGCGGCCGGGTCGGAACCCCGGACATCCTGTCCATGCTGGCCCTGGAAGCGGCGCTCGACGCCTGGGACGGGGTCTCGGTGGAAGCCGTACGGGCCAAGTCCCTCGCCCTGACCGACTTCTTCCTGGAGTGCGTGGCCGCGTACGTCCCGGCCGGGAAGGTCGAGTCGGTCACCCCCGCCGAGCACGACCGGCGCGGCAGCCAGGTCTCGCTGCGCACCGAGAACGCCCGCGCGGTCATGGACGACCTGATCTCCCGCGGCGTGATCGGGGACTTCCGCGCCCCCGACGTCCTGCGCTTCGGTTTCACGCCGCTCTACGTCGGTTTCGCCGACGCGGAGCGTGCTGCCCGGACACTGGGTCACATTTTCGGGTGATGTAGGGGCGAAACGTCACGGCAACCGGGCGGGCGGGGCTTCGGCTCCGTCCGCCCCCGCACATCCCGGCCACGGCCCCCGCCCACCACCGACACTCCCGTTCCGGCCTGATACGGTCCCGCTCTGCCGGAACACCAGTCCCACGCGTTACCGAGAGGTTGAGCCGATGACGGACCCCGCAGTCGAACGGGACGCCGCCGAGGCCGCCTCGGCCTTCGCCCACCCGCCGGTCGCCCCGGACTCGACGGGGGCGTACGGGGACCACCCCGACCACGTGATCGACTTCTACGCCCCGCGCGGCGAGACCGCCACCGGGTCGGTCCCGCTGGTGGTGCTCCTGCACGGCGGCGCCTGGCGCGCCCCGTACGACCGGCACCACATCACCCCGCTCGCGGACTTCCTGGCCCGCCGGGGTTTCGCCGTCGCCAACGTCGAGTACCGGCGCGGAAGTTCCCTGCCACGCCAGAACGCCGAGGGGCACGTGGCCGGCCGCTGGCCGGAGACCTTCGACGACGTGGCCGCCGCGATGGACGCCCTCCCGGTGCTCGCCACGGCCCACCTCCCGCAGGCGGATCCGCGCCGTACCGTCATCACCGGGCACTCCGCGGGCGGCCACCTCGCGCTGTGGGCGTCGGCCCGGCACGTCCTGCCGCCCGAGTCGCCGGCCGCCTGGAGGCTGCCTTCGCCGCCGCTGCTGCGCGGCGTGGTGGCGCTCGCCCCCATCGCGGACTTCGTGGCCGCGGAGGAGCTGGGCGTGTGCGGCGGGGCGTCCGCGCAGCTGCTGGGCGGCGCCGACCAGTGGGCGGAGCGGCTGCCGTTCGCGGATCCGGCGGTCCTGCTGCCGACGGGGATCGCGACGGCCGTCGTCCACGGCCGGGAGGACATCGTGGTCCCGTCGTCGGTGGCCGAGTCGTACGTGGCCGCGGCGGCGAAGGCCGGGGAGACCGTGGGCCTGACCCTGCTGGACGGGGTCGGTCACTTCCCGCTCATCGACCCCGCGGCCGACGCCTGCGCGGTGGTGGCCGAGGAGATCTCGCAGCTCGCCTGGTAGAGGCCGGCGGCGCGGTACAGCAGCAGCGCGTGCACGAACCGGTCCTCGCGCGTGGGCGGACACCGCCAGGCCAGCGGCCAGGCGCCTTCGAGGGCGGGGACCGGGATGTACGTGGTCCGGCGCGGCCCCGACGCGAGCCGCGTGAATCCGGGTGGCCAGGCCCGGTACGCGGCGCCCCCGACCGGGATCAGGAAGTAGACGGGCCGCCGCCCGTTGGCCTGGACGACGATCGGCCCGGGATCGCCGCCGGTGAGCGTGACGAGGAGATCGGCGAGATCCCGTCCCATGTCACCGTCCACACGTACGGCGTCGAACATCACCCCTGCCTTGCGAATTCCGATACCGGCGGCCGGAATCCAGCTGGGCATGCGGGAGTTGGGCGAGTGACTTGCAGTGCTCATGGAGCAAGCGTGACGGTTCAGGTCCCCCGTTTTCCAGGTATCGGACGTGATAGGCGAGAAGTCCGCCAGTTCGGCGCCGAACTGAAGTGACATCGGCTTTCGGACAGCAGAAGATGGTCTCCTTGGTCATCTTTCCGCAAAGGAACCCCTGCTGGTGCGTCCCACTCGTACGACTGTCCTGCTGACCGCAGGTCTGGTCACACTCCTCGGCATACCGGCAGCCACGGCCGCCGATGCCCCCGACACCCTCTACGTGAGCAATCACGACGATTCCGGTTGCTCCGACGGGGGATCCGGCTCCCAGGCCGCGCCGTTCTGCACGATCGCGGCGGCCGTCAAGGCCGTACGGCCGGGCCAGACCGTGCGGATCAAGCCGGGCACGTACGACGAAGCCGTCACGATCGACCGCTCCGGCGAACCCGGCAAGCCCATCGGTTTCGTGCCCGACGCAGAGGCAGGTTCTCCGGCGCGGGTGAGCCTCCGCTCCGGCCGGGGTCTGACCATCAGCGGTGCGTCCCACGTGGTGGTCCGCGGCATCACGGTCGCCGCGCCCCTCCAGGTCGGCCGGTCCGGCGATGTCGAGCTGGACCGGATCACCGCCGGCGCGGGCCGGGACGTCCCCGGGGGCAACGGGGTCGTGGTCGGCGACGGAAGTGCCGACGTGCGCATCACCCGCAGCTCACTGCAGGGCGTCCGGATCGACGGCGGCTCGCGGAACACCGTGCTCGCCCGCAACGTGATCTCGGGCATCTCCGCGGCCGCGCTCAGCGTCACGGACGCGCCCGGCAGTGTCGTCACCAACAACACGCTCCGGGGCGTCTGTTCGGCCACCCTCGCGCTCGGCGGGAACTCGACCGGATCGGCCGTGTTCAACAACGTGGTCTTCACCTATGCCCGCACCGGGTACTGCACCTCGGACGATGCGCGCAACCCGTTCCTGGTGGCGCAGAGCGCGACGGCGGGTACCCGAGCCGACTACAACCTGATCGCCGGCAGCGCGGGACCCGAGCCGGCGTACAGCTGGGCCGGTGGCGCGTACAAGGATCCGGCCGCCTTTCAGGCCGGCACCGGGCAGGGCGCGCACGACATCCTGACCCCGTCGTCCGCGGGCGTCGGCCCGGTGGACGGCTCTCCGACCATCGACTCCGCCGACCCGACGGCGCCGGGCGTACTGCCCACCGACTTCAGCGGCTATCCGACCACGGACGACCCGCGGGTCCCCAACACCGGCCGTGACGGCGGGTACCTCGACCGCGGCGCCTACGAGATCCAGGACGGCCTGAGCAGCGCCACGATGTCGATCGACCAGAGCTGGGCGCCGGTCGGGACCAAGGTGGAGGTGAAGGCCGCGTCGGACAGCAAGTGGCCCTCCACGATGAGCTACCGCGTCGACTTCGGCGACGGGACGCAGCCGGTCGTCACCCAGCAGGGCAACGAGCCCCAGGCCCTCGCCTCGCACACCTACGGCAAGCCGGGCGACTACGTGGTCAAGGTGACGGCGGTCAACGCCGCCGGCCGGACGGCCGCCACGGAGAAGCCGGCCAAGGTGACCGCCGCCGACAAGCCGCTGGCCGCGGACTTCACCGCCTCGCCGGTCCTGCCGACCTCGGACAGTCCGGACGAGCACGTCCCCCCGCTGACCATGGGGCTCGACCTGAAGTCCACGGTGGCGCCGTGGCCGGTGCAGAGCGCGCTGGTCGACTTCGGCGACGGCAACGGCAGCTTCGAGTCGCGTGACTACAGCTCCCCCGGGCAGCACACGTACACCACGCCGGGCGAGTACAAGGTGACGGTCAAGCTCCAGGACGTCAAGGGCGCCACGTCCACGGTGAGCAAGACCGTGCGCGTGGACTACCCGGCGTCCGGCTACGTCGCCACCGAGCCCTTCCGCATCGTCGACACCCGGACCTACCTCTGGTCGCTGCGCGGCGGGGAGCCCTGGTCCACGCGCCTGCCGGCGGGCGGGGCGCTCTCGGGCGGCATGACCGCGGCGGTCCTCAACGTGACCGTCACCGGCGCGAGCGAGGACACCCACCTCAGCGTGTCGCCGAACCGCCAGGACCGTCCCGCGACCTCGAACGTCAACGTCCGGGCGGGCGGTACGTCGTCCAACACGGTGACCGTTCCCGTCGGTTCCGACGGCTCCGTGTGGTTCCGGCTCAACTCCGGTGAGGCGAAGCTGATCGTCGACTTCGTCGGCTACTACCAGCCGAACACCGGGCAGCGCTTCAGCCCGGTCACCCCGACCCGTCTCGCCGACACCCGGACGGGGGCGGGCGGCGCGCTGGCCGGCGGCCAGACACGCACCGTCAAGGTCGCCGGTGTGGGCGGGATCCCCGCCGACGCCACGGCGGTCGCGCTGAACCTGACCGGCACCGGGGCGACGTCGGACACGCACGTGATCGCCTACCCGGACCCGGCGAAGCGGCCCGTGACGTCGAACCTGAACCCGGAACCGGGCAAGGACAAGTCCAACCAGGCCATCGTGCCGGTGGGTCCGAACGGGACGATCACGCTCTACAACAACGCCGGTTCCACGCACCTGGTGGTGGACGCGGTGGGCTACTACGGCAAGGACGGCAAGGCCCTCTTCACGCCGATCGTCCCCAAGCGCCTCGGAGACACCCGGGTCACCGGCAAGCTGGCCCCGGGTGCGACCACGACCGTGGCCGGGCTGCCGTCCGACGCGGTGGGCGCGGTGCTGAACGTGACCGCGACCGACACCTCCGCCGCCGGCTTCCTGACCGTCCACGGGTACGGGAGCGCACGTACGGACGCGAGCAGCCTGAACACGCTGCCCGGCCTCACCGTCCCGAACCACGTCACGACTCCGGTCGGGGACGGCAAGGTGAACGTCTTCAACAGCTGGGGCGGCAGCAACCACGTGATCACGGACCTGCTCGGCTACTTCACCGAGAGCCGCTGACCCGACCCGACCCGACCTGACCTGACCTGCACGTCCGGAGCCGGCCATTCCTGGAATGGCCGGCTCCGGCCTATTCGGCGGTGGCGGCCAGGCGGGCGGCGAACGTGGCGAGGCGCTCGCCCTGGTAGCGGGCCGCGGTCAGGGTCTCCTCGCTGACGGCGCCGCTGCCGCCCGGGTGCGAGGTGCCGTACGGGTTGCCGCCGGCGCCGTAGACGACCGGGTCGGTGTAGCCGGGCGAGACGATGACCGAGCCCCAGTGGTGGAACGTGTTGTAGAGGGCGAGCAGCGTGGACTCGTTGCCGCCGTGCGCGTTGTGGGCGCTGGTGAAGCCGGTGGCCGGCTTGTCGGCGAGTGCGCCCTGCTGCCAGATGCCGCCGGTGGTGTCGAGGAACTGCTTCAGCTGGCCCGCGATGTTGCCGTACCGGGTCGGCGAGCCGATCGCGTAGGCATCGGCCCAGGTGAGGTCGTCCAGCGTGGCGATCTCGACGTCCTTGGTGTCCTCGACGTGCCGGCGCCAGGCCGGGTTGGAGTCGATGGCCGCGTCGGGGGCGAGCTCGGGCACCCGACGCAGGCGGACTTCGGCGCCCGCCTTCTCGGCGCCTTCGGCGACGGCCTTCGCGAGCGCGTGGACGTTTCCGGTGGACGAGTAGTAGATGACCGCGACCTTGGCACTCATGGTGGGACTCCTTGGCGTGACCGCAAGCGGATGGCTATCCGTTTCGCTTCGACAGGCGAAAGTAAAGCGGATAGGTATCCGATTGGCAAGGGTGGTCCGGTAGCCTCTGGATATGAGCCGCATCGAACTCCCGGTCACGGGCCAGGCCCCGCCCGAGCGCGCGGACGCCGCCCGGAACAGGCGGAAGATCCTGGACGCGGCGGCGCAGCTGGTCGCCGAGCAGGGGCCGGGCGCCGTGACGATGAACGCCGTCGCCCACGCCGCGGGGATGGGGGTCGGGACGGTCTACCGCCGCTTCGGCGATGTGAGCCGGCTGCTGTTCGCGCTGCTCGACGAGGACGAGCGGCGCTTCCAGGAGGCCTTCCTGAGCGGGCCGGCCCCGCTCGGCCCCGACGCGCCTGCCGACGTACGGCTGCGCGCGTTCCTGCACGCCCTGGCCGAACGGCTCGTCGGGCAGCGGGCCGTGATGGCGGTCGCGGAGGCCGCCTCGCCGGGCGCGCGGTACGAGAGCGGCGCGTACCTGACCATGCACACGCACGTCGCGATGCTGCTCCGCGGGGCCCGCCCGCAGGAGGACGCCCCGGTGCTGGCGCACCTGCTCCTCGCCCCGTTCGTCCCCAGCCTCTTCGAGCACCTCACCGCCCGCGAGGTCCCGGTCGACCGGATCAAGGCGGCCATCGACGCCCTGCTCGGCTCCGGACGAGAAGCCAGTGGATCAAGCCGCTGACACGTCTGTACGCTGAACGGGATTTCGAACCCGTTCAGGGTTCTGCACCAGACCAAGGGGGGTACGGTGCACCGTCGCCGTCTCATGTTTTCCGCCGCCCTCGTGGCAGCGGGCGTAGGCCTCTTCTCCGGCCCGGCCGTAGCGGCCGGTCCCGTCGCTCCCGCCGGCCACGGCGTGGCCGCGACGACCGGGGGGAACCCGGGCAAGGGAGGGCCGCTGCCGGGCGGCAAGACCTTCTCCAGCCCGGCCGAGCGCACGGTCCGCACATCGCCGGCCGGATCGGCAGCCCGGACCGGGGCGGCCGCGCAGGCGCAGCGCGCGTCGGGGGACGCGTACCTCGCGATCGATCTGGAGGCCCACGGCCCGACCGCGCACTCGATCGAACTGCGGACCATCGTCACCAGCGAGGGCGCCGCGCTCGACGTCACCATCGACTGGGGCGACGGCGCCGCGGACCAGGTCGCCGTCACCAGCTCCGGCTCCGACCTCCGGTACACCACGCACAAGTACGCCAAGGTCGGGAAGTACCCCGTCACGGTCACGGTGAAGGACACCACGCACGGGGTCCAGGCCGTGAACCGGCTCGACTTCGTCACCTCGGGCAGCGAGTACACCGCGCACGCGCCGACCCGGCTGCTGGACACCCGCGCCGGCATCGGCGCCGCGCAGGCCAAGGTCGCGGGGCGGGGCTCGGTGGCCCTGAAGGTCGCCGGCGTCGCCGGCATCCCCGCCGGGGCCACCGAAGTGGTCCTCAACGTCACCGCCACCAACGCCGCGGGAGCGGGCCACGTCGTGGTCCAGCCCGGCAAGGACGGCTTCGAGACCGGGTCGAACCTGAACTACGCCGCGGGGCAGACCGTTGCGAACCAGGTGATCGTGCCGGTCGGCGAGGACGGGTCCGTGCGCCTGGTCAACGGCGGCTGGGACTCGGTCGACCTGGTCGCGGACGTCACCGGCTACTTCACGGCGTCGGTCGCCAGCGGCTACACCACCCTGAACCCGGTCCGTGCCGTCGACACCCGCGAGGGGATCGGTACGGCGAAGGGGCAGGTGCCCGGCTACGGGAGCTTCGGGGTGGACATGGCCGGGCGCGGGGGCGTCCCGAAGGGTGCCACCGCCGTGGCGCTCAACCTGACGGCCACCAATCCGCGGGCGGCCGGCCACCTGACCGCGTACCCGAGCGGGCAGGCGGCGCCGTCCACGTCGAGCCTGAACTTCTCCGCCGGTCAGACGGTCGCCAATTCGGTGATCGTGCCGGTCGGCCCCGACGGGAAGATCACCATCCGCAACGGCAGCTGGGACCGGGCCGACGTGGTGGCCGACGTGGTCGGCTACTACAGCACCGACAGCAGGGCGGCCCTCGTGTGCCTCGGGGGCCCGTACCGGGTCCTGGACACCCGCATCGACAGCTGGGGCCGCAAGGCGGGCCCGGTGCCGGCCCGCACGATGCTCCCCGAGCGGTTCGACGCCGATACGACGAACTCCGACATCGACGGCTGGGTGCTGAACACCACGGTCACCAACACCACCGGGGCGGGCTTCCTCTCGGTCACCGCCGACCCGAACACGTGGCCCGACTACGTGAAGGGCAGCGCGGTCACGCCGCAGCGGCCCGTCTCCTCGTCCGTGAACTGGACGGCGGGTGCGACCGTGCCGAACCTGGTCCAGACGTCCGGGGGCAAGGGCGGCATCATCGACTTCTGGAACCAGGGCTGGCAGGACATCGACCTGATCGTCGACCTGATCGCCTGGTACCAGACCAGCTAGTCCCCGAAACGTGAGAGGGGCGGTGCGCCGTGTGGCGCACCGCCCCTTTCACGTGGCGGTTCCTAGAGGAACGAGTTGATCTCGATCGTCTCGGTGCGGCCGGGGCCGACGCCGATCGCGGAGATCGGGGCGCCCGACATCTCCTCGAGGGCCTTCACGTACGCCTGGGCGTTCTTCGGGAGGTCCGAGAACGTCTTGGCCTTGGTGATGTCCTCGGACCAGCCGGGGAGGTTTTCGTAGATCGGCTTCGCGTGGTGGAAGTCCGTCTGCGAGTACGGGAGCTCCTCGACGCGCTTGCCGTCGATCTCGTACGCGACGCAGACCGGGATCTGCTCCCAGCCGGTCAGCACGTCCAGCTTGGTGAGGAAGAAGTCCGTCAGGCCGTTCACGCGGGTGGCGTAACGGGCGATCGGCGCGTCGAACCAGCCGCAGCGGCGGTCACGGCCGGTGGTCACGCCGCGCTCGCCGCCGATGCGGCGCAGGTCCTCGCCGTCCTGGTCGAACAGCTCGGTCGGGAACGGGCCGGCGCCGACGCGGGTCGTGTAGGCCTTCAGGATGCCGATGACTCGGCTGATCTTCGTCGGGCCCACGCCGGTGCCGGTGCAGGCGCCGCCGGCGGTCGGGTTCGAGGAGGTGACGAAGGGGTACGTGCCGTGGTCGACGTCGAGCAGCGTGCCCTGGCCGCCCTCGAACAGCACGACCTTGTCCTGGTCGAGCGCGTCGTTGAGGATCAGGGTGGTGTCGGCGACGTACGGCTTGATCTGCTCCGCGTACTGGAGCATCTCCTCCACGATCGCGGCGGCCTCGATGGCGCGGCGGTTGTAGAGCTTGGCGAGGAGCTGGTTCTTGCCCTCCAGCGCCGCTTCGACCTTCTGGGTGAGGATCGACTCGTCGTACAGGTCCTGGACGCGGATGCCGATGCGGTTGATCTTGTCCGCGTACGTCGGACCGATGCCGCGGCCGGTCGTACCGATCTTGCGCTTGCCGAGGAAGCGCTCGCCGACCTTGTCGAGGGTCACGTTGTACGGCGTGATGAGGTGGGCGTTGCCGCTGATGAGCAGCTTGGAGGTGTCGATGCCGCGCTCGTTCAGGCCGCGCAGCTCGGAGAGCAGGACGGCCGGGTCGACGACGACGCCGTTGCCGATGACCGGGGTGCATCCGGGGGACAGGATGCCGGAAGGGAGAAGGTGCAGCGCGTACTTCTGGTCGCCTACGACGACCGTGTGGCCGGCGTTGTTGCCGCCCTGGTAGCGCACCACATAGTCAACGGATCCACCGAGCAGGTCGGTGGCCTTTCCCTTGCCCTCGTCACCCCACTGAGCTCCGAGCAGCACAAGAGCGGGCACAGGCGTACACCTCTTCCGGATGGGGCATGTCCAAGGTCAGGGGGCGTACGACGATGTACACCGCAGGCTGAGCCGTCGGACCGGTACCCCGGAATAGACGAAGGCCCTGGCGCAATAGCGCAAGGGCCTCTTGCACAAAGATGCTACCCGAGGAAGGACCGAGGTGTCGGCTCCAGAGCCCACCATGAGCCATGCGGGCGCGCCGGTAGGCGGCCTGCTCGTGCTCGTCGACCCGGTCGCCCGCCGTCTTGACGGCGAGTCCGTGCGGATCGCGAAGGATGTTCTGTCGGCGGGGGCTGCGGCGAAAATCTGCCTCCCGGACTCGCGGGAGGAGTTTGCGCGGGCCCTCGCCCGCCGGGGCCATCGGCAGCCGGTGATCGTCGGCGACGACCGGGCGCTGGTACGGGCCGTGGGGCTGTTGCACCGTGAGCGCGGGCTCGCGGACGGGGCCGTTTCACTGATTCCGGTGGGGCAGCTGGGGCAGCTGGGGCTGGCGCGGTCGCTGGGCGTTCCGCTGTCCGCGGTGGCGGCGGCGCGGTCGGTGCTGGACGGTGCCGTACGGACGCGGGACCTGCTGGTGGACGACAGCGACGGGGTGGTGCTCGGGGATCTGCGGATCCCACCCGTCCGGGCGGCCCCCGGACCCTCGGGGCCGTCGGTCCGGAGCGCCTACCGCTCGCTGGTGCGGACGCTGGTCCCGTCGGGGCCCCGGGCGGGGCACCGGCTGCGGGTGGAGGCGGACGGGCAGGTGCTGGTGGACGTGGATCGGGCGGTGGAGGACCTGCGGATGGTGCCGGTGTCGTCCGGCGGGGTGGCGGAGGTGACGGTCCGGCTGGTCGGCGGAACCTCGCTGCGGGTGAAGGCGGCGTCGTTGACGGTGTCGGGCTCGGACTTCCGCTACCGGGCGGACGCGCTGGTGGCGGGCCCGGTCCGGCGCCGTACCTGGACTCTGCGGCCGGGGGCCTGGGCGCTGACGCTGCCGCGGGTGTAGCGGCGGGGGGAGCGACGGGAGGGGTGCTGCGGCGGCAGCGGCGCGAGGGGCGCCGCGGCGCTCACTGCGGGATGCGGCCGCGGCCTCACGGGTTCGGGAGGTCCAAGGTGGCCCGGTGGGCCCGCCAGCGGTCCATCATCGCGTGCATCTCGCCCTGCAGGAACTCGAAGAACGCCGCCGTCTCCGCCATGCGCGCGCCGGCCGGGGTGTCCGTGCCGACTCCGGCCGCGCCGTCGCGGAGGGTCTTCTCGAAGAGGTTCAGCACCTGGTCCCGCCGGGTGAACGTCTCGTACCAGAGCTCGTTGTGCAGGACGTACCGGTCCCGCCGGGAGCCCGGCTCCCGCTCCCGGCTGACCATGGTCACCTGCGTCAGGTAAGCCACCGCCCCCGACACCGCCGCCGGGCTGATCCGCAGCGCCTCGCTCAGCTCCGCCGAGGTCATCGATCCGCTGTCGCTCGCGAGCAGCTGCGCGAAGACCCGCGAGGCCATCCGCTGCATGCCCGCTTCGGTCAGCTGCGCGGCGAACCGCTCCACGAAGCGCGAGACCGCCGCCTCGTCGCTCCGAACGTCCTGCGCCCGTGCATCCATGTCGTCCGCCACCCTCCTGACTTTATACGTTTCCCTAGCTTCACAAGTTTGTGAAAGTAGCGTACGTTCAGAATCATGACGAAGGCAATCAGCGTCGCCGGACTCCACAAGGCGTTCGGCCGCACCCCCGCACTGGACGGTCTCGACCTCGCGGTCGCCACCGGTGAGGTCCACGGCTTCCTCGGCCCCAACGGCTCGGGCAAGTCCACCACCATCCGGGTTCTGCTGGGCCTGCTGCGCGCCGACTCCGGAACCGCCGAGCTGCTCGGCGGCGATCCCTGGGCCGACGCCGTGCAACTGCACCGCCGCGTCGCCTACGTCCCCGGCGACGTCACCCTGTGGCGCAACCTCTCCGGCGGCGAGGTCATCGACCTCTACGGGCGGCTGCGCGGCGGGCTGGACCGGACCCGGCGCGCCGAGCTGATCGAGCGGTTCGAGCTGGACCCCACCAAGAAGGGGCGTACCTACTCCAAGGGCAACCGGCAGAAGGTCGCGCTCGTCGCCGCCTTCTCCTGCGACGCCGAACTGCTCATCCTCGACGAGCCCACCTCCGGGCTGGATCCGCTGATGGAGGGGGTCTTCCAGGGCTGCGTCGCCGAGGCGCGCGCCGCCGGGCGGACGGTGCTGCTCAGCTCGCACATCCTGAGCGAGGTCGAGACCCTCTGCGACCGGGTCAGCATCATCCGCAAGGGCCGCACGGTGGAGACGGGCACGCTGGCCGATCTGCGGCACCTGACGCGTACGTCGATCAGCGCCGAGCTCGCCGGCCCGCCGAACGGCATCGCGCACCTGCCGGGCGTGCACGACGTGGAGGTGCAGGGGCTGAAGATCCGGCTCCAGGCCGACACGGACAAGCTGGACGCCGTACTGCGCTCGCTCGCCGACTCCGGGGTGCGGTCGCTGACCGCGACCCCGCCCACGCTGGAGGAGCTCTTCCTGCGGCACTACGCGGACGACACGGACGACACGGACGGTGTGGGCGGCGCGGGCGCAGCGGGCGACGTGGGCGGCGCGGACGGCAACGGCGGTAGCGCGAGCGTGAAGGCGGGCGTGTCGCGATGAAGGACCAACTGGCCGGCACCGGCCCGCTGCTGCGCCTCGCACTCCGCCGCGACCGCGTGATGATGCCGGTCTGGATCATGGTCGTGGCGCTGCTGGTGCTCAGCCTGCCCGCCTCGCTGGAGTCGGTGTACGGGACGGCCGCCGAGCGGGCCCGGCTGGTCACCACGATGAACACCAACGGCTCGCTGCGCGCCCTGTACGGGCCGGTCTTCGGCGACTCGACCGGCGCCCTGACCGCATGGCGCGGCGGGGTCTTCGCGGGGGTGCTCGCCGGGATCATGAGCTTGGTCATCGTGGTCCGGCACACCCGCGAGGAGGAGGAGACGGGCCGTCAGGAGATGCTCTCCGCCGCGATGGTGGGCCGCCGGGCCCCGCTGACGGCCGCGCTGCTGGCAGCCTTGACGGCCAACGGGCTGGCCGCGCTGCTGGTGACGGCCGGGCTCGCCGGACGCGGGGCGGGCGGTGCGCTCGCCCTCGGGCTGGGCATCGGCGCCACCGGGATGCTGTTCGCGGCCCTGGCCGCCATCGCGGCGCAGCTGACCGAGAGCGCGCGGCTCGCGAAGGGGCTCACGGGCGCGCTGCTCGGCGTGGCGTTCGTACTGCGCGCCGCCGGAGACGCCGGGAGCGCCGGGGGTTCGAGCGCGCTGACCTGGGTGTCGCCGCTGGGCTGGCTGGAGCACGTACGGGCCTTCGCGGACGAACGCCCGTGGGTGTTCGCCCTGTTCGCGTCGGCCGTGGCGGTGCAAGTGGCGGCGGCGTACGCGCTGGCCGGGCGCCGCGACGTCGGCATGAGCTTCCTGTCGGCCCGGCCGGGCCCGGCGGAGGGCCGGCTCGGCAGCGCGGGGGCACTGGCCTGGCGGCTCCAGCGGGGGAGCCTGATCGGGTGGAGCCTCGGGTTCCTGGCGGCCGGGGTGGTCTTCGGCGGGATGACGGACGGGGCCACGCAGCTGGTCGGCGACAACGAGCGGACCCGCGAGATCATCAAGCGGATGGGCGGGCAGAGCGGGATCGCGGACGCCTTCCTCGCGACGATGGCCGGGATGCTCGGCATGACCGCCGCCCTCTACATCGTGTCGGCGGTGCTGCGGCTGAGCGCTGAGGAGTCGGGGCAGCGCGCCGAACCGCTGCTCGCGAACGCCGTCGGCCGGCTGCGCTGGGCCGGCGGCCACCTGGCGGTGGCGTTCGGCGGCTCGGCGCTGATCCTGCTGCTGGCGGGGCTGGGCCTGGGGCTCGGGCACGGCCGGGACGTGGGCGCGGCGGTCGGCGCGACGCTCGCCCAGCTCCCGGCGGTCTGGGTGATCGGCGCCTTCGCGGCCCTCCTGCACGGCGCCGCCCCCCGGTGCGCGGTGGCCGCCTGGGCGGTGGCCGGGGGTGCGCTGACGCTGGGCTGGATCGGCCCGGCGATGAACCTCCCGCAGGCCGTCCTGAACCTGTCGCCCTTCGCCCACCTGCCCAAGCTGCCGGGTGCCGAGGCCCTGGCCTGGGCCCCGCTGCTGGTGCTGACCGCGCTGGCGGCGGCCCTGCTGGCGGCCGGCCTGACCGCGCTGCGCCGCCGGGACCTGGCCGTGTAGTACTCCGCCCCGGACCGTCGGACTGACCGAACTGTCAGAACTCCACGAGGAGTTCGTCCAGACCGCGGATGACGTACCCGTCCCGCCACCGAGGCTCCCGTACGAGCTTCAGCGGCGGGACTCCGTCTGCCAGCAGGGCCCCGAACGAGGCGGTCAGCTCCCGCCGCGCGAGCGGGGCGCCGAGGCAGTAGTGGATCCCGGCGCCGAAGCTGAGGTGCGGATTGTCGGCCCTTGCGAGGTCCAGGTCGTCGGGCCGTTCGAACCGGGCGGGATCCCGGTTCGCGGACCCGAAGAGCAGCGCGACCTCGGCTCCGCGCGGGATGACGGTGTCACCGATACGGATGTCGTCGAGTACCCAGCGTTCGAACATCTGGAGGGGAGTGTCGTAGCGCATGAGTTCATCCACAGCTGTGGACAACTTTTCGGGATCGAGCGCGGCGAGCTGCTCGGGGTGGCGGAAGAGGGTCCACCAGCCGTTGACGGTGGTGTTCACGGTGGCCTCGTGGCCGGCGTTCAGCAGGAGGACGCAAGTGGAGATCATCTCCTGCTCGCTGAGCCGGCCCTCCTCGTCGTGGGCGGCGATCAGGCCGGAGATCAGGTCCTCGCCGGGCTGCTTGCGCCGTTCGGCGATCAGCTCGCGCAGGTATGCGCTGAACTCCACGCTCGCGCGGACCGCCCGCTGCGCGGTCTCCTCGTCCGGGCGGAGCTCGTACATCCCGCAGATATCCGCCGACCAGGGCCGCAGCAGGGCCCGGTCCACCGCCGGGACCCCGAGCAGCTCGGCGATCACCGCCACGGGCAGCGGCTCGGCGACGACGGTGAGCAGGTCCCCGCCCCCGTCGGCGAGGAGTTGCCCGGCCAGCTCCCGGGCGAGCCGGTCCACGGCGGGCGCGAGCTGCTCCACGGTGCGCGGGGTGAACGCCTTCGACACCAGGCGCCGTACGCGCGCGTGGGCGGGATCCTCCAGGTCCAACAGGCCGTTGTCGTTGAGGACGTGGAAGGGCTCGTGGCCCGGGGGCGGGGCCTCCCGGCCGAACTCCTCGTGCGAGAAGCGGTGCAGGTAGGTCCGGCCCAGCCGGCGGTCGCGCAGCAGCGCGCTCACATCGGCGTAGTGCGGCACGAGCCACTGCCCGGTGGCCTCCCACCACAGCGCCCGCCCCTGCTCCCGCAGCTCCCGGTAGGCAGGGTAAGGATCGGCAACAAACGCGGCGTCCCACGGATCAAAGCCCATCCCCGAAGCCTAGGGGCTGTGCCATGAGCGTGTGTGACGTGCCGTCATGTCGCGTGCCCGTGCCCGTGCGCGGTGCCCGGCAGACGGATTCGCCAGGACTCCACCGCCCCGGCAAGGCCGACGACGATCTTCGACATTGCCCTCGCCCGGGCCGGAAAGCGCGTCGCCGCCGGAGAGTGCGACCAGCCGAGGGCGGGCCGCGACATCTGCCTGGACCGGTACGAGGCCGACTCCCCGTACTGACCGGACGGCCGCGGCTATGCCGGAGTCACCAGGCGGGTCTCGTAGGCGAACACCGCGGCCTGGGTGCGGTCGCGCAGGCCCAGTTTCACCAGGATGCGGCTCACGTGCGTCTTGATCGTCGACTCCGCGACGATGAGCCGGTCCGCTATCTCCGCGTTGGAAAGCCCCTGCGCGATCAGCACCAGCACCTCCGTCTCCCGCTCCGTCAACTCCCCTGCCCCCGCCGGATCCGCCAGCTTCGGCGGGGCCGACAGCTTCGAGAACTCAAGGATCAGCCGCTTGGTGACCGTCGGCGCCAGCAGCGCCTCACCGGAAGCCACGACCCGCACCCCGTCGGCGAGCTGCCGGGCCGAGGCGTCCTTGAGCAGGAACCCGGAGGCCCCGGCCCGCAGAGCCTGGTACACGTACTCGTCGAGGTCGAAGGTCGTCAGGACCAGCACCTTCGCGTCCGTGTCGGAGGCCACGATCTCCCGCGTCGCCTCCAGCCCGTTCATCACCGGCATCCGGATGTCCATCAGCACCACGTCAGGCCGCAGCGCCGCCACCTTGGCGATGGCCTCGCGGCCGTCCACCGCCTCGCCGACCACCTCGATACCGTCCATCGCGTTCAGCAGGACGGAGAAGCCCTCCCGGACCATCATTTGGTCGTCGACGATCAGCACCCTGATGGTCATGCCGACTGCCCTGCGCCCTGCGCCGCGTCCTGCGCCTCGCCCTGCCGTCCGCGCACCGGTATGAACACCGCCACCTCGTACCCGCCCGCACCGGTCTCGCCGGCCGTCATCTCACCCTCCAGCATGGCCACCCGCTCCCGCATCCCGGTGATCCCGTGCCCCGCACCCGGCGAGGGCCGCACATCCGCGGTCGCCGCCGCATTGACCACCCGTATGCCCAACCCGCCCAGTACGTACGAGACCTCGACCGACGCCGGCGCCCCCGGCGCATGGCGCAGGGTGTTGCTCAGCGCCTCCTGGATGATCCGGTACGCCGACAGCTCCACGCCCGGCGGCAGCTCCCGCACCGACCCCGTCACCGTCTTCTCCACGCTCAGCCCGGCCTCCCGCACATTGGCCAGCAGCCCGTCCAACGAGGCCAGCGTCGGCTGCGGGGCGTCCGGCGCCTCGTAGTCCGCGGAGCGCACGACACCCAGTACCCGGCGCAGCTCCGTCAGCGCCGCCACCGCGTTCTCCCGGATGGTGGCGAACGCCGCCTCCAGCTCCGGCGGCGGGTTCTTCACCCGGTACGGCGCTGCCTCCGCCTGGATCGCCACCACCGACATGTGGTGGGCCACCACGTCGTGTAGCTCCCGCGCGATCGTCGTCCGCTCCTCCAGCAGCGTCCGCCGGTCCCGCTCCACGGCCGTGACCTCCTGCTGCGCGCTGACCTCCTCCTCCGCTTCCCTGCGTATGTTGCGGACCGTCACCACCAGCAGCGAGACCGCCAGGACGAAGGCCATCGGCATGATCTCGACGGGCTCCCCCCGGCCGAGCACGACCGGTATCCCGAGCCCGACCCCCAGGGTGATCAGCCACATCCAGCCCGCCGCCCGGGGCCTGAGCCGCATCGCGGCGAACGTCACCGTTGCCAGGTAGGAGACGAAGGCGCCCGGCGTCCAGGGCCACACGTCGTTCATGCCGGAGCCGACCACCGCGAGCGCACCGCTGGCGGCTATGGCCGCCCAGAACGCCCCCACGGGCCGCGCCAGGGTCATCAGCACCGGCGTGGCCGCGACCAGCCCCATCACGAGGGAGCTGCTCGGTACGACGTACTCCCCGCTGGTGGTGGACGTCAGCATCACCACGAAGAACGCGGCGAACCCGACGACCGCATGCGGCAGATATGCCATGTACGGCCGTATCCGCCCGGGCAGCCGCCGCGTCACCGGACCGTCGGTGCGCATCGGCGCCAGCGGCCGGTACGCGAAGGCGTCCGTGATCAGATCCTGGCGCAGGCTCTGGAACAGGCCGGAGGCCATCCGGAACTCAGGGGTCCGGGGGTTCGCCCGGGAGGTCGTCTCGGTCATACCCACACCGTAGGTCGGCCGCCCCCTCGTCCGCGTCGCCGCTGAAGGGGATATCCCGGCCTCCCCCTCAAGTACTACCCGGGGCACTCAGTAGCCCGCTGGACGGACCAGACCCGTCTCGTACGCGAACACCGCGGCCTGGGTGCGGTCCCGCAGGCCCAGCTTCACCAGGATCCGCCCCACATGGGTCTTCACGGTCTGCTCGGCCACCACCAGGTGCGCGGCGATCTCCGCGTTGGACAGCCCCTGCGCGATCAGCGACAGCACCTCCGTCTCCCGCTCCGTCAGCTCGTCGATCCGCGCCTTCGAAGGCGCCCGCGGCGCCCCCATCCGCGAGAACTCCGTGATCAGCCGCTTGGTGATGTTCGGCGACAGCAGCGCCTCGCCGGCCGCCACCACCCGGACCGCCTCCGCGAGCTGGTCGGCCGACGCGTCCTTCAGCAGGAACCCCGAGGCCCCGGCGCGCAGCGCCTCGTACACGTACTCGTCGAGGTCGAAGGTGGTCAGCACCAGCACCTTGACGGTGGAGTCCGGGGCGGCGGTGATGATCGAGGTGGCCTCGATGCCGCCCATCCCGGGCATGCGGATGTCCATCAGGACCACGTCCGGCCCGAGTCCGGCGACCTTGGCCACCGCGTCGGCCCCGTCCACGGCCTGGCCCACGACCTGGATGTCGGGCTGGGCGTTGAGGAGGACGGTGAAGCCCTGCCGGACCATCATCTGGTCGTCGGCGATCATCACCTTGATCGGGCCGGCCGGAGTGCTCATGCGTCCTCTTCAGTCCTTCTTCGTCTCGGGATCCATCGGGAGCACGGCGCTCACCTCGTAGCCGCCGCCGGGGCGGGGGCCGGCGGCGAGTTCGCCCCCCAGCATGCCCGCCCGCTCACGCATCCCGAGCAGACCGTGCCCGGCGCCGTGCGAGGGCGGGGCCGGCCGGGTCGGGGCGCTGTTGGCGATGCACAGGTGCAGCTCGCACGGCCCGTACGCGATACCGACCTCGACCCGCGATCCGGGCGCGTGGCGCAGGCAGTTGCTCAGCGCCTCCTGCACGATCCGGTACGCGGTGAGCTCGACGCCCGGGGCGAGGGGCCGCCGGATGCCCGCGATCTCGGTGGTGACGGCCAGGCCGGCGCTGCGCACGTTGTCCACGAGGCCGTCCAGTTCGGCGAGGGTGGGCTGCGGATGGTGCGGGTTCGCCGGGTCGTCCGGCTGCTCGGAGCGCAGCACGCCCAGCACCCGCCGCAGTTCCGTCAGGGCCTCCAGCGCGTTCTCCCGGATGCCCGCCAGGTTCTCCTTGAGCTCCTCGGAGGGGTTCTCCACCAGGTGCGGGGCGACCTGCGCCTGGATGGAGATCACCGACATGTGGTGGGCGACGACGTCGTGCAGCTCGCGGGCGATCCGGTTGCGCTCCTCCAGCAGGGTGCGCTGGGCCCGCTCCTCCTCGGTCAGCGTCTCCTGTTCGACGAGCTTGCCGCGGGCCAGGCGGGTGGCCCGCAGGGCGTACCCGAGCAGGCCGACGAAGCCGAAGAGGAGAGGTGCGGCCACGATGCTGCTCTGGCTGTGCTCCGGTTTCAACAGCAGCTCGGCCAGACCGGTCAGCCCGATGGGGACGGCGATCGCGGCGACGGTCACCCGGGGCGGCACCCGCAGGGCCACCAGCAGCAGGACGGGTGCGAACGCGAGGAGCCCGGAGGGTATCCAGGGCCAGGTCTGGTCGGGGCCGACGTCGTCCCGGATCGACCAGGCGGTCACGCCCGCGGCCAGCAGGCCGAACCACCATCCGCCGATCGGGCGGAACATCGCGAGGACGATGGACGTGCCGGTCAGGAGCCCCGCCAGCAGCGGGATGCCGCCGTAGTCGTTGTAGTTCTCGCCCATCTGCTGCGCGGTGAGGAACCCGAAGAAGACCGCGGCGTAGATGACCACTGCGTGCGGCAGCCGGGCCAGCCAGCGGGGCCGGGACATCCGGGGCAGCGGGTCCCGCTCGACGGTGAGCAGGTCCTGGGCCAGGGTCCGCAGGATCCGGGCCCCTGGCCCGGTGGTCCTGGCGGAGTCCGCTTGCGCTTCCACTTCCATGGCGGGCGGCTCGCTCTGCTCGTTCACGCCGTCCAGCCTAGGCATGGTGGATCACCTTTTCGGACGCCCGCAGGGTGCGGGCCGTGGTCCGGGAGCCCGTGACCGCACCGGAGACCGTCCGGGAGGACGTGGCCCTCTTCGGCCGCCCGGCCTGCTCGTACGTACGGAACGCGGTCCAGCAGACGCCCAGTGCGGCGGCGAACACCGGCAGCCACAGCAGCCGGGCGGCTATCCACAGCGGGGAGTCGGGCACGGTGTGCAGCCCGGGGAGATCGGCGGGGGCCAGCAGCCCCAGAGCGGTGACGGCCATCATCGCCGTCTGGTGCCACAGGAAGATCGTCATCGCGGACAGGTTCATCAGCGCCACCTTCGCCCAGGCCCGGGGCCGTCGCACGGCCCGGTCCAGCGGCCCGCGGAGCAGCAGGGCCAGCCCGCACTGGGCCAGGCCGAAGGCGACGGCAGCCAGAGTCGGCGGGTTCAGGTTCGATATCGGGGCTCCGGGGACGCCCACCATGGACGCCGGATACCCGCCCCAGAGGACAAGCCCGGCGGTGGCTGCGGCGCCGCCGCCGAGCAGCAGGGCGGCCGGGGTGCGCCGGGCGAACGCCCCGCGGGACCATGCGGCGCCCAGCGAGAACGGGACGAGCCAGCCGGCGGCCACATTGACCCAGCCGATCCACTCGGGCCCGCCGAGGCCGAACCGCCACACGTCCACACCGGCCACCACGGCCAGCGGCCACAGCGGGCTCAGCCGGGCCACGAGCGGCGTGGCGGCGGTGAGCACGGCGAACACGAGGAGGAACCAGAGCGGGGAGAGGACGAGCTTGACCAGCGTCTGGACGGTGCTCGGCTCGGCGCCGCCGAGCAGCATCCCGACCGACGTCACCGCCCACAGGGCGAGCACCGCGGCGACCGGCCGGAACAGCCGCGACAGCCGCTGCCCGACCCACACCCCGTAAGGGACCCCGCGCTCGCGCGCCGAGGCGTGACCGCGGGCGGCGACATGGCCACCGACCAGGAAGAACACGGACAGCGTCTGGAACACCCAGGACACCGGAGCCAGCCACGGCAGGTGGGCCAGCGGACTGGTGGTGCTCAGACCGCCGTTGGCGGTGGTCAGCGCGGTCACCAGCCAGTGGCCCAGCACCACGCCGAGGATGGCGAAGGCCCGTAAGGCGTCCACGGTCCGGTCCCGGTCGGCGGGCGTCCCGGCGTCGATGCGGTCTGCGAGGGCGGACCAGCGGGCGCGGAGCTCAGGCATGGGGAGCCTCCAGGGCGGTGCCGAGGACGATGCGGGTCAGGCTGTCGAGGGACGCGGTGCCGGGCTTGAGGTAGTCGCTGTGCCCGCCGGGGCCGGCCGCGAAGAGCCGGGCCCCGAAGGCCGGGTCGACGGGGTCGGTGCCGAAGCCGACCCCGCCGAGGCGTACATGGGGGACATGGCCGATCCAGTCGGCCCCGCCGCGCCCGGCCCAGACCCGGGCCCCGGTCGGGAGTTCGGCGGCAGCGGAGGCTCCCGTACCGGGGCTGCCGAACAGGGCCATGTCGGTGACTTCGGGGCCGGTGCGGGTCCGGGCGCAGACCACGGACCCGTACGAGTGGCAGAGCAGGGAGAGCCGGGCTCCGGGCGCGGCCGTACGTCCCAAGCGGTCGAGGAAGGGGCCCAGTTCGGCGGCCGCCGCATCCGCCCGGTCGGCGGTCAGGACGGTCGCGCTGACCGTGCCGGGGGTGTCGTACCCCAGCCAGGCGACCACGGCGGAGCGCGGATGCTCGACCTGGAGGCGCTGCTGCAGGGCGACGGCCCCGGCGCGGAACCGCTGGTAGGTGTCCAGCTTGGTGTCGGAGCCGGGCACCAGGACGGCGACCCGGTCGGCGCTCGCCAGATCGCCGAGCACCTCGACGGCCCGGCCCTTGCCGCGGCCGTCGAAGGCGAGGAACCGGGCGGTGCCCTCCGCCTCCATGGCGTGCAGTTTCGCTGCGCGCCCGGTGCGGCCCGCGTCCTGCGCCATGCGGGCCGCCTCGGCGAGGTCGGCGCGGTGGGCGGCGTACCGGTCGGGGAGCGCGGCGTGTTCGGCGAGTACGGCGGGCGCCGGAGCGGGGACGTCGGGAGAGGCGGCGGCCGACACGGGGAGCACGACGGCCGCCGCGACGAGCCCGCCCAGCAGGGTGCGCCGCAGCCGGCCGCGCTGCTGCCGTTCGGCGGGGCGTCGTCGTTCGAGGCGCCCATCGGGGCGTCCATCGGGGCGTCCTGCGGCGCGGGTCATGGCGGGTCCCTCTTCCTTCGCACGGTTCCGGAGGCGGCGCTGTCCGCGTCATCTCCGGTTCCGAAGTTAGGAATTGGGGGGCATCGTCGGCGTCCCGCTGCAGAGCCCCCTTTCCGCGTGGCTCTCAGGTATGACAGGGCAGACCTGAGAGCCACGCCCGAAGAGGACCGCCATCCCCCGGACCCGTACCCGGGGATGCGTCCTCAAGGCCGTGGACTAGGTCGTGCCTTTGGGATCGGGCCGCCGCGCCACGATCCGAAAGACGGGGCCCAGGGTCCCGGGATGACCAACGGAGACTGGCGCAACGACCGCATAGGCAGCGCGCATCGGGGCGAGAACCCGACCGTGCTGCGCCGCCTCGACCAGGGTTTCGCCGTCATCGGGGACCGGCAGTTCCTCCCCGGGTACGCGGTCCTGCTGACGGACGACCCGTCAGGGACCCGGCTCTCGGACCTGCCGCAGGCGCGCCGGACGGCGTACCTCGGCGACATGGAGCGGCTCGCCGAGGCCGTCGAGCGCGCCTGCCGGCGGCTCGATCCGGGCTTCCGCCGGGTGAACATCGAGATCCTGGGCAACTCCGATCCGTACCTGCACGCCCACATCTGGCCCCGCTACGACTGGGAGCCCCCGGAACTGGTCCGCGTGCCGGTGTGGCGGTACGAGCAGGAGGAGTGCTGGCGGGGCGACCGCCACGCGCTGGGCCCCCGCCACGACGGCCTGCGCGCCGCCATCGGGGAGGAGCTGGACTTGCTCGCGGCGGGGTAGGCCGTACTTCCCGACCGGCCGGGCAGGCATCCCTCTACGGCGTCGCCGCCCCGTCGGCCAGCAGCGCGTCCAGGGCCTTCGTGAGGCGGTCCAGGACCTCTACCGTTTCCGTGAAGGCCGCCTCGCCCAGTTCCTGCGCGAGGCGGTTGGCCAGGACGGCGTGGGCCGGGGTGATGCGGGCCACGGCGGCACGCCCCTCCTCCGTCGGGCGGAGCAGTTTCGCGCGCCGGTGGGCCGGGTTCGGGACGTACTCCGCGAGGCCCTTGGCCGCCAGCAGGTCCGCGATGCGCTGGACGCTCTGCCGGGTGATGCCCATGGCCCGGGCGATCCCCGCCACCGGTAGCGGCTCCTGGAGCACCGCGCCCAGCACCTGCCACCAGGCCGCGGTCAGCCCGGCCGGTCTGGCCAGTTCCTCGGAGATCGCGAGGAAGCGGCCGTTCAGGCCGAACACGCCCAGGGCGGTGCGGCTCAGCAGGTCCTGCCGGGCCCGCACCGGCGAAGGAGAGGACGGGGCGTCAGGCATCGCCGCGCTCCCCCGCCGCCATCAGCACCGGGAACGCGCTCGCGTCAGAGTCGTGGAACAGCCGGTACCAGGCGTCCAGGACCTCCGGCCCGTAGACGTCGAGCCGGGCGAAGACCTCCCGGGCGAAGGCCACCGGTTCCGTCGGGCCCGCCGTGATCAGGTCGCCGTCCGTCACCGCGTCGGCCTCGACGTAGCGCCCGGCGCCCGCGTAGCCCGGCTGCGCCGCGAGGTAGCCGGCGGCCGCGCTGGTGTGGGCGTACGCGTCGAGCAGGCCTTCGCGGGCCAGGCCGGCCGTGGCTCCGCAGATCGCCGCGACCGGGACCCCCGCCGCCAGGAACTCCCGCGCCTTCGCCGCGAAGGGGGCCAGGTCGTCGCCGGAGTCCCAGAGCGAGGCGCCGGTCAGGATGAGGAGGGAGGAGTCCTCGGGCGAGAGGTCCGCGAGGGCCAGGTCGGGCTGGATGCGGACGCCGCCCATGGTCGTGACGGGCGCTCCGGCGGCGAAGCCGACCGTACGGACCCGGTGGCCGCGCTGGGTCAGGTGCGCGGTGGTGTGGCCGGTCTCCCAGTCCGCGTACGTGTCGTACACCGCGAGGTGGACCGGCCGGGTGGACGGAGTGGGGGGAGTGGACGGAGCGGAGGGAGCGGTCGTCCCGTTCGTCGTCATCTTCATCGCCTCTTCCATCGGTATGACAGTAGGCTGTCACTTCGACAGTGTGCTGTCAATCACTCCGATCCGCGATCCGCGATCCGCGATCCGCGATCCGCGATCCGCGATCCGCGATCCGATGGGTGATGCATTCCGCGAGGCCGTTCCGCCACCCGTTCCGCATTCCGTGCCGACAGACTGCCGAGGCCCGGCCCCCACCCGCATACAGTCCGCCGATATCCCCTCCCACCTGGGCACTCTTAGCGTGGCCGCATGACCCCTCACGTCACCACGGGCGACACCGCCGCCGCCGGCGCGGCCGTCAAGGCCGCCGACCGCGCCCACGTCTTCCACTCCTGGTCCGCCCAGGCCCTGATCGACCCGCTCGCCGTCGCCGGGGCCGAGGGGTCGTACTTCTGGGACTACGACGGCAACCGCTACCTCGACTTCTCCTCCCAGCTGGTGAACACCAACATCGGCCACCAGCACCCCAAGGTCGTCGCCGCGATCCAGGAGCAGGCCGCCCGGCTCTGCACCCTCGCGCCCGGCTTCGCCGTCGACGTCCGCTCCGAGGCCGCACGCCTCATCGCCGAGCGGACCCCGGGCGACCTGGACAAGGTCTTCTTCACCAACGGCGGCGCCGAGGCCGTCGAGAACGCCGTCCGCATGGCCCGTCTGCACACGGGCCGGCAGAAGGTGCTGTCGACGTACCGCTCGTACCACGGGGCCACCGCCGCCGCGATCAACCTGACCGGCGACCCGCGCCGCTGGCCCTCCGACACGGCCGCCGCCGGGGTCGTGCACTTCTGGGGCCCGTTCCTCTACCGCTCGCCGTTCCACGCCGCCACCGAGGCCGAGGAGTGCGAGCGAGCCCTCGCGCACCTCGCCGACACCATCGCCTTCGAGGGTCCGGCGACCATCGCCGCGATCATCCTGGAGAGCGTGCCGGGCACCGCCGGGATCATGACCCCGCCGGCCGGCTACCTCGCGGGCGTACGCGAGCTCTGCGACCGCCACGGCATCGTGTTCATCCTCGACGAGGTCATGTCCGGCTTCGGCCGGACCGGCAAGTGGTTCGCCGCCCAGCACTGGGACGTCACCCCCGACCTGATCACCTTCGCCAAGGGCGTGAACAGCGGGTACGTGCCGCTCGGCGGCGTCGCCATCTCCGGCGCCATCGCCGAGACCTTCGCCACGCGCCCCTACCCCGGCGGCCTGACGTACTCCGGTCACCCCCTGGCCTGCGCCGCCGCCGTGGCGACGATCAACACCATGGAGGAGGAGGGCGTCGTCGAGCACGCCGCCCACCTCGGCGCGAACGTGATCGGCCCGGCACTCGCCGAGATCGCCGAGCGGCACCCGTCGGTCGGCGAGGTCCGCGGCCTGGGCGCGTTCTGGGCGCTGGAGCTCGTACGGGACAAGGAGACGCGCGAGCCGCTCGTCCCGTACAACGCGGCCGGGGCCGACAACGCGCCGATGGCCGAGTTCGCCGCGGCCTGCAAGGCCTCCGGCCTGTGGCCCTTCGTCAACATGAACCGGACGCACGTCGTGCCGCCGTGCACCATCACGGAGGCGGAGGCCAAGGAGGGCCTGGCCCTGCTGGACGAGGCGCTGACGGTCGCGGACCGGCACACCACCGCGGCCTGACGGCGGCGTCCGCTCAGGAAACCGCCGACGCTCGATCGGTTTCGGCCTCGCTGTCTGGCCTAAGGTGTCCGAAAGTTCACTGAAGGAGACGGACCCCTATGTCAGGCAGCGGCGCTGTCACCCGCAACACACTTCGCCAGCAGATCGCCGACGCGCTGCGCGACGAAGTGCTGGCGGGACGCCTGCCACCGGGCACCGAGTTCACGGTCAAGCAGATCGCCGAACAGTACGAGGTCTCCGCGACCCCCGTACGCGAGGCGCTGGTCGACCTCGCGGCCCAAGGGCTGCTGGAATCGGTCCAGCACCGGGGCTTCCGCGTGCGCGTCTTCTCCGTGGACGACTACCGGGGCATGATCGAGGCCCGTACGCTCATAGTGGACGGGATCTTCCGGCGGCTCGTCGAGCGCGGCACCGCGCCCGGCTCCGGCGAAATGCTGGTGTCGGTGCGCCGTCGTGCCGAGGAGGCGTGCAGGGCCGCGCAGAGCGGTTCCCTCGAAGTGCTGATCGGCTACGACCTGCGCTTCTGGAGGGAGCTGAGCGGGCTGGTCGGCAACACGTACATCTCGGATTTCCTGCACCGCATCCGAGTGCAGTGCTGGGTCTTCGCCGTACCGCACCTGAAGGCGGCCCCGGATCTGCACACCGGACTGTGGTCCGGCCACAACGAGCTGGTGGACGCGGTGACGCGGGCCGACGCCGACGAGGTACGCAGGCTCGTGTACGCGTACAACCAGCACGGGCTGGACTGGGCCGCGGGCCTGAAGGCGGTCGGCGCATGACCGACACGACCGCAACCGGCGAAGCCGCAGCGGCCGAAGCCCCCGATGCCGCTGGAGCCCCCGAAGTCCCCGCAGCCCCCGCAGCCCCCGCGGTCCCCGAAGAGGCCGAGGCCCCCCGAGCCGCCCCCGCCTGGCTCGGCGCCGTCGGACTCTCGGTCGTCATCCCCGCCCACGACGACGCGCACCGGATCGGCCCGACGCTCGACGCCTTCCGCGCCCACCTCGACGCCCGCCTCGGCAGCGGTCCCGGCGACTGGGAGCTCGTCGTCGTCGACGACGCGTCCACCGACGCCACCGCCGCCCTCGTCGAAGCCGCGGCGGCCGACGAGCCCCGGATCCGGCTGATCCGCTCCGAGGACCACCGCGGCAGCGGCGCCGCCCTGCGCGCCGGAGTGCTCGCCTCCGCCGGGGATCGGGTGCTGCTCGCCGATGCCGGGCTCAGGACGCCGCCGACCGGGCTGGACCGGCTGGAGCAGGCCCTCGGCGAAGGGGGCCAGAGCACGGCTGCCGCCCTCGGCCGGTCGGGAAACCGCCTGGTCCGCGCCCTGGGCATCCCCGGGATCCCGGGTTTCCGCACCGGCACCTGCGGCTTCGCCCTCTTCGACGGGGACCGGGCGCGGGCCGCCTTCGGCGCCTCCGCCCTCGACGGCCCGGCCATCGACGCCGAGGTGCTGCGCTGGATGCGCCGCCAGGGCTGGCAGGTGGCCGAGGTCCCGGTGCGCCGTACCCCGGACCGGGCAGGACGCCCCCGGCGCGCCGCCGGCGACCGCCGCCGCGCGCTGGCGGAGCTCTTCCGGCTGAACGCCGGCGGCCTGGCCGTCGCAGCCGTCTTCACCGCCCTCTCCGCGTACGTCTTCCACGGCCTGTGGGCGAACCTCGACGGCCGCTACCTCAAGGACGCGCTCCAGGACCAGAACCAGTGGGAGTGGTTCGTGGGCGTCGCCACCGACAACATCACCCACCTGCGCAATCCGCTCTTCACCACCGCCCAGGGCATGCCCGACGGCGTGAACCTGATGGCCAACGCCACCATGCTCGGCCTGACCGTCCCGCTGATCCCCGTCACGGTCCTGTTCGGGGAGACGGTCACCTTCGCGCTCGTCCTCACGCTCGGCATGGCCGCCAGCGCCTGGACCTGGTACTGGCTGATCCGCCGCCGCCTCGTGCAGAGCCGCTGGGCCGCCGCCGCGGGCGGGGCGCTCGCCGCGTTCGCGCCGCCGATGGTCTCGCACGCCAACGGCCACCCGAACTTCGTCGTCCTCTTCATGCTCCCGCTGATCATCGACCGGGCGCTGCGCCTGTGCGAGGGGCGCAACACCGTCCGCGACGGGGTCCTGCTCGGCCTGTTCGCGACGTACCAGGTCTTCCTCGGCGAGGAGCCGCTGCTCATCGCCGCGCTCGGCATGCTGGTCTTCTCGCTGGCGTACCTGCTGGTCGACCGGCCGCGCGCCCTGGCGGCCGCGCGGCCGCTGGGCCGGGGCCTGGCCGTCGCCGCCGGCGTCTGCGTGCCCCTGCTGGCCTTCCCGCTGTACTGGCAGTTCTTCGGCCCGCAGAGCTACCACTCGGTGCTCCACGGGGACAACGCCGGGAACAGCCCGCGCGCCCTGGTCGAGTACGCCGCCCGCTCGCTCTTCGGCGACGCCGAGACGGCCGGGCGGCTCTCCCTGAACACCACCGAGCAGAACGCCTTCTACGGCTGGCCGCTGCTGGCGCTCGGCGTTGCGGTGTGCGTGTGGATGTGGCGCCGCAGGGTCGTCCGGGCGCTCGCGATCACCGGCGCCGCGGCCCTGGCGCTGTCCCTAGGGCCCTGGGTGCCCGTCCCGCGTACGGACGTCGTGCTGCCGGGGCCGTGGCGGCTGATGGTGAAGCTGCCGCTGTTCGAGTCGGTGATCGAGGGGCGCGTGGCGATGGTGTGCGCCCCCGTGCTGGGCGTGCTGATCGCGCTCGCGCTGGACCGGATCGTACGGACGCGCACGCGCGAGCTGCGCACGCTCGGCCTGCTCGGGGTGGCGGCGGCGCTGATCCCGGTGCTGCCGCTGCCGCTGGCCGTACGGGAGCGGGCGCCGGTGCCGGCGTTCATCACGTCGGGGGCCTGGAAGGACTACGTCAAGGACGGCGAAGCCCTCGTTCCGGTACCGCTGCCGGACCCCGGGCAGGCGGACGCGCTGCACTGGCAGGTCGAAGCGGACTTCGGCTTCCGGCTGGCCGGGGGGTACTTCAACGGCCCGTGGGGGCCCGACCGGATCGGCATCTACGGGGCCACCCCGCGCCACCTCTCGAACCTCCTGCGGGACGTCCGGTACGGGGCGCAGCCGCCGGAGATCACCCCGCAGTGGCGGGAGCAGGCCCGGCAGGACCTGGAGTTCTGGAAGGCGGGCGCGGTCGTGCTGCCGTTCCAGGACCGGGGGGTGGAGCTGCGGGACATGATCAGCGAGCTGCTGGGCCGGCAGCCGCTGAAGGTGGAGGACGCATGGGTCTGGAGGGTGGGGCCGGGGCAGGTGTAGCGGGCGGCTCCGGCGCGGGTCGCACCTGATGGGGGCCGGTTCGCGCCGCGGGTTCGCCCGGGGTTCCGCCACAGGTTCTGCGCAGCCCTTCGCGGAGGGTGTTCGGAGCACTACTCTGGCCGGATCGGCGGCATCGACTGATCGGAGCCCGCGTGGCCTGTGACCTGTGGTTGGTCCCCCTTGTCGACGTGCTGTGCCACAGCCCCGACAACCCGTTCGCGGAAGAGATCGCCTCGTACGACAAGGCACTGGGCGAGGCGGGACTGCCGTCGGTGCCCGTGTTCGCGTACATGCCGGGCCTGAGCGGGGACGTGGCCCCCGTGGCAGGCTTCGACTACGACGCCCTGCACTTCCTGCGGCGGGCGTACCTGCTGCAGATCTGCGGCCTGCCGGTGACGCCGGTGGACGAGCTGGGCGGGGACTACGAGCAGCTGCTGGAGATGTTCGAGTCGACGGCGCAGCAGTCGCACCTGGTGTGGCACTACGACCATGCCGGGGCGTACGTGCCGGTCGATTTCGCGGCTCCGCTGGCCAATGAGGAGCTGTTGGCCGGGGGCGGCCCGCTGGGGTCGGCGCAGGGGCTGCTGCGCGAGCTGACGGTGGTGGCGCCGGCGATCGGGATCGACCCGGGGAATCCGCCGGTGGCGCCGGCGGCGCCGGGCCGGCCCACGTCCCTGGAGGAGCCGGCAGGGCCCATCCCGTACGACGAGAGCCCCTTCGCGCGGGAGCGGCACGTGTGGCTCGGGCTGCACGCCGCCGCGACGCGGTGCCTCGGCCAGGGCTCGATGATCATCTTCAGCTGACCGGCCGGGTCGGGGGTCCGCCCCCGACCCCTCGCACGCCGGCGGCCCGGTCAGCGGGGCTGTTCAGGGGGGCGTTGGCGGGGCATGTTGGGGCGGGTACCCGGGGGGAGGGGGAAACGGGTCGGGGGGAGGCCCCCCTCGGCCCGGGAGGACGGGGAGCCGAGCGACTGCATCACCAGCGGCGCCGGCCCCGACGAGAACTCCACCATCCACTCCGCGGTCTCCGAACGCACCAGCTCCGTCACGTCCTCCGAGAAGCGGCGCAGCACGGTCAGGCACCGCTCCGCCGCCTCGCTCGCCGTGCCCTCCGTGGGCCCCAGGACCTCCCGTACGTTCTCCGAGGCCCAGTCGAACTGGAGCGTCTGCAGACGGCGCTGCACCGCCTGCGCCGTCGCCACGTCCCGCATCCAGCCCGACGTCAGGCCGAAGAACCGGTCGCAGGCCAGGCACGCCGCGGCCAGCAGCAGCGCGAGGTACCCGTACGGGGCCGCGCCCGGCCCGGCCCCCGTCAGCTCCAGCAGCGGAATCGAGGCCCCGGTCACCGCCCCCGCCGCCGCGCCGATCCGCAGCACCCGCGCGCCCCGGCGCTTCCAGGCCCGGTCGGACAGGTACCACTCCGCGGTGCGCAGCGCATCGGCCTCGACCCGCCGGTAGAGCTCGTCCAGCCGCTCGGCCGGCTCGCCCCAGTCCCCGAGGGGGAACGGTCCGCCGGTCAGATCGCCCGCCGCCATCGGTCCGCTGCCCTCCTCCCGGGAGTCCCGGGGCTCCCGGGGATCCCGGGGTGGCCCGTCGGGCTGCATCTCCGGCTGGCTCACCCGGCACTCCCTCTGCCTGCGCTGACGTGTGGTGGTGCGCGTGTGCGCAATGATGCGCATGCTCTTCCTACCTTCGAATGGCTGCCGATGGGCGGCGAATCCCCGGTTTTCCGCCTGCAAGGAGGTCTCCATCAGGTACGCGCACGCCCCGTCTCTCACTCGAAAGAGTTGGTCCTCACGGCGTAGGGCGCGCCGCGCGGGGAGCACGTAGGCTCGGATTGACCAAGCCGACCCGGTCTTGGACCAACGTGACGGAGTGAGTGACCCGTGATTCCCGGTGGTGGCCAGCCCAACATGCAGCAGCTGCTCCAGCAGGCCCAGAAGATGCAGCAGGATCTCGCCGCGGCCCAGGAGGAGCTCGCGCAGGCCGAGGTCGAGGGCCAGTCCGGCGGCGGCCTGGTGAAGGCGACCGTCACCGGTTCCGGCGAACTGCGCGCGCTGGTGATCGACCCCCGGGCCGTGGATCCGGCAGACACCGAAACACTCGCCGACCTGGTCGTCGCCGCGGTACAGGCGGCCAACGAGAACGCCCAGGCGCTCCAGCAGGAGAAGCTCGGCCCGCTGGCCCAGGGCCTGGGCGGCGGCAGCGGCATCCCCGGCCTCCCGTTCTAGTCCTCCATCCGACCCCCACAGCGAAAGAAGGCAGTCCGTGTACGAAGGCGTGGTCCAGGACCTGATCGACGAACTGGGCAGGCTGCCCGGCGTCGGGCCCAAGAGCGCGCAGCGGATCGCCTTCCACATCCTGCAGGCCGAGCCCACCGACGTCCGCCGCCTCGCGCACGCGCTGCTGGAGGTCAAGGACAAGGTCCGGTTCTGCGCGGTCTGCGGGAACGTGGCGCAGGAGGAGCGGTGCAACATCTGCCGCGATCCGCGCCGCGACACCACGGTCATCTGTGTGGTGGAGGAGCCGAAGGACGTCGTCGCGATCGAGCGGACCCGCGAGTTCCGGGGCCGGTACCACGTCCTCGGCGGCGCGATCAGCCCGATCGAGGGCGTCGGCCCGGACGACCTGCGCATCCGCGAGCTGCTGGCGCGCCTCGCGGACGGGGAGGTGACCGAGCTGATCCTCGCCACCGACCCGAACCTTGAGGGCGAGGCGACCGCCACGTACCTCGCCCGCATGATCAAGCCCATGGGCCTGAAGGTCACCCGCCTGGCCAGCGGGCTCCCCGTCGGGGGAGATCTGGAGTACGCGGACGAGGTCACGCTCGGGCGGGCCTTTGAAGGAAGGCGACTTCTCGATGTCTGACGCAACGCTGCACGCCCTGGCCCAGGATCCGGACGACTTCGCCGCGTCGATCGCGGACCAGATCGGATCCTTCATCGTCGCGGTCACCGAGGTGGCCAAGGGCGAGGACCCGGACAGCGCGGTGCCCTTCCTCCTCCTGGAGGTGTCCCAGCTGCTGCTGGCGGGCGGCCGGCTGGGCGCGTACCAGGACGTCCTGCCCGACGAGCGGTACGAGCCCGACCTCGGTCCGGAGCCGGACGTGGACGACCTGCGCGAGCGGTTCGCGATCATGCTGGAGCCGGTCGACGTCTACTCCGAGGTCTTCGACCCGTACGAGCCGCGCAAGGCCCCGGTGGCCCACCGGATCTCCGACGATCTGGCCGATGTGGTCGCCGACCTGCGGCACGGGCTCATCCACCACGAGTCGGGCCGCGTCACGGAGGCGCTGTGGTGGTGGCAGTTCTCGTACTTCACCAACTGGGGCCCGACGGCCTCGGCCACCCTGCGCGCCCTCCAGTCGCTGATCGCGCACGTACGGCTGGACCAGCCGCTGGAGGCCCTGGACGGCCTGGACACCGACGAGGACCTGGCCGAGGACGACCTCGCCGAGCAGGCGGGCCGGGTGATGGCCGAGGAGCTCGGCACGATCGGCCGCGGCCCGGCCCGTCGGCCGGTCGGCGAGCTGTAGCCGTCACGGCCGTCACACTGAGCCGTCGCATCACTGAGCCGTCACATCACTGAGGGGTCCGTCCGGCGTCCGGCCGGGGGGACCCCTCGGTGTGTCGGGGTTCAGGAGCAAGTCAGCTTGAACGTCGCCTGGTTGGAGGCCATGCCGCTATTGGGCTTCAGAATCGTGACCTTTTCCCAGCCGTCGACGACGGTGCCGGCCGCGCCTCCTCTGTTCCACTCGTCGGTGACCGTCTTGGTCCCCGCCGCCTCGAAGGTGACGACCTCGGGCGATGCCGTGGCGCCGTCGCTCCGGTCCCAACGGTAGATGACCTGACCGGCCCCCTTGGACGTGATGGTCGCGGTGAAGACGATCTTCGTCAACGGGGCGCAATTCACCGATCCGCTGGCCGGGGCCGCCGCCGCGGACACCGAGGCGACATCCGCCGGTGACGTGTTGGGCTCCTGCGGCTTCGTCCCGGTCCCGCAGAACGCCTTGAGCGCCTCCGCGGAGCCGTCGGTGTAGCCCTTCTCGTAGTTCGGGTCGACGGCGGTCAGGCCGGGTGCCTTCGGCTTGGTCTCGCAGCTGGCCTTGGTCTGGTCGAAACCGGCCTTGCGGCCCGCGGCGTACTGCTCTTCGGGCGTCTTGGACTTGTCCGTCTCGCCGGCCGGCTTCTCCGGCGATACGCACTTCACCGTGCCGCCCTGGCCCGCGGCGGCGCTGTACTGGCCGTAGGGCAGGTGCTTGGCCTGGAAGTGCCCCGAGTTCGACACGCCGACCGTTCTGCTCTGACCGCCTTCGGAGGTGACGGTGACCTTCTTGGACCCGTTGAATCCGGAGCCCGTGAGCGTGTAGCGGGCGGTGCCGTCCGACTTGCCCCCGCTCTTCACGAGGGAACACTGGCCGGCCTCGGGGGCGGCGGCGGTGCCCGTCGCGGCTCCGGATGCTGCGGCGGCCGGGCCGAGGGCCACGGACGAGGCCAGCAGGGGAGCCAGGAGTGCGATGCGACGCGTGCGGTTCATCGTTCTTTCCTCCCGCCGGGTTACGACGTTCTTTCCTCCCGCCGGGTTACGACGCGAGACAGGGTGTGGGAAAGGAGGGCCCCTTGCGTGGCATGCCGTAGCTCATTTTACGCGGGAAGGCCTCGTCGGCCACAGCGGAAGCCCGTCCGACATGATCACGGGGTGAACGGGATGTCTCATGATGTGGTACGCGTCGGCCGCATCGCGGTCGCTCGTTACACTGGCCCGCGACCGCAGTACTGGATTGAGCGAGGAGCGCACGTGGGCCTTGTCGTGCAGAAGTACGGAGGCTCCTCCGTAGCCGATGCCGAGGGCATCAAGCGCGTCGCCAAGCGGATCGTGGACGCCAAGAAGAACGGCCACCAGGTGGTCGTCGTGGTTTCCGCGATGGGCGACACGACGGACGAGTTGATCGATCTCGCCGAACAGGTATCCCCGATGCCTGCCGGGCGTGAGTTCGACATGCTGCTGACCGCCGGAGAGCGCATCTCCATGGCCCTGCTGGCCATGGCGATCAAAAACCTGGGCCACGAGGCCCAGTCGTTCACCGGCAGCCAGGCCGGCGTCATCACCGACTCGGTCCACAACAAAGCGCGCATCATCGATGTCACGCCGGGCCGTATCCGCACCGCGCTGGACGAGGGCAACATCGCCATCGTCGCCGGCTTCCAGGGCGTGTCGGCGGACAGCAAGGACATCACCACCCTCGGCCGGGGCGGCTCGGACACGACCGCCGTCGCGCTCGCCGCTGCGCTGGACGCCGAGGTCTGCGAGATCTACACCGATGTCGACGGCGTCTTCACCGCGGACCCCCGCGTCGTGAAGAAGGCCCGGAAGATCGACTGGATCTCCTCCGAGGACATGCTGGAGCTCGCCGCCTCCGGTTCCAAGGTGCTGCTGCACCGCTGTGTCGAGTACGCACGCCGATACAACATCCCGATCCACGTCCGCTCGTCCTTCTCGGGACTGCCGGGCACCTGGGTCAGCAACGAGAATCCGCAAGGGGACGAGCAGGTGGAGCACGCCATCATCTCCGGAGTCGCTCATGACGTCTCCGAAGCCAAGATCACGGTCGTCGGCGTTCCGGACAAGCCGGGCGAGGCCGCGGCGATCTTCCGCGCGATCGCGGACGCCGAGATCAACATCGACATGATCGTGCAGAACGTGTCCGCCGCGTCCACGGGCCTGACGGACATCTCCTTCACCCTCCCCAAGACCGAGGGCCACAAGGCCATCGACGCGCTGGAGAAGGCCAAGGGCGCCATCGGCTTCGACTCCCTGCGCTACGACGACCAGATCGGCAAGATCTCCCTGGTCGGCGCGGGCATGAAGACGAACCCGGGCGTCACCGCCTCCTTCTTCCAGGCGCTGTCCGACGCGGGCGTCAACATCGAGCTGATCTCGACCTCCGAGATCCGCATCTCCGTCGTGACCCGCCAGGACGACGTCAACGAGGCCGTCCGCGCCGTGCACACGGCCTTCGGCCTCGACTCCGACAGCGACGAGGCGGTCGTCTACGGAGGCACCGGACGATGACCTCGACCCGGTCGGCCCCGGCCCCGGCGCTCGCCGTGGTCGGGGCGACCGGAGCAGTCGGCTCCGTGGTGCTCCAGATCCTGTCCCAGCGGGCGGACGTCTGGGGCGACATACGCCTGATCGCCTCCGGGCGCTCGGCCGGCCGCATGCTGGCCGTGCGCGGGCAGGAGTGCGAGGTGCTCGCCCTCACCGAGGACGCCTTCGAGGGCATCGGCCGGGGCGACGTGGTGCTGTTCCTGACCCCGGCCGAGATCTCCGCCCGCTGGGCCCCTGTCGTCGTCACGCGCGGAGCCGTCGCCGTAGACCAGTCCGCGGCCTTCCGCGAAGACCCCGAGGTGCCGCTGGTGGTGCCCGAGGTCAACGCCCAGGCCGTACGGATGCGCCCGCGCGGGATCGTCGCGGGCCCGGACTGCGTCACCGCCGCGATGATCGCGGCCCTGGGCGCGCTGCACGCCGAGTACGGGCTGGCCGACCTGACGGTGTCCTCGTACCAGGCGGCGAGCGCGGCCGGCCGGGCCGGCTCCGACGCGCTGCGCCGCCAGCTGTCCCTGGTCGCCGGGACCTCCCTGGGCGAGCAGACCGGGGACGTGCGCCGCGCCGTGGGCGAGGACGCGGGTCCCTTCGCGGCCCCGCTCGCGCTGAACGTGGTGCCGTGGTCCGGCGAGCTGCGGGACGGCGGCTGGTCCTCGCACGAGCTGGCGGTACGGGCGCAGACCCGCCGGGTCCTGCACCTGGACGCGCTGCCCGTGGCGGTGACCTGCGTGCAGGTGCCCGTACTGACCGGGCATTCGCTGAGCGTACGGGCGCGGTTCGAGGCCGAGGCGGACGCCTCGCACGCCCGGGAGATCCTGGAGGCCGCGCCCGGTGTGGTCGTGGTGGACGATCCGGCGGCCGGAGAGTTCCCGACCCCGGTGGACGCCGCGGGAACGGACCCCGCGTGGGTGGGGCGGCTGCGGGCCTCGCTCGACGATCCGCGCTCTCTGGAGTTCTTCGTCTGCGCGGACAACCTCCGCAACGGGGCCGCCCTGAACGCCACTCGGATCGCGGAACTGATCGCTGGTGAATTCGCGTAATTCACTTTGTAGGATCAGTGCTGATCCCTTGATCAAGGTGATGGCCTGACTGCCGCCTGGACGGGCGGGGCAATCAGGAAGAGCGGGTACGCATGAGGGCAATCGGGATTTCGCCGGTGAGGCGGCCTCACGCGTACAACCCTGGTGGGGGGACGCGTGTCCAACTGGCGTGGCAGAGGCACTTCTCGACTTCGCCGTCGTACCGGCGCGCAGCGCACCCGGTGCGCCGCTCCGGCCTTCCCGTGTCTGCGCCCCCGGCGGGTTCCCGGTGATCCTTCCCGTTCCGCCGGCCGCAGCGCCGCTCGCCGTGCCCTCCGCCGTACCGATCCGGGGCGGCCGAGTGCCCGCGCCCCGCGATAGCGCGGAGGCCGCGGGCAACGGGGAGGAGGCGTCCGCCCGGTCAGCCGTCGCCGCGTCGGCGTCCGCGTCCGTATCGGCGTCCGCTGCCGTCGCCGCGTCCGCGGACGCCGAGCCGGTGGTCGTCGCGGGCACCACGGTCGACCACCTCACCGAGACCTACCAGGCCCACTACCGCTCGCTGCTCGGCCTGGCCGCGCTGCTCCTCGACGACACCGCCTCCTGCGAGGACGTCGTCCAGGAGGCGTTCATCCGGGTCCACTCGGCGCGCAACCGGGTTCGCGATCGGGACAAGACACTGGCGTATCTGCGCCAGACCGTCGTCAACCTCTCGCGCTCCGCGCTGCGCCGCCGCATCCTCGGCCTCAAGCTGCTCTCGAAGCCGATGCCGGACATGGCCAGTGCCGAAGAGGGCGCGTACGACCAGCTGGAACGGGACGATCTCATCAAGGCGATGCGCGGACTCCAGCGGCGTCAGCGCGAGGTGCTGGTGCTGCGGTACTTCGCGGACATGACGGAGGCCCAGGTCGCCGAGACGCTCGGCGTCTCACTCGGCTCGGTCAAGGCGTACGGATCGCGGGGCATTGCCGCGCTGCGGGTGGCGATGGAGGCTGCGCAGTCATGAGGGACGACCACACGCCGCCGGGCGCGGCGGGCGAGGAACAGGCGCTGCGGAGCCTGCTGCAGGGAGCCGTCGAGGGCCTGCAGCCCGCCGAAGGCGCGCTGGAGCGGCTGCGGCACGCCGTCCCCGTACGCAGGACCCGCAAGCGGCAGGCCCTCGTCGGGGCCGCGGCGGCCGCGCTGCTGGCCGGTACGGCCATCCCGGCGGCCCTGCACCTGCACATCACCGGCGGTGAGGGGGCCGCCGCCGACCACTCCGCCATGGCCGGGCACGGCGAGCAGCCCGGGACCGCGGCCGCCGGCGGCACCTCCGACCCGCACCAGAACGGCGCGGGAGCGCAGCCGCAGCCGGGCAAGGCCCCCGGGAAGGGCGCGGAGAGCGGCGGCGCCGGCGAGCGGCCCGACCCGCAGGAGCGCGGCGCCCCGACGGGCGGCACGGCCGGCCCGGACACCGCGGCCGCCACGGCCGGGGCCGGCACGGGCCCGCAGCCCCCGGTGGCGGCGGCGCCCGGCGTGCCCGGGTGCAGCGCCGAGCAGCTCGGGGTGCAGGGCAGCGCCAAGGCCCCGGAGGCCGACGGAAAGGTCTACGGCAGTTTCAAGGTCACCAACGTCTCGACCCGCGGTTGCACGGTCATCGGTCCGGACACCGTGACGGCGGCCTCGGTGTCGGGTTCCGCGCCCGGCCGGTCCTCGGGGGTCACCGTGGTCGGCCACACGGCGGGGGATCCGGCGGCCGGACTGCCCGACCCCTCGGCGGAGACGCCGCTGCTGCTGCTCCAGCCGTACACGGCGTACGAGGTCCGCTTCGCGTGGGTGCCCTCGGCGCAGTCCTGCCCGGCGGCCACGCCCGATCCGGTGACCAAGCCCCCGGCCGGCGCCCCGGACAGCGGGCAGGGCACGGCGGCCCGTGCCACGGGCCCCGAGCCGGAGACCGACAGCAAAACCCCGGAGCCGACCGGGGTGGAGGTGACGCACACGCCGCACACCGCGCCGCCGGGTGCGCCGACCACGCAGACGACGATCCCCGCGGCCTGCGGGGGGACGGTCTACCGCACGGGCGTCATTCCGCTGGACGCGCCGAAGCCGTAGCCGTGCCTGTAGCCGTGGCCGAAGCCGTGGTCTCGGCCGCGGCGGGCTCCGCCGACGGGCCGGCGGTCCGCGGCAGCAGCCCCGCCTCGGCATCGCGCAGCGTCTCCACCTCGCGGCGGTAGAGCCGGAACCACATGAACAGCACGAACGCGGCGAAGACGAACCACTCGCCGGTGTAGCCGAGGTTCTGGAAGGCCTTCAGGTCCAGCCCGGTGTTGCTCGGCGCCTGCGCGGGCACCGGGGTCAGCCCGTCGGCCGGGGTCTGCACCGTCAGCCAGGCGTCGTACAGCTCGTACGGCACGAGGTTGACCAGCGAGGCCGCACCGATCACCCCGAGCTGTCCGGCCGGCAGCCCGCCGTCGGCGTACACGCCCTTGCTGGTGGAGCTCTCCGAGGCCTGGAGCGCGCCCGTCACCTCGACCCGTCCGGTCGGCGCGGCCGGGGCCTTCGCCGCGTCGGCCCTGCCCGGCAGCCAGCCCCGGACCACCGGGACGGCCTTGCCGGAGTCGGTCCTGAGCAGGGTCAGGACGTAGAAGCCGCTCTTGCCGTCAAGCCGGCGCTCGGGCACGAGCAGCTGCTCGGCGTACTCGCCGGAGGCGGACGCGAGGCGTCCGGAGGTCTGCTTGTCCACCGGGAGCAGCGACTCCAGCGGCGCGGCGGCCCCGGCGGCGGGCCGTCCGCCGGTCGCCTCCTTGTGGCTGTCGACGCGGTCCTCGAACCGGCCGAGCTGCCAGGTCCCCATGAACAGGCAGACGGGAACGGCGAGCGCGACGAAGACGTTGATCCCCCACCAGCGCGGGGTCAGGAGAAACCGGTGCACCCCACCACCGTACGGGGGGTGCACCGGATCACCGGGGCCGGGGCCGCCGCCGCGGCCTACCGGGGCAGGTGCTTCTGTACGAACTCCAGCTCCATCCGGACCTGCTTGATCCGCTCCTCCACGACGAGCGAGCCGTGCCCGGCGTCGTACCGGTACACCTCGTGCACCGCCCCGCGCGCCGCCAGCCGCTCGACGTAGTTCTCGATCTGACGGATCGGGCAGCGCGGGTCGTTGAGACCCGCCGCGATGTGCACGGGGGCCTTCACCGCGTCGACGTACGTGAGCGGGGAGGACGCCTCGAAGCGGTCCGGGACCTCCTCCGGCGTGCCGCCGAAGAGGGTGCGGTCCAGGGACTTCAGCGCCTCCATCTCGTCGTGGTACGCCGTGACGTAGTCGGCGACGGGTACGGCGGCCAGGCCCACGGCCCAGGCCTCGGGCTGGGTGCCGAGCCCCAGCAGGGCCAGGTAGCCGCCCCAGGAGCCGCCGGAGAGCACGAGGCGCGCCGGGTCGGCGAGGCCGGAGGCCACCGCCCACTCCCGGACGGCCGCGATGTCCTCCAGCTCGATCAGGCCGACGCGGTGCTTGAGGGCGTCCGTCCACTCGCGGCCGTAGCCGGTCGAGCCCCGGTAGTTGACCCGGACCACCGCGAAGCCGTGGTCCAGCCAGGCCGCGGGGGTCGCCGCGAAGGCGTCGCTGTCGTGCCAGGTCGGACCGCCGTGCACCTCGAAGATCGTCGGGAAGGGCCCTTCCCCGTGGCCCGCGGGCCGCTGCGCCAGCGCGTGGATCCGCCCGCCGGGGCCCTCCACCCACACGTCCTCCACCGGCACCGAGCCGGGCGGCCGGAACCCGGGCGGGTCCAGGACGACCCCGCCCGCGGTGGACCGCACGGCCGAGGGCTCGGCCGCCGAGGACCACTGGTACTCCACGGTGCCGTCCGGCCGGGCCGTCGCACCGGAGACCGTGCCGGGCGGGGTCTGCACCCTGACGAGCTCCCGCGCGGCCAGGTCGTAGCGCCAGAGCTCGCTGCGCGCCTCGAAGCTGTGCGCGATCAGCAGTGCGGAGCCGTCCGGGTACCACTCGGCGCTGACGTCGCCCGGCAGCTCGATCGCGAGGTCCTGCTCGGCGCCGGTGGCGACGTCCCAGACCATCGGCTCCCAGCGGCCGCGCCGCTGGTGGCCGACCAGCAGCCGGGTGTCCCCGGCGACCGGCGCGAAGCCGAGCACCTCCAGGCCCAGCTCCACCGTGCCGCCCCGGGAGTCGTCGAGCTCGGCGACGGTGGCCCCGTCGAGGGTGACCACGCGCAGCGCCGAGTGCATGGCGTCCCCGTGCTCGATGTGCTCGATCGCGATCAGGGTCCCGTCGTGGGAGAGGTCGCCGACGCCGGCCGACTCCCGGTGCCGGTAGATCACCGCGGGCTCCGCGGCGCCCGGCCGCACCACGTGGATCGTCGTGCCGTCCTCGTCGGTGGAGCGGCCGACGACCGAGGTCCCGTCGCGGCCGATGGCGAGCCCGGCGGGATACGAGGGCTCCAGCCCGGGGGTGGCCGGCTCGTCGGGGCCGCCCCGGAAGGGCTGGCGCACCCAGGTGCCGAACTCGTCGCCGTCGGTGTCGGAGAACCACCAGATCCACTCGCCGTCGGGCGAGAGGGTCCCGTCGGTGGTCCCGTTGGGCCGGTCGGTGGCCTGCCGCTGGCTGCCGGTGGCCCGGTCCCAGGCGTAGAGCTCGTACGTCCCGGTGGCGTTCGACACGAAGAGCGAGCGGTCCGGAGCGTCCTCGGCCCAGTCGGGCAGCCCGACGCGCGGCGCGCGGAAGCGCTTCTCCCAGTCGGGCACGGCCGTGTTGTCAGTCATACCCCCCATGTAACCCGATTGGCGCTGTCGAATGGTCGGGGTGGACGGGAGGAGGCAGCGTGGGCGGGGCCCAACCCAGCCCTTTTCCAGTTCCAGTGAGGAGTGATCATGGCGAACAAGCGCAAGGAACAGACTCACGAGGACCGTCGGTCGTCTGAATCCGGGATGCCGAGCAAGCCGGCGATGCTGGTCGAGGACGTGCGCGAGGCGCAGACGCTGGCCATGAAGGAGGACCGGATGCGCGAGCAGCAGCGCCGCAAGGGCGGGCGCGGCTGACCCTCGCTCCGGATGCCGCCTCCTGCGAACGGGGGGACAGTGAGGACGTACGCCCTCTGATGCGTCCCGATGTCCCGATGTGTCCCGATGTGTCCCGAGGAGGAGTGATCATGGCCAAGAAGGCTCGTGCCGGCACGTCACAGGCCGCGGAGCGCGAGCGGGAGCGGGCGAAGAACACGGCGGCCGAGGCGCGCGCGAAGGCCGCGGTCAAGGACGTGCAGTCCCTCTCCGCGAAGACCCGGGGCATGCAGCAGAAGGCCCAGGCCAAGCGCGGCTGAGCCGCTGCCCTGCCGGCCGATCGCGATGCACCGGTCGCGGCCCGCGGTTTCCCCGGAAACCGCGGGCCGCGGTCGTAGGGTGGCCGCATGCGGATGATCGTCCGGGGCGCCCGGCTGCTGCACACCGAGGGCCTGCACGACGTCGAGGTCGCCGAGGACGGGCGGATCGCGCGGGTGGTCCCGTACGACGACCAGAAGGAGCCGCCGGCCACCGGCGTGCTGATCGAGGCGCACGGCGGGCTTCTCTGCGCCCCCTTCGTCGAGCCGCACATCCATCTGGACACGGCCCTGACCGCCGGGGAGCCGCGCCCGAACTCCTCCGGGACGCTGTGGGAGGGCATCGCCTGCTGGAGCGAGCGCAAGCGGACCCTGACCCGCGAGGACGTCATCGCGCGGGCCGTGCAGGTGCTGCGCTGGCAGGCGGCGCAGGGCGTGCTGCACGTACGGACGCACTGCGATGTCACCGACCCCGCGCTCACCGCACTGGACGCGCTGCTGGAGGTCCGCGACCGGGTCCGGGACTTCATGACCCTGCAGATCGTCGCGTTCCCGCAGGAGGGCATCGTCTCCTTCCCGGACGGCGAGGCGCTGCTGCGCGAGGCGGTCGCCCGCGGCGCCGACGTGGTCGGGGCGATCCCGCACTTCGAGGACACCCGGGAGGACGGGGTCGCGTCGCTGGCCACCGCCTTCGCGGTGGCCGAGGAGCACGGCCTGCGCGTGGACGCCCACTGCGACGAGATCGACGACGAGCAGTCCCGGTTCGTGGAGGTGCTGGCCGCGCTCGCACTGCGCACGGGGCTGCGGGAGCGGGCGACCGCCTCGCACACGACGGCGATGGGCTCCTACGGCGGTGCGTACAGCTTCAAACTCCAGCGGCTGCTGTCCCGCTCCGGGATCAACCTGGTCTGCAACCCCTTCGCCAACCTCAACCTCCAGGGCCGCTTCGACGGCTACCCCAAGCGGCGCGGCCTCACCCAGGTCAAGGAGATGCTGGCGGCGGGGGTCAACGTGGCCTTCGGCCACGACGACGTGATGGACCCGTGGAACGCGCTCGGCACCGCCAACCCGCTCCAGACCGCCCTCGTCGGGCTGTACGCCTCCCAGCTCACGGGAGCGGACGAGGTCCCGGTGGCGTTCGAGATGGTGACGGAGCGCGCGGCGCGGGTGCTGGGCCTGACGGAGGCGGAGTACGGGATCTCGGAGGGCGCCCCCGCCTCCTTCGTGCTGCTGCCGGCCGAGACCCCGGCCGAGGCGGTCCGACGCCAGGTCCGGCCGCGGTACGTGGTCGCGCGGGGGACCGTACTCGCCGAGACCCCGCCGGCGCCGACCCGGCTGAACTGGCCGGGGGAGCCGCCGGCGGAGGTCGACTTCCGCCGGTCGTAGGCCGGCGCCCGCTCCGGCGGTAGCCTGCGCGCATGTCGTGGGACGAGGACGGAACACCGCACCCGCTCGCGCTGCGCCGCACCGGCCGCAGCGAACAGGAGCCGGACCGGCTGCCCGAGGTACGGGAGCTGGAGGTGCTCGGCTGGGAGCCCGCGCCCGAGGACACGCTGTGGGTGTTCCTCCCGTACGTATGGCCCCCGGCGGCCCGGACCTGGATCCCGGACCGGTCCACCCACTGGGCGGTCGAGACCCGGCTGGACGGCCACGGGCACATCACCGACGTGGAGGCCGCCCCGCTCGCGGACCCCGATCTGCACGACCTCGACTGGGAGGCCGAGGAGGTCCTCATGGCCCTCGGGCTCCCGCGCCGGCCGCCGGGACGCCTGTGGCTGCTGCGTCCGCTCGGCTCCCTGCCCACGCTCGGCGCGGTCCTCGACCACCTCCGGGCGGCCGCGCGGGAGCGGGCGGTGGAGGTCCGCCCCTCGGCCGCCTTCCTCACCCTGGTCCGCACCGAACTCGCCGCACTGGCCGCCGAGTCCGAGTCCGAGTCCGGGACCGGAACCGGTCCCGAAACAGCCTCCCCTTGACCTTCGGCGTCAGTGGTCGTCGTGGTACGGCCGGCCGAGCGTCCTGTAGTGGGTGACCAGCCGGCGCCGGTCGTCGAGCACGTGGAAGGCCAGCGCCGGCGCCGGCTCGTGGTCCACGGCGGGCCGCCCCTCGAAGGGCAGCGGGACGGTCGAGGCGACCCCGGGCGCCACGAGCAGCGGGCGCCCCGCGAACGTCGTGGCCGCGGCCACGTGCGCGTGACCGCACAGCAGGGCCACGACCTGCGGGTGCCGCTCCAGCACCGCGGCGAGGCGCTCCTCGCCGAACTGCCGGACCCGGTCCACGTACGGGGTGTGCAGGTCGACCGGCGGGTGGTGGAAGCAGACGAAGACGGGCAGCTCCCCGCCCTCGGCGGTCAGCGTCTCGTCCAGCCAGCCCAGGGTCAGGTCGCTGAGCAGGCCCTCGTCGCTGTCCGGGACCGTCGAATCGCACAGCAAGAAGACGGCTCCGGGCGTGCGGGCGACCTGGTTCAGCTCCTCGTCCACGGGCGCCGCGTCGAGCAGGCCCGCACGGAACGCCCCCCGCCGGTCGTGGTTGCCGGGCAGCACCAGCACCGGATAGGGCAGGTCGAACAACTTGCGGGCCTGCGCGTACTCGTCCGCCGCCGCATGGTCGGCGATGTCACCGGAGACCAGCACGGCGTCGACGGGGCCGGGCATGTCGCGCAGGTAGTTCATGACCGTCAGGGCACGCTCCGTGGCGCGCTCCGAGAGGTCCAGGTGCAGATCGCTGACGTGGGCGATGACGGTGGTCACTGCGGTTCGTCCCTCCGGGCTTCGGCGCCGCGGCCTGGACGGGCCCCGACCTAGGCGTCGGCGTGCGCCGAAGCTACCCACGGAACCGCGCCCCCACCCCCGCCGCGCGGACCCACCAGAACCCGGCCGCTGGTCACGCAGTTGGACACCCGAACAAAACAGGTCGGCCCCCTACTCGCATGAGTAGGGGGCCGACCTGGTATTTCAGCTGTCGGGGTGGCGGGATTTGAACCCACGACCTCTTCGTCCCGAACGAAGCGCGCTGCCAAGCTGCGCTACACCCCGATCGCCGCCTTGCAGCGGTTGCTGTCCTGGCGACATCGATTACTTTAGCGGACCCTCGGCCGGAGACGAAATCCGGTTTTCGCGAGGGGGTGCCGGGGGCGCTACGCCTTCGGGGTCAGCGTCAGGAGCGTGGCTTCCGGGGGGCAGGCGAAGCGGACCGGGGTGTAGCGGTTCGTGCCGCAGCCCGCCGAGACGTGGAGGTAGGCGCGGTGCCCGTCCGCCTCGTGCGTGGAGAGCCCCTTCACCCGCTTCGTGTCCAGGTCGCAGTTGGTGACGAGCGCCCCGTAGAAGGGGATGCACAGCTGCCCGCCGTGCGTGTGCCCCGCCAGGATCAGCGGGTAGCGGTCGGCCGTGAAGGACTCCAGGACCCGCAGGTACGGGGCGTGCACGACCGCCATCGAGAAGTCGGCGTCCGCCTCCGGCCCGCCCGCGACCCGCTCGTACCGGTCCCGCTTGATGTGCGGGTCGTCGAGTCCGGTGAAGGCGAGCTCCAGGCCGGGCAGTTTCAGGCGTCCGCGCGTGTTGGTGAGGTTGACCCAGCCCGCTGCGTCGAAGGCGTCCCGCATCTCCTCCCACGGGTTGTGCACGGCGCCGACGACCGGCTTGTTGCCGTTCAGCCCGTGCCGGCCCTGGACCTTCTCGATCAGGTAGCGCCCGGGGTTGCGCAGCCGCGGCCCGTAGTAGTCGTTCGACCCGAAGACGTACACCCCGGGGAAGGACATCAGGGGGCCCAGGGCGTCCAGTACCTCCGGAACACCCTCGGTGTCCGAGAGGTTGTCCCCCGTGTTCACCACGAAGTCCGGTCGCAGGCCGGCCAGCGACTGCAGCCAGGCGCGCTTCTTGTGCTGCCCGCCGACCATGTGGATGTCGGAGACCTGCAGCACGCGCAGCGGGCGCATCCCGGCCGGGAGCACCGGAACGGTGATCCGGCGCAGCCGGAACGACCGCGCCTCGAAACCGGCGGCATAGGCCACACCGGCGGCCCCTACCGCCGCGATCGAGGCCGTGACCTTCAGGGGTACTCCGTAACGCGCACGCATGGCCCCATCGTCGCAGACGCGGAAAACCGGCGGGCGCCACCAGCCCTCCACCTGGCAGACTCAGGTCATGACCACGCTCAAGGCCAAGCTCCAGGAAGACCTCACCACCGCCATCAGGGCGCGCGACGAGCTGCACTCGTCCACGCTGCGCCTGACCCTCGCCGCCATCACCAAGGAGGAGGTCGCGGGCAAGGAGGCGCGCGTGCTCTCCGACGACGAGGTCCTCAAGGTGATCGCCAAGGAGGCGAAGAAGCGCCGCGAGGCCGCGGAGGCCTTCGCGCAGGGCGGCCGTCCCGAGCAGTCCGCGCGCGAGACGGCGGAGGGTGAGTTCCTCGACACCTACCTGCCCAAGCAGCTCAGCGACGAGGAGCTCGGCGCGATCGTGGCGCAGGCCGTCGAGGAGGCCAAGGCCGCGGGTGCCGAGGGGCCGCGGGCCATGGGCGCCGTCATGAAGATCGTGAACCCGAAGGTGGCCGGTCTGGCGGAGGGCGGCCGCGTCGCCGCCGCCGTCAAGAAGCACCTCGCATAGACGTGCACGCATGAATGAACGGAGGGCCCCGCCTGCGCGCTGCGCGGGCGGGGCCCTCCGTTCATCCACTCATGTCCGCTAGTCCTCAAGGCCGCCGATCACGCCGCCCGGGAACGGGTCGGTCGGGGTTCCACCGCCGGTCGCGCCGGCCGTCGCCCCGCCGGTGGCGCCGCCCGTCGCGCCTCCCGTGGCCCCCGCCGCCGTCTGGCCGCCGGGGCGGCCGCCGGGCTTGCCGTCGCCGCCCGGCTTGCCGGGCTTCCCCGGCTTGTTCGGGTTCGGGTTCGGGGTGCTGGGGCGGCCGCCGCCCGTCGGCGCGCCGCCGCTCTCCGGGATGCCGACCGTGGTGAAGCTCGGAGCCTCCCGGCCCGACAGCGCGCCCGAGACCGCCTGCTTCCAGATCGGACCGGGCAGCCCGCCGCCGTAGACCTTGTCGTAGTACTGGCCGCCGATGGTGATGTTCTCCATCGACACCTGCTTGGCGCCGCCCGAGCCGACCCACGTCGCGCCGGCCATGTTCGGCGTGTACCCGACGAACCAGGCGTTGTAGCGGCTGTCGGTGGTGCCCGTCTTGCCCGCGTTCTGCCGGTCCGTCAGACCCGCCGCGGTACCCGTACCGGAGTCGATCACGCCGAGCAGCAGCGTGTTGACGGTGTCGGCGGTCTTCTCGCTCATCACCCGGTCGCACTGCGACTTCGGCACCGCCAGCGCCTTGCCGTGCGCGTCGGTGATGGACTCCAGGGCGACGGGGGTGCAGTACACGCCGCGGTTGGCGAAGGTCGCGTACGCGTTCGCCATGGTCAGCGGGGACATGCCCTCGGTGCCGAGCGCGATCGCCGGGACCTCCGGCAGCTTCGTCCCGTCGGCCGGGATCACGCCGAGCTTGGTGGTCATCTCGGTCACGGGGCACAGCCCGTTCTCGGAGATCATCTCCACGAAGTACGTGTTGACCGACTTGGCCATCGCGTCCTGCATGGCGTACGGGCCGCGCTCGGACTCCGACTCGTTCTCGACCCGGTCGTGGGAGGTGTTGACCCAGGGCTTGTCGCCGCAGGTCTCCACCGGGCTCGGGTACTCCATGTCGTGCGGGGACGGGTACGTCTTGCCCGGGGACACGCCCTTCTCCAGGGCCGCGGCCGCGACGAACGGCTTGAAGGTCGAACCGGTCGGGAAGCCGAAGTTCGATCCGCCCATCCGCTTGTCGACGGAGAAGTTGATCTGCGTCTCGTTCTTCCCGAAGCCGTACGGCTTGGACTGGCCCATGGCGAGGACCCGGCCCGTACCCGGCTGCACCAGGGTGACGGCCGTGGCGACCTTGTCGTCCTGGTTGACGTGGTCCTTGATCGACTCGTTGACGGACTCCTGCGACTGCGGGTCCAGCGTCGTCCGCACGGTCAGGCCACCCTGGTTCCAGAGCTTGGCCCGCTCCTCGCGGGTCTTGCCGAACACCGGGTCGGTCAGGAACGTGTTGCGCACGTAGTCGCAGAAGAAGCCCGCGCCCTTGACCGCGGTGATGCAGCCGTTCTTCGGCCGCGTCACCTTCAGCGTCACCGGCTTCTTCTTCGCCTCGTCCGCCTCTGTCTGCGAGATGTCCTTCATGTCGGCCATCCGCTGGAGGACGACGTTCCGGCGCTTCATCGCCTCCTGCGCGTCGTTCACCGGGTCGAACCGGCTCGGCGACTGCACCACACCCGCCAGCAGGGCCGACTCGTCCAGGGTCAGGTCCTTGGCCGGCTTGCTGAAGTAGCGCTGGGCGGCGGATTCGATTCCGTACGCCTGCTGGCCGAAGTACGTGATGTTGAGGTAGTTCTCGAGGATCTTCTTCTTCCCGAGCTCCTCCTCGACCTGGATCGAGTACTTCAGCTCGCGGATCTTGCGGCCGAGGCTCTTCTCCTGCGCCTCGCGCACCTTGGTCTCGTCATCGCCGGCTTCTTCGACGAACACGTTCTTCACGTACTGCTGCGTCAGCGTGGAGGCGCCCTGCGCGGCCCCGCCCTCCTGCGCGTTGCGGTTGACCGCGCGCAGGATGCCCTTCGCGTCGATCGCGCCGTGCTCGTAGAAACGCGAGTCCTCGATCGCGACGATCGCCTTCTGCATGTACGGGGAGATGGCCGTCAGCGGCACCACCTGCCGGTCCCGTGAATAGACCGTGGCGATCAGGCCACCTTCGGCGTCCAGAATCGTCGTACGCTGGCTCAGCGGCGGTGTCTTGAGATTGGCCGGGATCTCGTCGAATCCCTCGACCGTTCCCTTGGCGGCGAGCCCCAGGGCGCCTGCGCCCGGGATCGCGATGCCGGCCAGCACAACTCCGGAGAGAACGGACACCCCGAGGAACTTGGCGGCCTGCTGCGGCCCCGTGAGCCCGGCGCCCGAGCGCTTCTTTCCCATGGAGGGCAGCCTACGTTCTCATTCGCCGGACACGCGCGAATGCCTTGGCCTAAGCTGTCCTCAACTGTCACAGCAGTGCGGTGCGACATCAACCCCCCGGCTTGATTTTCACCCTTCCCGAATGGGGTGGACTCATGTCCGAATCTCGCCCTTCACTCTGACGGTCTCTCGCCCGCGGTCCGCCGATTCCACCCGAATTGCCGGAATGGTCGGGCATGTCGCCGGATCACTCCGTCGGGTGATCTGCCGCTTACCCATAGTCCGTTCGGACCATTCAAGATTGGGCCCGTCGGGGGTGTTGCACTGTCCCCGCCTTCCGTAACGTCCTCAACTGGCAGCGGTGAATATGCCGCTACCGCCGTGGGGGAGCCTCGATTCGGGAGAGGACGGCGCCGGGATGGGCTGGGTTACCGACTGGAGTGCGCAGGCAGCCTGCCGCACTACCGATCCGGATGAACTGTTCGTTCAAGGAGCGGCACAGAACAGGGCCAAGGCGGTGTGCACCGGGTGTCCGGTGCGGACCGAGTGCCTGGCCGACGCGCTCGACAATCGTGTCGAGTTCGGAGTATGGGGCGGAATGACCGAGCGGGAGCGTCGCGCACTGCTGCGCCGGCGTCCCACCGTCACCTCGTGGCGACGGCTGCTCGAAACCGCTCGCACGGAGTACGAGCGCAGTACGGGCATCCTCACCGTGGACGTCGACGCGGACATGGCGGAGATCGACGTTCCGTACGAGACGTACGCGGCAGCGGGGTAGGCCAGGGCCCCCTCGCGCGGTCCCGCGTACGACTGCCTCCGCACCCGGAGGACCGCTCGTACGCAGGCGTCCGTTGTAGGCGTACGTCGTAGGCATCCGCCCTACGAACGCCTACGCTCCGGCCGGCACCCCGGCCGCGAGTCGCTCTCCGATGGCCCGCAGCCCGGCGAGGTCGTGCACATCGCCGGGCAGGGCGGCCACCTCGGCCACCGCCACCTCAGGGTGCAGTGAGGTGAAACGATCGCGTGTGCGCTGTTCGCGCGCGATCACCTGCATCCGCTCGGCGTGCAGACGCAGCAGTCCTGCGGTGATCTCGTCCACATCGGCTCCCGCCGCGTCGGCGTCCGCCGCTTCGGCCTCCGCGGCCGAGTCACGAAGTCCAGCATTCCCGGACTCCTGATCGACAATGCCGCCCTCTTCAAGATTCTCTGCGGCGGCCAACGCCCGCTCCGCGGACAGCTGATCGGCACCGCTGCCGTGCACCCGGTTCAGTACGAGCCCGGCCAGCGGCATCTTCTCCGCGGCCAGCCGCTCCACGAAGTACGCAGCCTCCCGCAGCGCGTCCGGCTCGGGCGCCGCGACCACCAGGAACGCCGTACCCGGAGCCTGGAGCAGCCGGAACGTCGCGTCCGCGCGGGTGCGGAACCCGCCGAACATCGTGTCCATCGCCGCCACGAACGTCTGTACGTCCTTCAGCAGCGAGGCGCCCATCAGCTTGCTGAGCGTGCCGGTCATCAGGGACATGCCGACGTTGAGGAACTTCATCCCCGCCCGGCCGCCGACCTTCGCCGGAGCCATCAGCACCCGGATGAACTTTCCGTCCAGGAAGGACCCCAGTCGCTTCGGCGCGTCGAGGAAGTCCAGCGCGGACCGGCTCGGCGGGGTGTCCACGACGATCAGGTCCCAGTCGTCGCGGGCGCGCAACTGTCCCAGCTTCTCCATCGCCATGTACTCCTGCGTGCCCGCGAAGCCGGCCGACAGCGACTGGTAGAAGGGGTTGGCGAGGATCGCCTCCGCCCGCTCGGCGTCCGCGTGCCCCTCGACGATCTCGTCGAAGGTCCGCTTCATGTCGAGCATCATGGCGTGCAGTTCGCCGCCGTCCGCACCGTCGACCCCCTGCACCCCCTTCACCCTGCGCGGGGTGTTGTCCAGCGAGTCGATCCCCATCGACTGGGCGAGCCGCCGCGCCGGGTCGATGGTCAGCACGACCACCTTCCGCCCGCGCTCCGCCGCCCGTACGCCGAGGGCCGCGGCGGTCGTGGTCTTGCCGACCCCGCCCGCGCCGCAGCAGACGATGATCCGCGTCCCGGGATCGTCCAGTAGGCGGTCCACGGGCAGCCGCCGCGGAGCGTCCATGCCGGCGCCGGTCCTCGTTCCCGTCGTGGCCTCGGTCATTCGTCGCCCGCCTGCTTCCGCAGCTCCGAGGCCAGCTCGTAGAGCCCGGCCAGATCCATCCCCGCGCCCAGCAGGGGGAGTTCGTACGTCGGCACGTCCAGCTGCTCCAGTACGGTGCGCTGCGCGCGCTCCAGCTCCACCCGGCTCGCGTGCTCGGCGGCCTGCGCGAGCAGCGGGTCCACCAGCCGCTCCGCGAGCCCCCCGCGTCGCGCGCCGCCCAGGCCCGCCCGGGACAGAGCCTTGGCCACGTCCGCCCGGCGCTCGCCGGCGGCGCCGCGCAGGGTGTCCTCGTCCAGGTGGTGCGGCCGCACCATGTTGACGACTACCCGCCCGACGGGCAGTCCGGCCTCCTCCAGCTCGGCGATGCCGTCGGCGGTCTCCTGGACCGGCATCTCCTCCAGCAGAGTGACCAGGTGGACGGCCGTCTCCGGGGACTTGAGCACCTTCATGACGGCCTGCGCCTGGTTGTGGATCGGCCCGAACCGGGCCAGTCCCGCCACCTCGTCGTTGACGTTCAGGAACCGGGTGATCCGCCCGGTCGGTGGCGCGTCCATGATCACGTGGTCGTAGACGTAGCGCCCGGCCTTGTCCTTGCGCCGGACCGCCTCGCACGCCTTGCCGGTCAGCAGGACGTCCCGCAGGCCGGGCGCGATGGTCGTCGCGAAGTCGATGGCGCCGAGCTTCTTGAGCGCGCGGCCGGCGGAGCCGAGCTTGTAGAACATCTGGAGGTAGTCGAGCAGTGCGCGCTCGGCGTCGATGGCCAGGGCGAAGACCTCCCCGCCGCCCGAGGCGACGGCGATCTTCCGCTCCTCGTACGGGAGCGCCTCGGCGCCGAAGAGCTGCGCGATCCCCTGCCTGCCCTCGACCTCGACCAGCAGCGTCCGTCTGCCCTCGCGCGCGAGGGCGAGCGCGAGTGCCGCGGCGACCGTGGTCTTTCCGGTTCCGCCCTTGCCGCTGACCACCTGGAGCCTGCTCACAGCGTCTGAGCCTAACCACTCGCCCCTCGGGCCGCGCATGAGCCTCCCCCAACCAACCTTCGGCCGGGCGGACCCCCGCGCCGTCACGCGTTACGCTCGCCCCCATGACCAAGAAGTTCGAATACGCGACGGTCCCGCTGCTGGTCCACGCCACCAAGCAGATCCTGGACACCTGGGGCGAGGACGGCTGGGAGCTCGTCCAGGTCGTGCCCGGGCCGAACAACCCCGAGCAGCTCGTGGCCTACCTCAAGCGGGAGAAGGCATGAGCGGCGTCGTCGAGGCGAAGCTGGCCGAGCTCGGCCTGACCCTGCCGGACGTCGTCCCGCCGCTCGCCGCTTACCAGCCGGCCGTCCGGTCGGGCGCGTACGTGTTCACCGCGGGGCAGCTCCCGATGGTCCGCGGCAGCCTGCCGACGACCGGCAAGGTCGGGGCGGAGGTCTCCGCGGAGGAGGCCAAGAAGCTGGCCGCCGTCTGCGCGCTGAACGCCCTGGCGGCGGTGAAGTCCGTGATCGGCGACCTCGACAAGATCGAGCGCGTCGTGAAGGTGGTCGGCTTCGTGGCCTCGGCCCCGGACTTCACGGGCCAGCCGGGCGTGCTGAACGGTGCGAGCGAGCTGCTCGGCGAGGTGCTCGGCGAGAAGGGCGTCCACGCCCGCAGCGCGGTCGGCGTGGCGGTCCTCCCGCTGGACGCCCCGGTCGAGGTCGAGCTCCAGGTCGAGGTTTCCGCTTCCTGACGCGCGGCACCTCTTCCCGGCGCCGCACTGCTTCTCGACGCGCCGCTCCGTTCCCTGACGCGCCGCACCGTTTCCTGCCGCGCCGCACCGTTTCCTGACGCGCCACTCGCGCGCTTCGGCCCTGGCGGGCCTCACCGGCTTCGTGCCGCTGCGCCGGACTCCGTCCGGCGGCCCGCCAGGGCCGTTTCCGTTCCGCCGGGGCCGTTCGCGTTCCGCCGCCTCCAGCCCGTCCGGCGTTCGGGGACCGGGTCGGGGCGGCACGGCCGTCCGTCCGGTGGCTCTCGAACATCGGGCCGGATACCCGTAGCATCCCGTCATGCCGAATGGTCAGTACGGTCAGCAGCAGCCCCCCGCCGGAGGCCAGTGGTACCCGCCGGAGTGGCCCGACCGCATCCGCGCGCTCATGGCCGGTTCCCTCGTTCCGGTGGAACCCCGCCGCGCCGCCACCGTCATGCTGCTCCGCGACACCTCCGCCGGACCCGTCGTGCACATGCTGCGCCGCAAGGCCTCCATGGCCTTCGCGGGCGGCGCGTACGCCTACCCCGGCGGCGGGGTCGACCCCCGCGACGAGGACCACCTCGTCGGCTGGGCCGGCCCTGGCCAGGACGACTGGGCCGCCCGTCTCGACACCGACCCCCGCACCGCCCAGGCGATCGTTTGCGGCGCCGTCCGCGAGACCTTCGAGGAGGCCGGCGTCCTGCTCGCCGGCGAGTCCCCCGACACGGTCGTCGGCGACACCACCGGCGACGACTGGGAGGCCGACCGCGTGGCCCTCGTCGCCCGCGAGCTCAGCTTCGCCGAGTTCCTCGACCGCCGCGGCCTGCTGCTGCGCTCCGACCTGCTCGGCGCCTGGGCCCGCTGGATCACCCCGGAGTTCGAGCCCCGCCGCTACGACACCTGGTTCTTCGTGGCCGCCCTCCCCGAGGGCCAGCGCACCCGCAACGCCTCCACAGAGGCCGACCGGACCGTCTGGATCCGCCCCGCGGAGGCCGCGGCCGGCTACGACAAGGGCGAGTTGCTGATGATGCCGCCCACCATCTCCACGCTGCGCTCGCTGGAGCCGTACGGGAGCGCAGCCGGCGCCCTCGCCGCGGCCGCCGCCCAGGACCTGACCCCGGTACTGGCGCAGGCCACGCTGGAGAACGGCGAGCTGGTGCTCAGCTGGCCCGGCCACGACGAGTTCACCAAGCACGTCCGCCCCGGAGGCACCCCGTGACGAATGCGGCCGCTCTGCCCGGACAGCCCCGAGGAATCGTTACCTCAGGGCCCGCCACCGCCCGCGCGGTCAACATCCTGGCCCCCAACGCCTCCGCGATGACCCTGGACGGCACCAACACCTGGCTCGTCTCGGAGCCCGATTCCGCGGAAGCCGTCGTCATCGATCCCGGCCCCCTGGACGAGGCCCACCTGCGCGCCGTCGTGGAGATGGCCGAACAGGCCGGCAAGCGGATCGCGCTGACCCTCCTCACCCACGGCCACCCCGACCACGCCGAGGGCGCGGGCCGGTTCGCCGAGCTCACCGGTACGAAGGTCCGTGCGCTGGACCCCGCCCTGCGCCTCGGCGACGAGGGGCTCGGCGCCGGGGACGTGATCCGCACCGGCGGCCTGGAGCTGCGCGTGGTCCCGACCCCCGGCCACACCGCCGACTCGCTCTGCTTCCACCTGCCCGCCGACCGCGCCGTGCTGACCGGCGACACGATCCTCGGCCGCGGCACCACCGTCGTGGCCCACCCCGACGGGCGCCTGGGCGACTACCTGGACTCGCTGCGCCGACTGCGCTCGCTGACGGTCGACGACGGCGTGCACACGGTGCTCCCGGGCCACGGGCCGGTCCTGGACGACGCCCAGGGCGCGGTGGAGTTCTACCTGGCCCACCGGGCGCACCGGCTCGCCCAGGTGGAGACGGCCGTGGAAGACGGGTTCACGACCCCCGAGGCGGTCGTCGCGCACGTCTACGCGGATGTGGACCGCTCGCTGTGGCCGGCCGCGGAATGGTCCGTACGAGCGCAGCTGGAATACCTCCAAGATCACGGGCTGATCCCGGGGGGCCCCGAATGACCATGCTGTTCCTGCTGCTCGCGCTGATCGCCACCGCTTCGTGGATCACCTCGACGGTGACCTTGCGCATGAAGGCCCTGGAGCGGCGCTCGGATCGGCTGGAGCGGCGTCTCGGCCTGCTCCTGGACCATTTCGGGATCGTGGAGCCGGAGCCGGCCGGGCTGGACGAGGTACGGGCGCTCGCGCGCGACGGCCGTACGGTCGAGGCCGTCCGGGTCTATCGGCGGATCACCGGGGCCGACCTGCTGGAGGCGAAGCAGGCGGTCGAGGCCCTGAGGGCCGTCTGAGCGCCACATCCGGGGACGACGCCGGGGACGGCGACCTGGGGACGACGGCCCGGAGACGGCCGCCCGGAGCCAGCCGTCCGGAGACGATCATCCGGAGCCAGCCGTCCGGAGCCAGCCGTCCGGAGCCAGCCGTCCGGAGCCAGCCGTCCGGAGACGGCCGTCCGGAGACGGCAGAGGGGCCCCGCCCGACCGGGCCAGGACCCCTCCACTCACACCAGAACCGCGGTCAGCGGGACCGCTTCGCCAGCCGCTCCACGTCCAGCAGGATCACGGCGCGGGCCTCCAGGCGGAGCCAGCCGCGGCCCGCGAAGTCCGCGAGGGCCTTGTTGACCGTCTCGCGGGAGGCGCCGACCAGCTGGGCCAGCTCTTCCTGCGTCAGGTCGTGCACGACGTGGATGCCTTCCTCGGACTGCACGCCGAAGCGGCGCGACAGGTCCAGGAGGGCGCGGGCGACGCGGCCCGGGACGTCGGAGAAGACCAGGTCGGACATCTGGTCGTTGGTCTTGCGCAGGCGCCGCGCCACCGCGCGCAGCAGCGCGGTCGCGACCTCGGGCCGGGCGTTGAGCCAGGGCTGGAGGTCGCCGTGGCCGAGGCCGAGCAGCTTGACCTCGGTCAGGGCCGTGGCGGTGGCGGTACGCGGGCCGGGGTCGAAGAGCGACAGCTCGCCGATCAGCTCGCCGGGGCCGAGGACGGCCAGCATGTTCTCGCGGCCGTCGGGGGAGGTGCGGTGGAGCTTCACCTTGCCCTCGGTCACGACATACAGCCGGTCGCCGGGGTCGCCCTCGTGGAACAGGGCGTCACCGCGTGCGAGGGTCACCTCGCCCATGGAGGCGCGGAGCTCCGCGGCCTGCTCGTCATCGAGCGCCGCGAAGAGCGGGGCGCGCCGCAGAACGTCGTCCACGAGTCTCTCTCCTATGTCGACCAGCTCAGGGGGACCTGGTCCCCCATTTTGCCGGACGGCTCAAACAGTGCGATCAATCACTACCTAGGATGCCGGACGTACGCGTGTGCTGTGCGGTGAGAGGCCAATCAGAGTGGTGTTACCTGAGGTCCAGGCGGGTGTCAGCGCCCGGCCTTAGGCTGGTCGGGTGTCCAACAAGCCGGTGAGAGCACAGGCCAAGGGGTCCGCAGGAGTGACGGGCGGGCCCAATTCAGCTGTGGGCGAACAAGCCCCCGAGAAGACGCCCCGGAAGCCCCGGAAGGCCCAGCCGAGCCTTCAGGGCAAAGCTTCGGCCAAGAAACCGGAATCGCATCTGGCGATGGTGCGCCGGGCCCGCCGCATCAACCGCGAGCTGGCCGAGATCTATCCGTACGCCCACCCCGAGCTCGACTTCCGGAATCCCTTCGAGCTCCTGGTCGCCACGGTCCTCTCCGCGCAGACCACCGACCTGCGCGTGAACCAGACGACCCCGGCCCTGTTCGCCGCCTACCCGACCCCCGAGGACATGGCCGCGGCCGTTCCCGAGGATCTGGAGGAGCTCATCCGGCCGACCGGGTTCTTCCGGGCGAAGGCGCGGTCCCTCCTCGGCCTCTCCCAGGCCCTGCGGGACGACTTCGGCGGGAACGTGCCGGGCCGGATCGAGGACCTGGTGACGCTGCCGGGAGTCGGCCGGAAGACGGCCAACGTGGTGCTCGGCAATGCGTTCGGAGTCCCGGGGATCACCGTGGACACCCACTTCGGCCGACTGGTGCGCCGCTGGAAGTGGACCGAGCAGGAAGACCCGGAGAAGGTCGAGGCCGAGATCTGCGCGATCTTCCCGAAGAGCGAGTGGACGATGCTCTCGCACCGCGTCGTCTTCCACGGCCGCCGGATCTGCCACTCCCGCAAGCCCGCCTGCGGAGCCTGCCCGATCGCCCCGCTGTGCCCGGCGTACGGGGAGGGCGAGACGGACCCGGAGAAGGCGAAGAAGCTGCTCAAGTACGAGAAGGGCGGCCAGCCCGGCCAGCGGCTGAGCCCGCCGCCCGACTATCCGGGCCTCCCGGCGCCGCCGCTGGGCGCCGACCCGGCGGCCCCGGCCGACGCGGCTGCGTCGGCCGCCCCCACCGCCTCCTGAGCACAGGTCGGGGAGCGGAACCGAACGGAGCACGGCCGCGGGCCGCCGCACGGCGGCCCGCGGAGGAACGAATCCGGCCCGGAGCTGCGTTGTCCCCCTATCGGGACGGCGACGGTGGTCGGCGACGGCAGGGAGCAGGGGTGCCTATGACGCGCGGAGCGCGGGACGAGAGCGGCGTGGCCCAGGCGGCCGCGCCGCCGCAGCAGGGCGAGTCGCACGTCCCGTACGAGGGCGGGCGCGCCGGCACTCCGTACGTGAGCACCCAGGGCCTGCCCGGGTGGCTCGGCCCCGTCGTCGAGGCCGCGGCGACGGTCCGGCCGACCCAGCTCAGCCGGTTCCTGCCGCCCGAGGACGGCCGCGGCCGCCAGTCCGCCGTGCTGATCCTCTTCGGCGAGGGCCCCCGCGGTCCCGAGCTGCTGCTCATGGAGCGCTCCGGAACCCTGCGCTCGCACCCCGGCCAGCCCTCGTTCCCCGGCGGCGCACTCGACCCCGAGGACGGCGATCCGCACACCATCGGCCCGCTGCGCGCCGCCCTGCGCGAGGCCGAGGAGGAGACCGGGCTCGACCCCTCCGGCGTCCAGCTCTTCGGCGTGCTGCCGCGCCTCTACATCCCGGTCAGCGAGTTCGTCGTGACCCCGGTCCTCGGCTGGTGGCGCGATCCGAGCCCCGTCGGCGTCGTGGACCCGGCCGAGACCGCCCGCGTCTTCACGGTTCCCGTGGCCGATCTCACGGATCCCGATCATCGGGTCATGGCCGTCCATCCGATGGGCCACCTGGGCCCCGCTTTCACCGTCGAATCGGCTCTGGTCTGGGGTTTTACCGCCGGAGTGATCGACCGGCTCCTGCATTTCGCCGGGTGGGAGCGCCCCTGGGACCGTTCGAGGCAGGTCCCGCTCGACTGGCGCGCATGAGACGGTGACCCTCGTGAACGTGCTGGACATCCTGTTGCTGGTCGCCGCCGTGTGGTTCGCGATCGTCGGCTACCGCCAGGGGTTCGTCGTCGGCATCCTGTCGGTGATCGGCTTCCTCGGCGGTGGTCTCATTGCCGTGTCCCTGCTCCCGCTGGTCTGGGACCGGGTGACCGACAACGGCACCCAGGTGTCCACCACGGTCGTGGTGATCGCCGTCGTCGTCATCATCGTCTGCGCCTCGATCGGGCAGGCCTTCACCACCCACCTGGGCAACCGCCTGCGCCGCCACATCACGTGGTCGCCGGCGCGCGCGCTCGACGCGACCGGCGGGGCCCTGGTCAACGTCGTCGCGATGCTGCTCGTGGCGTGGCTGATCGGCTCGGCCCTCGCCGGGACGTCACTTCCCACCCTGGGCAAGGAAGTCCGCAACTCCAAGGTGCTGTTGGGCGTGTCGCGGGTGCTGCCCGCGCAGGCCAACACCTGGTTCTCGGACTTCAGCTCCACCCTCGCGCGCAGCGGCTTCCCGCAGGTCTTCAGCCCGTTCTCGAACGAGCCGATCACCGAGGTGAAGGCGCCCGACCCGGCGCTCGCCCGCAGCCCCGTCGCCGAGGCGGCCAAGCGCTCGATCGTGAAGGTCGTCGGTACCGCGCCGAGCTGCAGCAAGGTCCTGGAGGGCACCGGATTCGTCTTCGCGCCCGGCAAGGTCATGACCAACGCGCATGTCGTCGGCGGGGTCGGCGAGCCGACCGTGCAGATCGGCGGCGAGGGCAAGCTCTACGACGGCAAGGTCGTGCTCTACGACTGGGAGCGCGACATCGCCGTCCTGGACGTGCCCAAGCTGAAGGCGCCCGCGCTGGAGTTCACCGACAAGGACGCGGCGAGCAGCAGTGACGCGATCGTCGCCGGCTTCCCGGAGAACGGCGCGTACGACGTCCGCGCGGCGCGCGTCCGCGGCCGGATCAACGCCAACGGCCCGGACATCTACCACCGCGGCACCGTCCGGCGCGATGTCTACTCCCTCTACGCGACCGTCCGCCAGGGCAACTCCGGCGGCCCGCTGCTGACGCCCGACGGCAAGGTGTACGGGGTCGTCTTCGCGAAGTCGCTCGACGACCCGAACACCGGGTACGCGCTGACGGCGGACGAGGTCCGCGACGACATCCGGATCGGGAAGGCCTCCGACCGGCGGGTCGACAGCCAGGGATGCGCCCTGTGAGGCCCGTACGGGCCTGGTCCGCACGGGTCCGTTGATCCGTATGGATCCGGGTGGGCCCGTACGGACGGGGCGCGGCCCCGGCTACGTCCGTGGATGCCGCAGGCGCGCCGAGACCCAGCGGGCCCGGCGGCGCAGGATGCGCGGAATCCCGAGTCGGGGGTCGTGGCCGTCCCGGCCCGTCCTCCCGTGCGTGCCCGGCGTCGCTGCCGGGCGGCGTTCGCGTGCGGTGTCACCGTAGTCGTGCGTCCAGCCCATACAACGAGCTGTGCCCGGGCCCCAAGGTCGGTAATCCCGTCCGGAGCGGCCAATTGGCCTATGCGCCGGGCAATTGAATGTTCGTAGGACAGTAGTACTGACAACTGGTCAGCTGTTCCGCTGGCGCCCCGTCAGTTCGGCGGTACGGTTCAGCGGTCCGGCTCAGGGTCCTTCAGCCAGTTGACCAGCTCGGTCGAGAAGGCCGCCGGATCCTCCTCGTGCGGGAAGTGCCCGAGGCCGTCGAACAGCCGCCACCGGTACGGGGCTTCGACGTACTCCCCGGAGCCGGCCGCGCTCCGGGTCCGCATCACCGGGTCGAGCGATCCGTGCAGGTGCAGCGTCGGCACGCGCACCGGCCGCCTCATCCGGCGGTTGAACTGGAGCCCGTCCGGCCGGGCCATCGACCGCATCATCCAGCGGTACGGCTCGATCGAGCAGTGCGCGGTGGACGGGATGCACATCGCACGCCGGTACACGTCGAGGTCCTCGACGGCAGGCGGCAGCGGACCGGACCAGTCCCGGATCAGTTCGGCCACGAGCGCCCCGTCGTCGGCGACGAGCTGCCGCTCCGGGATGAACGGCCGCTGGAAGCCCCAGATGTGCGAACTCGCCCGCGTCTGGCCGAAGTCGGACAGCATCGCCGAGCGCCAGCGCCGCGGGTGCGGCATCGAGGAGACCACGAGCCGGCGCACCAGCTTGGGCCGCATCACGGCCGCGGTCCAGGCGAGGTAGCCGCCGAGGTCGTGTCCCACGAGGGCGGCGTCCGGCTCGCCGAGGGACCGTACGACCCCGGTGATGTCGAGCGCCAGGTTGGCGGGGTCGTAGCCGCGCGGGGTGCGGTCGCTGCCGCCCACCCCGCGCAGGTCCATCGCGACCGCCCGGTACCCGGCGTCGGCGAGCGCGGTCAGCTGGTGCCGCCACGTCCACCAGAACTGCGGGAAGCCGTGCAGCAGCAGCACCAGCGGCCCGTCGCCCATCTCGGCGACGTGGAACCGGGCCCCGTTGGCCGCGACGTCCCGGTGGGTCACCGCTCGCCCGCCGGGCACGTCGATCCTGACCGCCGTCGCGGCGGTGGGCGGAGTGCTGGAATCCGGTGAGGGCGCTGTCATGAGGACGAGCGTGCCACACCCACGGCCTGGTCACTCACCGGCCGCGGATGCGGCTTGACGGTCGCGACGACCGCCGCGGTCTCCTTGACCGAGGCGATGGTCTTCTCCGGCGGCTTGACCTTCTTGAACTTCGATACGGCGATCAGCGCCAACAGGCCCGCGAGCAGCAGGAACGCCACGCCGACGATGAGGAACGACCAGGCCAGCCCGAGCCCGAGGTTGTGGATCCCGTACGCCGCGGCGAAGCTCAGCACGGGCAGGGAGAACAGGGCGAACACTCCTGCGATCCCGATGGCGGTGCCGCCGATGCCCGCGCGCTTGACGTCCTGGCGGATCTCCGCCTTGGCGAGGGCGATCTCGTCGTGCACCAGGGCGGACATCTCGGCGGTGGCCGAGGCGACCAGCTGGCCGAGTGTGCGCTCGGCTCCTTGCGCCCCTTGGTCCACTGCGCTCATCGCTCTCTCCCTCTGTCTTCTGCCGTCGTCTGCTGTCGACGCCCTGCGCGGCGGCTGTCCTTCGCCCGTCACGGCGTCAGTTCAGATCATGCCGGACGGTCGCCCTCGGCGCTGGACCCGGTGGTCGCTTCGAGCGCGGCGTCCGTGGCCGCCTCAGCCTTGCGGCGGTGTTCCGCGGCCTTGGCCTCGTAGATCTTCGCCATCCGCAGGTGGTACTCCGGCTTGTCCTGCTCGTAGATGTCGGGAATGCCGTCGAGGTCCTCGTCGCGCTCCTCGTCCTCGGTGAGGGCCTGGTACTTGCGGTTGCGGAGCTTGAGCAAGACGCTCGCGACGACGGCGGCGATGAGGGAGCCGAACAGGACGGCGGCCTTCACCTCGCCGGTGAGGGTCTGGTCGCCGGTGAAGGCCAGTTCGCCGATGAGGAGCGAGACGGTGAAGCCGATGCCGGCGAGCGAGGCGACGGCGAGTACGTCGGGCCAGGCCAAGTCCTCGTTGAGCGAGGCGCGAGTGAAGCGGGCGGCCAGCCAGGCGCCGCCGAAGATGCCCAGGGTCTTGCCGACGACCAGGCCGAGGACGACGCCGAGGGTTTCGGGCCGGGTGAAGACCTGGGCGATGGCGTTGTCGGAGAGCGAGACCCCGGCGGAGAACAGGGCGAAGAGCGGGACGGCCAGGCCGGCGGAAATGGGCCGGACGAGGTGCTCGATGTGCTCGCCGGGGGAGGTGTCCTCTCCCTCCTTGCGGGAACAGCGGAGCATCAGGCCCATGGCCACGCCGGCGATGGTGGCGTGGACGCCGCTGTTGTACATCAGGCCCCAGATGACCAGGGCGAGCGGGACGTACACGTACCAGCCGTGGACGCCCTTGCGGAGCAGGAACCAGAAGACGACCAGGCCGAGGACCGCGCCGCCGAGGGCCGGGAAGTCGATCTCGCTGGTGAAGAACACCGCGATGATCATGATGGCGAAGAGGTCGTCGACGACGGCGAGGGTCAGCAGGAAGGCGCGCAGGGCGGACGGCAGCGAGGTGCCGATGACGGCCAGGACGGCCAGGGCGAAGGCGATGTCGGTGGCGGTGGGGACCGCCCAGCCGTTCATCGAGCCGCCTCCGGCGGTGTTGACGAGTACGTAGACCAGGGCGGGCACGGCCATGCCGCAGACGGCGGCGATCACCGGGAGGGCGGCCGCCTTGGGGTCGCGCAGATCGCCCGCTACGAGCTCGCGCTTGAGTTCGATGCCGGCGACGAAGAAGAAGATGGCCAGCAGCCCGTCGGCGGCCCAGTGCTGGATCGAGAGGTCCAGGCCGAGGGAGGCGGGGCCGATGTGGAAGTCGCTGACTTCGGTGTAGCTGTCGGAGAGGGCGGGGATGTTGGCCCACACCAGGGCGGCGATGGCGGCCACGAGCAGGAGGACACCGCCGACGGTCTCGGCGCGCAGGGCGTCGGCCACGAAGCGCCGCTCGGGCAGGGAGAGCCTGCCGAGGAACTTGGGGCTGTGGCGGTCGGTGGGGCTGGGCGCGGCCACGGGAGGCACCTCCGGGGTGGGTTGGACGGCATGGCGAAGCTCGTTGCCGACCAGACTTCCCGGCGCACCCTGTGGACTACATTCTTTACGCTTCTCATACTTTACAGGGTTGCGCGAGGATGTATCCGGCGATCTTCACTTTATGTGCGAAAGGGGCATCCGGCGCGATGCGCCGGATGCCCCTCGTCACTCGGTCGGCGCGGTGCGCGCCCGGTCCTGGCCCGGTACCGGCCCGGTCCTCGCTCAGTCTTCGCTGGAGGCGGACGGCAGCTTGCTCTGGATCAGATCCATCACCGAGGAGTCGGCCAGCGTCGTGACGTCGCCGACCGCGCGGTCCTCGGCGACATCGCGCAGCAGACGCCGCATGATCTTGCCCGAGCGGGTCTTCGGCAGCTCCTGGACGGGAACGATCCGCTTCGGCTTGGCGATCGGGCCCAGCGTGGCGCCCACGTGGTTGCGCAGCTCGCCGACCAGGGTGTCGGTCTCCGAGGCGCTGCCGCGCAGGATCACGAAGGCAACGATCGCCTGGCCGGTGGTCTCGTCCTTGGCGCCGACCACGGCCGCCTCGGCGACCGACGGGTGGGAGACGAGCGCCGACTCCACCTCGGTGGTCGAGATGTTGTGGCCGGAAACCAGCATCACGTCGTCCACCCGGCCGAGCAGCCAGATGTCGCCGTCCTCGTCCTTCTTGGCGCCGTCGCCCGCGAAGTACTTGCCCTCGAAGCGGGACCAGTACGTGTCGACGAACCGCTGGTCGTCGCCCCAGATGGTGCGCAGCATCGACGGCCACGGCTCGGTGAGGACCAGGTAGCCGCCACCGCCGTTCGGCACCTCGTGGCCTTCGTCGTCCACGACCGTGGCGCCGATCCCGGGCAGCGCGCGCTGCGCCGAGCCCGGCTTGGCTTCGGTCACGCCGGGCAGCGGGGAGATCATCATGGCGCCGGTCTCGGTCTGCCACCAGGTGTCCACGATCGGGCAGCGGTCACCGCCGATGTGCTTGCGGTACCAGATCCAGGCCTCGGGGTTGATGGGCTCGCCGACCGAGCCCAGCACGCGCAGGCTCGACAGGTCGAACTTCGCGGGGATGTCGTCGCCCCACTTCATGAACGTGCGGATCGCCGTGGGCGCGGTGTAGAGGATGGTGACGCCGTACTTCTGCACGACCTCCCAGAACCGGCCCTGGTGCGGGGTGTCCGGCGTGCCCTCGTACATCACCTGGGTGGCGCCGTTGGCGAGGGGACCGTAGACGATGTACGAGTGCCCGGTCACCCAGCCGATGTCGGCGGTGCACCAGTAGACGTCGCTCTCCGGCTTGAGGTCGAAGACGGCGTGGTGGGTGTACGCGGCCTGCGTGAGGTAGCCGCCGGAGGTGTGCAGGATGCCCTTGGGCTTACCCGTGGTCCCCGAGGTGTACAGGATGAACAGCGGGTGCTCGGCGTCGAAGGCCTGCGGGGTGTGCTCGGCGGACTGGCGTCCGACGATCTCGTCCCACCAGACGTCGCGGCCCTCGGTGAACGCGGTGTCCTGGCCGGTGCGCCGTACGACGAGCACGTGCTCGACCTGCGGGCACTTGGCGACGGCCTCGTCGATGGCGGGCTTGAGGGCGCTGGGCTTGCCGCGGCGGTAGCCGCCGTCGGCGGTGATGACCAGCTTGGCGTCGGCGTCCTGGATGCGGGAGGCCACGGCGTCGGCGGAGAAGCCGCCGAAGACCACCGAGTGCGCGGCGCCGACGCGGGCGCACGCGAGCATCGCGACGACGGCCTCGGGGATCATCGGCAGGTAGACCGCGACCCGGTCGCCGGCCTGGACGCCCAGCTCGGTGAGGGCGTTGGCGGCCTTGGAGACCTCGTCCTTGAGTTCGGCGTAGGTGATCGCCCGGCTGTCGCCCGGCTCGCCCTCGAAGTGGATGGCTACGCGGTCGCCGTTGCCGGCCTCGACGTGCCGGTCCACGCAGTTGTACGCGACGTTCAGCTTGCCGTCGGCGAACCACTTGGCGAAGGGCGGGTTGGTCCAGTCGAGCGTCTCCGTCGGCTCGGTGTCCCAGGTCAGCCGCCGTGCCTGCTCGGCCCAGAAGCCCAGCCGGTCCGCGTCGGCCTGTGCGTACGCAGCCCCTGTGACGTTGGCGGCGGCGGCCAGGTCGGCGGGAGGAGCGAATCGGCGCTCCTCCTTCAACAGGTTGGCCAGGCTTTCGTTGCTCACGACATCTCCCTTTCCCAGGGTGTCCGTTGTGTCCCCGGGCATAGCTCATCAGTCAGCGGCCCTGGTGACAAGGGGTAGCCGAAAATTGGTTTAGACCTATATCACAGCCGGGCGGATGCGCAGAGTGGCCCCTCCCCGCTGCAGGGTGCGGGAAGGGGCCACTCCGTGACACGGATACCGGAGGGTACCGGTTCGTTCGCATCCATGATCCGGATCTGCCGGGCACGGCGATTCGGTCATCATCCGGTCATCTTTCAGGCGTGCTGCCCGACGTGCTGTCCGGCGGGCACTTCGGCGTGCTGCCCGGTGTGGTGGCCGGCGGGCGGTTCGGCGTGCTGTCCGGCCTGGTGGCCCACGCTGTCGAAGACGCGGCAGTCGAAGAAGTCCTCGCCTTCCGACAGCAGGTACGCCTGGGCCTCGCCCACGTGGAAGTACATCCCGTGCAGCTCCAGCGTGCCCTCCGCGAGCCGCCGGGCCACCGACTCGTGCGCCCGCAGGTGCTCCAGCTGCTGCACCACATTGGTCAGGCACAACTGCTCCACGGCATCCGCCGGGAGCCGGCCCGCGATCCGCGCCCAGGCGTGGTGGCGGCTGGCCATCCGCTCCAGGCTGGGCAGCCCGTGCCGCAGCCACCGGCGCAGCGGGGTCATCGGGGCCCCGGGTGCGGAGTTCAGCAGCGCCTGCATGGCCCCGCAGCCCGAGTGCCCGCACACCGTGATGCTGTCCACCTTGAGCACGTCCACCGCGTACTCGATGGCCGCCGCGACCGAGTCGTCCGCGGCCTCGGCGCCCGGCAGCGGAACCAGGTTGCCGACGTTGCGGACCGTGAACAGGTCCCCGGGGCCGCTGGCCGTGATCATGCTGGTGACCAGGCGGGAGTCCGCGCAGGTCAGGAAGAGCTGCGAGGGGCGCTGCCCCTCCCGGGCCAGTCGGGCCAGCTCTTCGCGGACGTGCGGTGCGGTGTCCCGCTGGAAGGCGCTGATGCCGCTGGCCAGTTGGCCGGCGCCGCGGCGGCGCGGGGCAGGGGCCGACGCCTCCGCGACCTCCAGGGCGTCGGGAGCCGCGGCCGCGCCGGGGATCGTAGGCTCGGCCGCCGGCCGGTGGTCGCAGTGATTCATCCACGGGGTCCAGGGGCGGCAGCACTGGTGCCCGCCGCGATGGCCCCCACGGTGGGGGCGCTGCTCGACACGGTCGGCCCGGTGTCCCTGGTGTCCCTGGTGGGCCAGGTGGGTCCGGTTGGCGCGGTCCGCTCCGGTCATCCGGGTGGTGGAGCGGCCGGTGACCTCCAGCGAGCCGCCGTGCACCAGGTGGGCGTGCTGCCAGTCCTGGAGCGTCTCGTACGCCGCGTGGTCCATGAACGAGCCGTCCAGCTCCACCACCACCCGCCCGCCGGGCGGGATCTGGTTCAGCACCCGGCTCAGCCGCGGCACCGCGAGGAAGGTCAACTGCCCGCGAGCGCACACCCGGTGGACCCCGTCCTGTACCTCCATCGTGATCCGGGTCCGGGCCAGCCGGTGCAGGACCATCGCGACGGCGACCGCGATGCCGATGGCCACCCCCTCCAGTACCCCGCCGAGGACCACTGCCGCGATCGTCGTCACGTACACCGCGATCTCGCGGTGCCGGGTGACCGTCCGCAGATGCGTGGCGTTGACCATTTGCACGCCCAGCGCCATCACCAGGGCGGCCAGCGCGGCGAGCGGGATCAGGTCGAGAGCCGGGACGAGGAGGGCGGCCGCGAGCAGGATCCAGAGCCCGTGCAGCATGACCGACCGGCGGCTGACGGCCCCGGACTTGACGTTGGCCACGCTCCGGACGGCCCCGCCCGCGACCGGCAGCCCGCCCAGCAGTCCGGAGAGCACGTTCGCCGCACCCTGGCCGCGCAGTTCCCGGTCGAGGTCGGCGCGCGGCGGGCGGTTGCCCGTACGCCGCTGCGAGGCGATCAGCTTGTCGGTGGCGACCGCGGACAGCAGGGATTCCACGCTGCCGACCAGGGTGACCGTCAGGACGGCCGCGACGATGCCGAGGACCGGGCCCTCGGGCAGCTCGGGCAGGGCGTGGCTGCGCCAGGACGGCAGGTCCACCCGGGGCACGCTCAGCCCGGTCAGCGCGGCGAACGCCGTGGCCGTGGCCACGGCGGCCAGCGCGGCCGGCACCTTGCGCAGCGCGAGCCCGATCCGCCCGGGCAGCCGCGGCCAGCCGAGCAGGACGACCAAGGTCAGGGCGCTGACGCCGAGCGCGGCCGGGTGCAGCTGCGCCAACTGATCCGGCAGGCCGAGGACGTTGGCGAGGGCGGAGCTCTGCGGGGTGCCGCCGAGGACGATGTGCAGCTGGGCCAGCGCGATCGTGACGCCGACGCCCGCGAGCATGCCGTGGACGATGGCCGGACTGACCATGAGCGCCGAGCGGGCGGTGCGCAGCGCGGCGAGCCCGAGCTGGCAGCAGCCGGCGAGCACGGTGATGGCGCAGGTCGTGCGCCATCCGTAGTGCTGGATCAACTCGGCGGTGACGACCGTGAGTCCGGTCGCGGGCCCGCTCACCAGGAGGGGCGTGCCGCCCAGGCGCCCGGCCACGATCCCGCCGACGGCCGCGGCGACCAGGCCCGCCTGGAGCGGGGCGCCGGTGGCGAGCGCGATGCCGAGGGAGAGCGGCAGGGCGATCAGGAAGACGGTCAGGGAGGCGGAGAGGTCGGCATGGAGATCGGCGCGGTGCCCCTTGCGCGGTGCGCCGTGGGCCGGGGGGGAGGTGGCTGTCATAGGTCCCGTCTCCTCTACGGAGGGATGAAGCGGCGGGAGTCTCAACACTCAGTAAATGAAAGGTAATGGAGAGTAAAGGATCGAGGGAGGGAATGGGCGCAAATGGACTAGAAATTAACGCCCAGGGGTGATTAAGCATTTTGTACGGCTTGTCACATCATCCTCACGGCGGACCGCATGGGACGTTGCGGCGCGGAAGACCCGCGATGGAACTGCGAGGAGAGGTGGACGGATGATCGCCGCCAAGAAGAAGATCGCCGGCGGCCTGGTCGCCACGGCGCTGGTGCTGGGCGTCGCCGGGTGCAGCACCTCGGAACCCGCCAAGCCGTCCCCCGGGAGCCCGAACGGCAAGAAGGGACCGGCCCCCGAGGCCGCACCCGGGAGTGTCAACCGGCTCATCGGCGACGGCTCGACGGCGTACACGGGTGCGCAGCCGAACGTGCGGAAGCCGGAGAAGCTGAAGCCCGGGGAGAAGCCGCCGCAGTTCGTGGTGTTCTCGTGGGACGGGGCCGGCGAAGACAGTCAGAAGCTCTTCTCGCACTTCCGTGAAGTCGGCAAGAAGTACAACGCCCGGATGACGTACTTCCTCAGCGGCGTGTACATGCTCCCGGAGGAGAAACGTTCCCTCTATACGGCTCCGCAGCACGAGCCCGGCCGCTCCGACATCGGTTTCGGCGATCTCCAGGGCGTCAAGGACACGGCCGCGCAGGTCCGCGGGGCCTGGCTTGAGGGCAACGAGATCGGCACCCACTTCAACGGCCACTTCTGCGGCCCCGACGGCGGTGTCGGGACCTGGTCCGTCCCGGAGTGGAAGAGCGAGATCAACCAGGCCAAGTCGTTCGTCAAGAGCTGGAAGACCAACACGCCGGACCTCAAGGGCATGGAGCCGCTCCCGTTCGACTACGACAAGGAGCTCATCGGCGCCCGCACCCCCTGCCTCGAAGGCCAGAAGAACTTCATGCTGGCGGCCAAGGACATGGGCTTCCGCTACGACTCCAGCGGCATCAGCAAGCAGATCTGGCCGAAGAAGACGGACGGGCTCTGGGACGTCCCGCTGCAGCTGGTGCCCATGCCGGGCCGTGCCTTCGACACGCTGAGCATGGACTACAACTACATGGTCAACCAGTCCGGTACGACCACGCAGGGCGACCCCTCGCAGCACGCGTACTGGGGCGAGCAGATGCGCGAGGGCCTGCAGCAGGCCTTCGACCGGGTCTACGCGGGCAACCGCGCGCCGCTGATCATCGGCAACCACTTCGAGTCCTGGAACGGCGGCACGTACATGAAGGCCGTCGAGGACTCCATCGAGTCGATGTGCACGCAGAAGGAGGTCCGCTGCGTGCCGTTCCGCGAGCTGGTCGACTGGCTGGACGCCCAGGACCCGAAGGTCCTGGAGTGGATGCGCGGCCTGGACGTCGGCGAGGCGCCCAAGGAGGGCTGGACGAAGTTCCTGACGGCGGGGCCGCCGGCCAAGCCGGCCGCCCCCGCGGTCAAGCCGGCTGAGGAGTCGGCCGAAGAGGGTTCGAGCGAGGACTGACGAGGTCGGGGCCGGCCGGCCCGTCGGGGTCCTGGACCGCCGGCCCGTCGAGCTCTTGGCCGGTCGGCCGGTCGAGGTCCTGGACCGCCGGCCCGGCGTCGACGCTCTCCCGCAGGACGAAATCGGGGTCGACCTGGGCAGCCAGGTCGGCCCCGGTCTTGGCGTTGCCCCAGCTCTCCGCGTTCCGCAGGTGGAAGTGGACCATCTGCGCGGTGTACCGCTCCCAGTCGCGGTCGGCGTACGAGTCGTCGGCCGCGTCCTGGAGGGCCTGGAGGGCGAGCCGGTTGCTCGCTTCGAGCAGCTCGAACGCCGCCGGGCGGCCCTTCTCCATCGCCCGTACCCAGTCGGAGTGCCCGACGGTGACGAGCAGGTCCTCCCCGACCTCGTCCTGGAGGAACTCGATGTCGTCCGTGCCCTGCACCTTGTTGCCGACGACCTTGAGCGCGACCCCGAAGTCCCGCGCGTACTCCTTGTACTGGCGGTAGACGGAGATGCCCTTGCGGGTCGGCTCCGCGACCAGGAAGGTCATGTCGAAGCGGGTGAACATGCCCGAGGCGAAGGAGTCGGAGCCCGCGGTCATGTCGACGACGACGTATTCGTCGGGGCCGTCGACCAGGTGGTTGAGGCAGAGTTCCACCGCCCCGACCTTGGAGTGGTAGCAGGCGACCCCGAGGTCCGACTCGGTGAACGGGCCCGTCGCCATCAGCCGCACGGGCTCCCCGTCGAACATCAGCGTGCGCGCACAGGCCTCGTACACCGGGTTGTCCTCGGTGACCCGCAGCAGGCGCGATCCGGCGCCGGGCGGGGTGGTCTTGATCATCGTGTCGGCGGAGGCGATGCGCGGGTTGGAGCCCCGCAGGTACTCCTTGATCAGGGGCAGGTGCGCGCCGAGGGCGGGCAGCGCGGCGGCCTCGTCCTCGCCGAGTCCGAGCGCGGCGCCCAGGTGCTGGTTGATGTCGGCGTCCACCGCGACGACGGGGGCTTCATTGGCTGCGAGGTGGCGGATGAAGAGGGAGGACAGGGTCGTCTTGCCGCTGCCGCCCTTTCCCACGAAAGCGATCTTCATGTTCACCAAGAGTAGCGGCCTTGTCGCTTTACGTGTTGCTGCTAAGTGAAGAAGACCACTCCAAGGAGGGGTCGGTGCTATGGAGGTGAAGTGCGTAGGCTCCCTACTTATGAGTAGCGCTTCTGACCCGCTGACCGCCCTGGGTTCGCTCCCGGGCGTAGCCGAATCCGTGGATTCCGTACGCAAGGCCGTGGACCGGGTCTACGGGCACCGGGTCATGCGCCGGCGCAGCGGGGAGATCACCTCGGAGGCGGCGCTGCGCGGCGCGCGCGGCAGCGCGGCGCTGTCCGGTGCGGACTGGGCGCTGGAGGAGGTGCGCCGCCGCACCGACTTCGGGGCGGAGGCGGAGGCGCGCACGGTGGGCGCGGCGCTGCGCCTGACGGCGGAGGCCGGGCAACTGCTGAGCATCTGGCGCCAGTCGCCCCTGCGGGTGCTGGCGCGCCTGCACCTGGTGGCGTCGGGGTCGACGGCCGACGGTGACGTGGTGGGCCGGCCGCGGCTGGCGGGCGAGCCGGTGGACGAGCCCTTCGTCACCCAGCCGCTGCCGAGCGCGGAAGAGGTGGCGGGGCGGCTGGACGGCCTGTCCCGGCTGATCATCGCGGGCGGCTCCGCCCCGGCGCTGATCACGTCGGCGGTGGTGCACGGCGAGCTGCTGGCGCTGCGTCCGTTCGGCTCGTACAACGGGCTGGTCGCGCGGGCGGCGGAGCGGATCGTGCTCATCAACAGCGGCCTGGACCCGAAGGCGATCTGCCCGGCGGAAGTCGGCCACGCGGAGCAGGGGCGGGACGCGTACCTGGCGGCCTTCGACGGCTACGTCTCGGGAACGGCGGAGGGGATGGCGGCCTGGATCGCGCACTGCGGCCGCGCGATCGAGCTGGGCGTCCGCGAGTCGACGGCGGTCTGCGAGGCGCTGCAGCGGGGTGCGGCGTAGCCGCTCTCCCGCGCGGGGGCTGCCGCACAGGGTTGCGGCGACACCGTCTTGCTTTGGTGTCGCCGCTGGCATTTACGCCGAGTTACCAAGCGTCCTCGATGGTTGCCCATCAGGCCGGGGACTTTGCCCGTCACCTGGTGCGGCTGGCCCGTAATCGACGGGTCGACGTCGCGTGGGTGCTCGGCGCTCATGCTTCGGTCCGTGGGCCTTACTGCGTTTAAAGATGATCCTCTCGGATGTTCTTTGGTCTCGCGGGCCGTTGACTCCTTTGTACTCCGCTTAGCTGACAAGCGGAACCCCTACCCACTTTTTTTACTTTCCTGGGCGCTGTAGGGCGAACCGGACAGTGGTAATCGCCGCAGTTCAGGCATTTGCCCACCCGGGGGCCCGGACGCGGGCCGGGCCCCCGGGTGGGGTATTCAGCCCCGGGGCCGGGGCCGAGGTGCTGGGGGCTGGGGGCCGGGGGCCGGGGTCGGCCCCGCGTCCGCCGTCCCGGCCGGAGTCGGGGCGGCGGCGCACGAAGGGTCAGGCGGACGCGGCGGCGGCCGATGCGCCGGCCCGGCGCCGACTGGCGTACCAGACCAGTCCCGCGGTGGCGGCGGCCGCGCCCACGGCCGCCGCAGCCACCAATGCCGGGCGCGCCGGCATGGACAGTCCCGGCAGCCGCTGCTTCAGGCGCACCGGCCGGTTGAACACCAGCACCGGCCACTCCCGCGCCACCGCCTCCCGCCGCAACGCCCGGTCGGGGTTGACGGCGTGCGGGTGCCCGACCGCCTCCAGCATCGGGATGTCCGTCACCGAGTCGCTGTACGCGTAGCACCGCGCGAGGTCGTACCCCTCGGACTCGGCGAGCTCCCGCACGGCCTCGGCCTTGGTCGGCCCGTACGCGTAGTACCCGACCTCGCCCGTGAAGCAGCCGTCCTCGCCGATGACCATGCGCGTCGCGACGACCCGGTCCGCTCCGAGCATCTCGCCGATCGGCTCGACGACTTCGGCGCCGGACGTCGACACGATGACCACGTCGCGGCCGGCCGTGTGGTGGGCCTCGATCAGGGAGGCGGCCTCGTCGTAGATCAGCGGGTCGATCAGGTCGTGCAGGGTCTCGGCGACGATCTCCCGCACCTGCTGGACGTTCCACCCCTTGCAGAGGGAGGACAGGTACTCACGCATCCGCTCCATCTGATCGTGGTCGGCGCCGCCGACCAGGTAGATGAACTGGGTGTAGGCGGTACGCAGCACGGCGCGGCGGTTGATGAGGCCGCCCTGGTAGAAGGACTTGCTGAACGTCAGAGTGCTTGACTTCGCAATGACCGTCTTGTCCAGGTCGAAGAAGGCTGCGGTGCGGGGCGACGAGTGCGGCAAGGGCTGGATTTCCACGCCCCGAGCATATGCGCCCACCATTCGGCGTAAGGTGTGGCGCGTGGGTTTGCCTGAGAAGGCTCTCGGGTACACCATGGAAGTCACGGATCGTTCGCGACCGTGCTAACCCGGTCTGGCTCCTCCCCCCCCGAGTCGGACCGTGGGGACGACCCCCGCTCTCCCCCCCGGCGGGGGTCGTCGCATGTCCGGACGCGGTTTGCGTCCCTGCCTTCGGCCCTAAGTGACCATTCCTGCAGCCCCCCTTCTTCGGCGGGCCCTGCGTGGCGAAGGCCCTCACCCCTCCAGACTCGTGACGGTGCGTAGTGGTTCCGCCGCGCTCTGGAACTCACCTGTTGGGGTGATGAAGTTATTCACAGGGCTCCCGCTGTCCACAGTTTTTGACCAAGATCCACTTCCTTTTCCGGACGGCCCCATGGTGATTCCGGCCGCGAAGTCCGCGGCGCCGGGATTTGCAGTGAGAAGGGGGCGGAGATCGTGGCTGGATCGAAGTCGTGTGAAGTGCCGGATCGCGCGGAAGCAGGCGGAATCACGCCATTGGGGGCCCAGGGCGGGGCCGTGCCCGGTGGCGGGCGGCCGCTGATCATCACGGAGGACCCGCTGCTGCTCGACGATCTGCTGCGGTTGTGCGCGGCCGCGGGCGCCGAGCCGCACGTGCACCATGCGGTGCCCGAGCAAAGCGGAGGCGGTGGCGGCGGAAGCGGCGGGAGGGGCGAGGGCGGTTCCGCAGCCGCCCTGGAGACCGGCGGGGGCGTCGGATGGGAGTCCGCGCCGCTCGTGCTCGTCGGGGATGATGCCGCCCGCCGGGTGCGCGGCGCTCCACGCCGGGGCGGGGTGCTGCTCGTCGGCCGGGACCTGGACGACCCCCTCGTCTGGCAGCGGGCGGTGGAAATCGGCGCCGAGGAGGTGCTCCGGTTACCCGACGCCGAGCCGCGGCTCGTCGACCGCATCGCCGATGTGGTGGAAGGAGCCGGGAAACCGGCCCTCGCCGTCGGGGTGATCGGCGGCAGCGGCGGGGCCGGAGCCTCCACCCTCGCGTGCGCACTCGCCCTGCGCGCCGCCCGCGCTGGGGAGCGGACCATCCTCATCGACGGGGATCCGCTCGGCGGCGGCATGGACGTACTGCTGGGCGGCGAGAACGCCGAGGGGCTCCGCTGGCCCGACTTCGCGGGCTCGCGGGGCCGGGTGGGCGCCGGCGCGCTGGAGGAGTCCCTGCCGGAGCTGCACGCGCTCCGGGTGCTCAGCTGGGACCGCGGGGACCGGGTGGTGGTGCCTCCCGCGGCGATGCGGTCGGTGCTGGCGGCCGCGCGCCGCCGGGGCGGGGTGGTGGTGGTCGACCTGCCCCGGCGGGTGGACGAAGCCGTGGCCGAGGCCCTGGCCCAGCTGGACCTGGTGCTGATGGTGGTGCCGGGCGAGCTGCGGGCGGTGGCCGCCGCCGGCCGGGTCGCGGCCGGAGTGCGGATGGTGGCCCGGGACGTCCGCGTGGTCGTACGGGGCCGCTGCCCGGGCGGGCTCGACGCCGAGGCGGTGGCCGGCCTGCTGGGGGTGCCGCTCGCCGGGGAGGTGCCGGTCGAAGTCGGGCTCCCGGGACGGGTCGCCGAGGGGGAGCCACCGGGCGGCCAGGGGCGGGGCGCGCTGGCCCGCTTCTGCGACGGCTTCTGGCGGCGGGCGCTCGGCCCCGCTCAGGGGGTGGCGGTATGAGCGCCGTACTCCTCGACGCGGTGCGGCAGCGGCTCGCCGAGAGCGGGGCGGAGCCGACCCCGGCCCGGGTGGCGGCGGCCCTGCGGGCGCAGGGCCGACTGCTGGGCGACGCGGAAGTGCTCGGCGTGGCCGCCGAGTTGCGGTCCGAGCTGGTCGGGGCCGGACCGCTGGAAGCGCTGCTCGCCGACCCGGAGGTCACCGATGTCCTGGTGGCCGCCCCGGACCGGGTGTGGGTGGACCGCGGCGGCGGGCTGGAGCTGACCGGGGTGACCTTCGCCGACGCCGACGCCGTGCGCAGGCTCGCCCAGCGGCTGGCCGCCGTCGCGGGCCGGCGCCTGGACGACGCCCGGCCCTGGGCGGACGCCCGGATGCCCGACGGCACCCGGCTGCATGCCGTGCTGCCGCCGGTGGCGGTCGGCTCGGCCTGCCTGTCGCTGCGGGTGGTGCGGCCGAGGGCGTTCACGCTGGACGAACTGGTCGAGGCGGGGACGCTGCCGCCCGGCGGGCAGCGGCTGCTGCGGGACATGGTCGAGGCCCGGCTGTCGTTCCTCGTCTCCGGCGGAACGGGCACCGGCAAGACCACGCTGCTCAGCGCCCTGCTCGGGCTGGTCGGCCCCGGCGAGCGGATCGTCCTGGCCGAGGATTCGGCCGAGCTGCGCCCCGACCATCCGCACGTCGTGCGGCTGGAGACCAGGCCGGCCAACCAGGAGGGTGCCGGCCTGGTCACGCTGGCGGACCTGGTCCGGCAGGCACTGCGGATGCGCCCGGACCGGCTGGTCGTCGGCGAGGTCCGGGGCGCCGAAGTGGCCGACCTCCTGGCGGCTTTGAACACGGGTCACGAAGGCGGCTGCGGCACGGTCCACGCGAATGCCGCCGCGCACGTGCCGGCCCGGCTGGAGGCACTGGGGACCTCGGCCGGGCTCGACCGGGCCGCCCTGCACAGCCAGTTGGCGGCCGCGCTGACCCTGGTGGTCCATCTGGTCCGGGACCGGGCCGGGCGGCGCCGGGTGGCCGAGGTGCACGTGCTGGAGCGGGACGCCGCCGGGCTGGTGGTCACCGTACCGGCGCTGCGCTGGTCCGCCCGGGGCTTCGCCCGGGAGGCAGGCTGGGAGCGGCTGCGCCCGCTGCTGCGGGGTGCGCGGTGAGCGGGGTGACCGCGGTGCCGGTGCCGCTGTTCGCCGGGGTGCTCTGCGCGGGGACGGCCGCCTGGGCGCTGGCCGGGGGAGACCGGGTGTCGCGGCGGGCCCGGGTGGTGCTGGCCGGGGGCGGGCCCGTGGCGCACGGCGGTCCGTTGCGCCGGGAGCGGCTGCTGGTAGCCGTGCGGGTACGGGCCGCGCGGTGGCGGGAGTGGGCCTGTCTCGGGATCGGGCTCGTGGTCGCGCTCCTGGGTGGCTCGGTGATCCCGCTGGTGGCGGGCGCGGCAGCGGTGCCGCTGGTGCGGCGGTGGCTGCGGGTCATGCGGCGGGAGCGGGAGCGGGGTGCCCGGGCCGCCGGGGTGATCGCGCTGTGCGGAGCGGCCGTGGGCGAGCTGCGGGCGGGGGCCCAGCCCGGACAGGCGCTGACGGCGGCGCTGCGGCGGACAGCCGCGGGTCCGGGCGGTCCGGGCCCGGCGGAGGCGGCGGTGCTGGCCGCCGCGGCGTTCGGCGGCGACGTCCCCGCGGCGTTGCGGCAGGCGTCGCGGGAGCCCGGCGCGGAAGGGCTGGCCGGCATGGCCGCCTGCTGGTCGATCTCGGTGGACGGGGGCGCGGGGCTCGCGGCCGGACTGGACCGGCTGGAGGGGGCGTTGCGGGCCGAGCGGGACCGGCAGGAGTCCCTGCGGGCGCAGTTGGCGGGCGCCAGGTCGACCACGGCGGTGCTGGCCCTGCTGCCGCTGGTCGGCCTGTTGATCGGCACCGGGCTCGGAGCGGACCCGCTCCGCGTGCTGCTGCACACCCCGGTCGGGTGGGGCTGTCTGCTGGCGGGCGGGGTGCTGGAGGCGCTGGGGCTGCTGTGGTGCCGGCGGATCGTACGGGCGGGGGAGCGGTGATGGGCGGATTCGTGATCCACAGGCTGGGGATGGCGTTGTGCCTCGCGGTGGCGGTGCTGTGCACGGCTTCGGCGGTGGCGGCCCGGGTCCGGGAGCGGGCGGCCCGGCGCAGGATCTCCGCGCTGCTGTCGGCGGAACCGGAGCGTCGGGCGCCGGCGTTCGGAACCGGGATACGGGCGGCGGTGACGGTGTGGGCGGGTCCGGCGGGGGCGTTGCTGGCGGCCTGGGTGCTGATCGGCGGGGTGCTGGGAGTACCGCTCGGCTGTGGGGCGGCGATCGGGGTGTGGCGCTGGCAGCGGCGGGCGCGACCGCCGGCCGGGGTGGATCCGAGGGAGGCGGAGCGCCAGCTCCCGTTCGCGGCCGATCTGTTGGCCGCGTGTCTTGCAGCCGGTGCGGCGCCCGTGGAGGCCGCCGAGGCGGTGGGCGAATCACTGGGCGGTCCGGTCGGCGAGCGGCTGGCGCTCGCCGGGGCGGAGCTGCGGCTCGGCGGTGAACCGGGCGCCGCGTGGGGGAGGTTGGCGGAGATACCGGGCGCCCGGATGCTCGCGGAATGCCTGGAGCGGGCCGCCCGTACGGGAGCCCCGGCGGCGGAGCCGGTGTCCCGTCTGGCGACGGCCCTGCGCGAGGACCGCGCCCGCCGGGCCGGGGCCCGGGCGCAGCGGGCGGCGGTGCTCGTCACCGCTCCGGTCGGGCTGTGTTTCCTCCCCGCGTTCCTCGCGGTCGGAGTGGCCCCGGTGGTGATCGGAATGGCCTCTGGCCTTCTCGCGACTACCTGAAGTCACAGCAGAAACTCGGGTAACTCGGCTCTCGCGTTGGACCTCAACTCTGCGCCTGGAAACACCAATCGGATCACCACTGAGATCACGTCAGGAACGCGAATCAACAGGAGGTTGTCATGAGGATCATCTGGCTTCGTCTGCGGTCGGCGATGAGCGGTCGTGCGAACGACGCGGGCATGTCCACTTCGGAATACGCCATGGGCACGATCGCGGCATGTGCGTTTGCGGCCGTTCTGTACAAGGTGGTGACGAGTGACGTGGTCTCCACTGCACTGCAGTCGACCATCGGGAAGGCGCTCGATGTGCCGTTCTGAGGAAAAGCGCGGGCGGCCGGGCGACCGCGGATATGTGACGGCGGAGGCCGCCCTGGTGATTCCCGCGCTGGTGCTCTTCGCGGCGCTGCTGGTGTGGGCGCTGATGGCGGGGGCCGCGCAGATCCGGTGTGTGGATGCGGCCCGGGCCGGTGCCCGGGCGGCGGCCCGCTCGGAGCCGCCGGATGTGGCGGAGGCGGCGGCCCGGTCGGCCGCCCCGGCGGGGGCGGAGGTGGGGCTGGAGCGGGAGGGGGACCTGTGGCGGGTCCGGGTGTCGGCGCCGGCGCCGGGCCCGGGCGGGCTCCCGGTGCGGCTCGGAGCACAGGCGGTGGCCCTGGCCGAGGACAGCGTGGGGCCGCCGCCATGAGCCGGGACCGGGACCGGGGGTCGGCGACGGTGTGGGCCGCGCTGGTGGCGACGGTGCTGGGGGCGGTGTTCGGCGGGGTGCTGCTGCTCGGCCAGGCCGTCGTGGCCCGGCACCGCGCGGCGGCGGCTGCCGACCTGGCGGCCCTGGCGGCGGCTGCCACCTGGACCCACGGTCCCGAGGCCGCCTGCGCCGCCGCCCGCCGCGTCGCCGGGGCCCAGAGCGCGGCGGTGAGCGTCTGCACCGTCCGCGGTGAGGTGGCCGAGGTGGCGGCCCGGCCCGCGACCGGCCCCTTCGCCCCGACGATCGCCGCCCGGGCGGGCCCGCCCGCGGCCGGCCCCGACCGACCCGGGACTCCCCGTACGGGGGCGCTCAGGCGGGCGGGGCCTGCGACAGGAGGCGGGTGAGGAGGCGGATCGCACCGCGTTTGTGGAGGGGGTCGTTGCCGTTGCCGCACTTCGGGGACTGGATGCAGGACGGGCAGCCGGCCTCGCATTCGCAGGCGGCGATCGCGTCGCGGGTCGCCGTCAGCCAGGCGCGGGCCGTGTGGAAGGCCCGCTCCGCGAATCCGGCGCCACCGGGGTGGCCGTCGTAGACGAACACGGTCGGGAGGAGGGTGTCGGGATGCAGCGGGACGGAGACCCCGCCGATGTCCCAGCGGTCGCAGGTGGCGAAGAGCGGGAGCAGGCCGATGGAGGCGTGCTCGGCGGCGTGCAGGGCGCCGCCGAGGATCTCCGGGTTGATCCGGGCCTCGTCGAGCTGGTCCTCGGTCACGGTCCACCACACGGCCCTCGTGCGCAGGGTGCGCGGCGGCAGGTCCAGCTTGGCCTCGCCGAGCACCTCGCCGGTGATCAGTTTGCGGCGCAGGTACGAGACGACCTGGTTGGTCACCTCGACCGAGCCGAAGCACAGCCGGGCCGGACCCCACGGGATCTCGGTCTCGGTCTCCAGGACGGAGATGGAGGTGGTGTCGCGCGCGGTGGTCGAGAACGGCGGGCTGGACTCCTCGACCAGCGCCACCGAATCCTCCAGGTCCAGCTGCTTCACCAGATAGGTGCGGCCCTGGTGGAGGTGGACCGCCCCTTCGTGGACGGCGGTGTGGGCCGCCGACTCGTCGACGGTGCCCAGCAGGCGCCCGGTGGCCGCCTCGACGATCTGCACCGGGCGGCCGCCCCCGCCGCGGATGTCGGTCAGGTCCGAGGCCCGCTCCCGGCGTGTCCAGTGCCAGGCCGTCGCCCGGCGGCGCAGCAGCTTGGCGGCCTCCAGCTGCGGGATCAGTTCGGCGGCCGCCGGGCCGAACAGGGCGAGGTCCGGCTCCGTCAGCGGCAGCTCGGCGGCGGCCGCGCACAGGTGCGGGGCGAGGACGTACGGGTTGTCCGGATCCAGCACCGTGGCCTCCACCGGCCGGCGGAACAGAGCCTCCGGATGGTGGACCAGATAGGTGTCCAGGGGGTCGTCCCGGGCGATCAGCACGGCCAGGGCGCCCTGCCCCGAACGCCCGGCCCGGCCCGCCTGCTGCCACAGGGAGGCCCGGGTGCCCGGGTACCCGGTGATCAGGACGGCGTCCAGCCCCGAGACGTCCACGCCCAGCTCCAGGGCGGTGGTGGCGGCCAGGCCGAGCAGCTCGCCGGAGTGCAGGGCCCGCTCCAGGGACCGGCGCTCCTCGGGCAGGTAGCCGCCCCGGTAGGCCGCGACACGCCGGGGCAGGGACCGGTCCACCTCGGCCAGCCGCTCCTGGGCGATCACCGAGATCAGCTCCGCGCCGCGCCGGGAGCGGACGAAGGCGACCGTGCGGACGCCCTGGACGACCAGGTCGGTCAGCAGGTCGGCGGTCTCGGCCGTGGCGGTGCGGCGCACCGGGGCGCCCTTCTCGCCCCGCAGCTCGGTCAGCGGCGGCTCCCACAGGGCGAAGACGACCTCGCCGCGGGGGGAGGCGTCGTCGGCGACCTCCAGGACCGGCAAGCCCGTCAGCCGGGACGCGGCGGCCGCCGGGTCGCTCGCGGTGGCCGAGGCCAGCAGGAAGACCGGATCGGCGCCGTAGCGGGCGCACAGCCGCCGCAGGCGGCGCAGTACCTGGGCGACGTGGGAGCCGAATACGCCCCGGTAGGTGTGGCACTCGTCGATGACCACGTAGCGCAGCGCGCGCAGGAAGGAGGACCAGCGGGGATGGGCGGGCAGGATCCCCCGGTGCAGCATGTCGGGGTTGGTGAGCACGTAGTTCGCGTACTGGCGCACCCATTCGCGTTCTTCCACCGGCGTGTCGCCGTCGTAGACCGCGGGCCGGACCGCGTGGCCGAGGGGCGCGGCCAGCTCTCGTACGGCTCGCCGCTGATCGGCCGCCAGGGCCTTGGTCGGTGCCAGGTACAGGGCGGTCGCACCCCTGCCGTTGGGGGCCTCGGCGCCGTCCGCGAGGGCGGAGAGCACGGGCGCGAGGTAGGCCAGCGACTTTCCCGAGGCGGTGCCGGTGGCGACGACCACCGACTCGCCGTCCAGGGCGTGCTCGGCGGCCGCGGCCTGGTGTGCCCACGGCTGTTCGATGCCCGCCGCCTGGATCGCGGCTACGACATCCGTTCGGATGCGGTCGGGCCAGACTGCATGACGACCCTCCCGAGGGGGCAAGTGCTCCGTATGGGTGATGCGCGCAGCTCGAGAAGGCCCCCTTGAGAGCCGGTCCAGAACCGTGCCGGGAGTGGGTCGAGAGTCCTCGGGTGCCGTGGGCCGACCGGGACGGTGAGTATTGGCCATTGGAACCGAGTGTGTCACCGGCGTGCGGGACAATGGTCGGAAGGCGTCGTGCGCGCCTGCCGGTAAGTGATTGAATGCCATCGCGGCAGCCAATCCCTCCCCTGCCTACGGGTGGGGAGGCCCCTGGGGGGCGCCGCTCGATAGCAAGGTGCTGGAGGATCCGTGGACCTGTCCCTGTCGACTCGCACTGTCGGCGACCGCACGGTCGTGGAGGTCGGTGGCGAGATTGATGTGTATACCGCGCCCAAGCTGCGCGAGCAGTTGGTCGAGTTGGTGAACGACGGCAGCTACCACCTGGTTGTCGACATGGAGCGAGTGGACTTCCTCGACTCCACCGGGCTTGGTGTGCTCGTGGGAGGTCTCAAGCGCGTCCGTGCACATGAGGGCTCGCTGCGTCTGGTGTGCAACCAGGAGCGCATCCTGAAGATTTTCCGCATCACCGGCCTGACGAAGGTGTTCCCGATCCACACGACGGTGGAGGACGCCGTCGCAGCCACCGACTGACGGTTCACCCTCCGCGGCGCCGCGAGGCGCCGCGGAGGGAGCCCAAGAGGAGCGGGGGCGCGGGCCGACAGCGGTCCGGGCCCCTGTAAGGCACGCCCGTAGTCCGAGGGGGACGCGCATGGCCACCGTTGAACTGCGCTTCAGCGCCCAGCCCGAACACGTCAGGACGGCCCGCCTCGTCGCGGCCGCCGTGGCGCGGCGGGCAGGCGTGGACGAAGCCGTGCTCGACGAGGTCCGCCTCGCCGTCGGCGAGGCCTGCTCGCGCGCCGTCGGTCTGCACCTCAGCAACGGGCTGACCGCGCCCGTCCGGGTGGTTCTGACCGAGGAGGAGAAGCTGTTCTCCATCGAGGTCGGCGACGAGGTGCCCGGACCGGCCGGCGGCCCGGAGGGCGCCGTGTCCGGAATCGACGCCGCCCTGGACCCGGACACCGAGACCGAGGACGAGATGGGCCTCGCGGTGATCAGCGGGCTCGTCGACGACGTCGAGGTGACGAGCGGGGAGGGCGGCGGGACCATCCGGATGAGCTGGCCCGTGTCCGGCGGGTCGAATCTCCCGTAGCCCCCACCCCTTCGGAGATTCTTCCGATCTTCATCAAGGCCCTGCTGAGCAGGGCCTTTTTTCATACCCCCACGGCATTTTCTAGATCAATGATCAGGCGTCAATGCCTTTGCCCCATTACCTCTTTCGGGGGTAATGGAGTGACAGGATCTATTGCTGAGGAGCAAGAGCAGGCCAATTCCGTTTCCTGCGCACTGTTTTGATCGGGAAGAGCTCCCTACAATCCGTCCACATCTTGAGCTCATCACGTCAAGGAGGACGAATGACGGGGCTCTTCACCCCCAACGCGCCGATCGGAAACTCCGATCTGGCAGCAGCCGTACTCACCGATGACAATCGGCTCATCGTCATGGTGATCGCGGGCGTGGCACTTGCCGCACTCGTCGTCGCGCAGATCCTGGTCCGCCAGGTTCTCGCAGCGGACGAGGGAACCGACAGCATGAAGAAAATCGCCGCCGCGGTCCAGGAAGGCGCCAACGCCTACCTCGGCCGGCAGCTGCGCACCCTCGGGATCTTCGCCGTCGTCGTGTTCTTCCTGCTCTTCCTGCTCCCCGCCGACGACTGGACGCAGAGGGCGGGACGTTCCGCCTTCTTCCTCGTGGGCGCCATCTTCTCGGCGGCCACCGGCTACATCGGCATGCGTCTGGCGGTCCGCGCCAACGTGCGCGTCGCCGCCGCCGCGCGCGAGGCCACCCCCGCCGAGGGCGAGCCCGCCAAGGACCTCACCGACGTCGCGCACAAGGCCATGCGGATCGCCTTCCGCACCGGCGGCGTCGTCGGCATGTTCACCGTCGGCCTGGGCCTGCTCGGCGCCTCGTGCGTCGTCCTGGTCTACGCCGCCGACGCCCCCAAGGTCCTGGAGGGCTTCGGCCTCGGCGCCGCCCTGATCGCGATGTTCATGCGCGTCGGCGGCGGCATCTTCACCAAGGCCGCCGACGTCGGCGCCGACCTGGTCGGCAAGGTCGAGCAGGGCATTCCGGAGGACGACCCGCGCAATGCCGCGACCATCGCCGACAACGTGGGCGACAACGTCGGCGACTGCGCCGGAATGGCGGCCGACCTCTTCGAGTCGTACGCCGTCACCCTGGTGGCCGCGCTCATCCTCGGCAAGGCCGCCTTCGGCGACCTCGGCCTCGCCTTCCCGCTGATCGTCCCCGCGATCGGCGTCGTCACCGCCATGATCGGCATCTTCGCGGTCTCCCCGCGCCGCTCCGACCGGAGCGGGATGACCGCGATCAACCGCGGTTTCTTCATCTCCGCCGTGATCTCGCTGGTCCTGGTCGCGATCGCCGTCTTCGTCTACCTGCCGTCCAGCTACAAGGACCTCATCGGCGTCGAGAACGCCACGATCACCAACCACACCGGCGACCCCCGCATCCTGGCCCTCGTCGCCGTGGCGATCGGCATCCTGCTCGCGGCCCTGATCCAGCAGTTGACCGGCTACTTCACCGAGACCAGCCGCCGGCCCGTCCGGGACATCGGCAAGTCCTCCCTGACCGGCGCGGCCACCGTCGTCCTCGCAGGCATCTCCGTCGGCCTGGAGTCCGCCGTGTACACGGCGCTGCTCATCGGCCTCGGCGTGTACGGGGCGTTCCTGCTCGGCGGCACGTCGATCATGCTCGCGCTCTTCGCGGTGGCCCTGGCCGGCACCGGCCTGCTCACCACCGTCGGCGTCATCGTCGCCATGGACACCTTCGGGCCCGTCTCCGACAACGCCCAGGGCATCGCCGAGATGTCCGGCGACGTCGAGGGCGCCGGTGCGCAGGTCCTGACCGACCTGGACGCCGTCGGCAACACCACCAAGGCCATCACCAAGGGCATCGCGATCGCCACCGCCGTGCTCGCCGCGGCCGCGCTGTTCGGCTCGTACAGCGACGCCATCGCGAACGCGGTCAAGGAAGTCGGTGCCAAGGCGGGCGAGATGAACCTCAGCCTGGACATCGCCCAGCCCAACAACCTGGTCGGCCTGATCCTGGGCGCGGCGGTCGTGTTCCTGTTCTCCGGCCTCGCCATCAACGCCGTCTCCCGCTCCGCGGGCGCCGTCGTCTACGAGGTGCGCCGCCAGTTCCGCGAGCACCCCGGGATCATGGACTACACCGAGAAGCCCGAGTACGGGCGCGTCGTGGACATCTGCACCAAGGACGCGCTGCGCGAGCTCGCCACGCCCGGCCTGCTCGCCGTCCTCACCCCGATCGCCGTCGGGTTCTCGCTCGGTGTGGGCGCGCTCGGCTCGTTCCTCGCGGGCGCCATCGGCACCGGCACCCTGATGGCGGTCTTCCTCGCCAACTCCGGTGGCGCGTGGGACAACGCGAAGAAGCTCGTCGAGGACGGCCACCACGGCGGCAAGGGCAGCGAGGCCCACGCCGCGACGGTCATCGGCGACACGGTCGGCGACCCGTTCAAGGACACCGCCGGTCCCGCGATCAACCCGCTGCTGAAGGTCATGAACCTGGTGGCGCTGCTGATCGCCCCGGCGGTCGTGCAGTTCAGCTACGGCCCCGACACGAGCGCGACCGTGCGCGCGGTCGTCGCGGCCTTGGCCATCGCCGTCATCGTCGGCGCGGTCTACATCTCCAAGCGCCGCGGCATCGCGGTCGGGGACGACTCCGAGGGCGAGGGCGCGGCCGCCGAGCGGGTGGCCCAGCAGGCCGATCCCGCGGTGGTTTCCTGACCCGAGGGGTGACCCCCGGAGGGGTCTGCGGGCCGACCGGCCCGAGGACTCGAAGGTACGCCCGAAAGGCGGACGGGCGGCGCGGACTGACGCGCCGTCCGTCCGCCTTTCTGCGTGCCCGGATGGCGGGCGTGTATCTTCCGGGCCGAGAGCCTTCGAAGGGACCAATCCGGTGAACAAGAAGTTTGCGGCCGCAGTGTCCGGCGGTGCGGTGCTGATGCTCGTGCTGTCCGGCTGCGGCGGCGATGAGACGGACGACAAGGCCAACGCCTGGGCCAAGAAGGTCTGCGACAAGTGGCAGCCGGAGCTGAAGAAGATCGAGACCGCCAACGCCGACATCAAGCGGGTGGCGACCGAGAGCAGCAAGCCCGAAGAGGTGCAGACGACCGACTCCGCGGCGTTCGGGACCATGTCCGCGTCGTACAAGGCGATGGGGACCGCCCTGCAAGGGGCCGGGGTTCCGCCGGTCAAGGACGGCCAGACGACGCAGGCCACGGCCATCAAGGGCTTCGAGGAGTCGTCCAAGGGCTACGCCGACTTGAAGACGAAGATGGAAGGCCTGGACCCGAAGGACCAGACGAAGTTCGCCGAGGGTCTCAAGGAGGTGGCCGGCGGACTCGAAGCGGCCACCAACGGCGGCAAGAACGCGCTCAGCACGCTCAAGGCCGGCGGCCTGGACAAGGCGATGAACAGCCAGAAGGGCTGCCAGGTCGCGGCCCCCTCGGCGTCGCCGAAGTGAGGTAGCCCGCGGGCGCCGTTGCCGGCGGACGCGGCATCGGTACGCCGACCGGGGCGGCCGGGTTCCCCGGAACCCGGCCGCCCGGCACATGCCGGGCCGGCGGCGGCGCGGCGCGCACGCGTCGGCGCAGGATCCCGGCATCCGGAACCGGCCGCCCTGGCACACGCGTCGTCGGCTCAGCGGCCGCGCGGCATACGCATCGGCGCCGGCAGCCGACACAATGGACGGGTGAGTACCACCAGCCTCCCCACGCCCGACCGCGCCGCCGAACTCCGCACGGCCCTGCTCGCCGCCGGCTTCACCGCCGACGGCCTGCTCGACCTGCTCGGCGCCCCCGCCTACGCCGCGCTGGCCCGCAGCGAGACGGTCCCCGCCCTGCGCGCCACGCGCGGCTCCGGCGACGGCCCGCTCGCGAGCCTGGTCCGGCTGTTCCTGCTCCAGCAGCCGGAGCCGTACGTCAACGCCGCCCGGGCGCTGCCCGTCGAAGCGGCGGTGGCCGACGGCTGGCTGCGCCGGGAGGGCGATGAGGTGCACGCCACCGTCGACGTGCGCCCGTACGGCGGACCCGACGGCGAGGACTGGTTCATCGTCTCCGACCTCGGCTGCGCCGTCGGCGGGGCCGGCGGGATCGGCAGCCGCGAGGAGGGCGTTGTCCTCGGCGTCGGCGGGGCCTCCACCACCCTGGCCGGGATCACCGTCCGCACCCCGGTCGGCAGTGCCCTCGACCTCGGCACGGGATCCGGCATCCAGGCCCTGCACGCCGCCCAGCACGCCACCCGGGTCACCGCCACCGACGTCAACCCCCGGGCCCTGGGCTTCACCCGGCTGACCCTGGCGCTGTCCGGCGCGCAGGAGGCCGAACTGCTGCAGGGGTCGCTGTTCGAGCCGGTCGGCGAGGCCACGTACGACCTGATCGTGTCGAATCCGCCGTTCGTGATCTCTCCCGGCGCGCGGCTGACGTACCGCGACGGCGGGATGGGCGGCGACGACCTGTGCCGGACCCTCGTCCAGCAGGCCGGAGCGCATCTCAACCCGGGCGGGTACGCGCAGTTCCTCGGCAACTGGCAGCACGTGGAGGGCGAGGACTGGCACGACCGGGTCCGCGCCTGGGTGCCGCGCGGCTGCGACGCGTGGATCGTGCAGCGTGACGTGCAGGACGTCACGCAGTACGCCGAGCTGTGGCTGCGCGACGCGGGCGACCACCGCACCGACCCCGCCGAGTACGCGCGGCGGTACGAGGACTGGCTGGACGAGTTCGAGGCCCGCAAGACCAAGGCCGTCGGCTTCGGCTGGATCACCCTGCGCCGCAGCGACGCGGCCGAGCCCTCCATCGTGGTCGAGGAGTGGCCGCACGCGGTGGAGCAGCCGCTCGGCGACGCCGTCGTGGCCCACTTCGCCCGGCAGGACTACCTGCGGGACCACGATGACGCGGCCCTGCTGGAGGCCCGCTTCGTGCTGGCGGCGGAGGTCGTCCAGGAGCAGGTCGGCGCGCCCGGCGCGGAGGACCCGGAGCACGTGGTGCTCCGGCAGAACCGGGGGATGCGGCGGGCGACCAAGGTCGACACGGTCGGGGCCGGCTTCGCCGGAGTGTGCGACGGCTCACTCACGGCGGGCCGGATCCTGGACGCGATCGCGCACCTGGTGCAGGAGGATCCCGTCGTGCTGCGGGACCGGACCCCGGAGGCGATCCGGGTACTGGTCGAGCAGGGATTCCTGGAGCCGGCAGCAGGCTGACCGGCCCCGGCCGCCCCCCGGGGCGCGCCCGGCCGGCCCGCTCCGCCGGCTTCTCCGAGCTCCGCCCGCGGCTTGGCCGGCGGCCCGGTCGGCGGCCTCGTCCGAGACGTCCGGCCGTGGCCGAAACCCTCATGTAACCCGGGGTTCGCAGGCCGCGGCGCAGCGCCTGGCGGGCTCGCCCGCAGGGGTACGGCCGGGGGCCGGCCACGGGGGCCGACCGGGACCCGGAGAGCGGCCCGGGAGCAAGCGGGAGTAAGGGGGGAACGGCACGGAGAGCGGTCCGGCGATCTTCGCGGCGACCGTGTTCCTGCTGTTCGGAACGGCTCTGCCGGGCTGGACGGGGATGTGCGCGGCGCGCCGGGCGCCAGTGGCCGAGGGTGTGCGCCCCGCCGTGGCCGTACCGCCGGTGCTCCTCGCGTCCGGGACCTCTCTGGCGCTCGGAGTCCGGCGTCTCGTACGACGGTGATCCCGGGCCGGGTCGCAGGCCTGATCGGAGCCCGATCAGAGTCGCGGTCAGCGGTCGGCCGCCGGCGCGCCGACCCGCGCGATGTGCGTCGTAAACGGGACGTCAGAGCGGGTGCGGGGGCGGGGCCAGACGGCCCCCTGGCCACTCGGCCCGGTGATCGCTACGGGTCCGGCGGGGTATCCGGGCGGCAGAAATGGCACTTGTCGGGTTACCGTTCGAGTGGCCGTTGCGGGCTTCCGCCGTTTGACACGGGGGCGGGTTGTACCGTCACACTCCGCAGCGTCGCCGTACCGCGACCGAGTGCCGACCGGAGAGAAGAGCCAAGTTGTCCCCGACTAGCGAGACCGCAAAGGGCGGCCGCCGACTCGTCATCGTCGAGTCCCCTGCCAAGGCGAAGACGATCAAGGGCTACCTCGGCCCGGGATACGTCGTCGAGGCGAGCGTCGGGCACATTCGCGACCTCCCCAACGGCGCCGCCGAGGTGCCCGACAAGTACACGGGCGAGGTCCGCCGCCTCGGCGTGGACGTCGAACACGACTTCCAGCCGATCTACGTCGTCAACGCCGACAAGAAGGCCCAGGTCAGGAAGCTCAAGGAGCTGCTGGCCGAGTCCGACGAACTCTTCCTCGCCACCGATGAGGACCGCGAGGGCGAAGCCATCGCGTGGCACCTGCAGGAAGTCCTCAAGCCCAAGGTCCCCGTCCACCGGATGGTCTTCCACGAGATCACCAAGGACGCGATCCGCGACGCCGTCGCAAACCCGCGCGAGCTGAACCAGCGCATGGTCGACGCCCAGGAGACCCGACGCATCCTCGACCGCCTCTACGGCTACGAGGTCTCGCCGGTCCTGTGGAAGAAGGTCATGCCGCGGCTGTCGGCCGGCCGCGTCCAGTCCGTGGCCACCCGCCTCGTCGTCGAGCGGGAGCGCGAGCGCATCGCCTTCCGCTCCGCCGAGTACTGGGACCTGACCGGAACCTTCTCCACCGGCCGCGCCGGTGACGCCTCCGACCCCTCGACGCTCGTCGCCCGCCTGAACACGGTGGACGGAAAGCGCGTCGCGCAGGGCCGCGACTTCGGCTCGAACGGGCAGCTCAAGAGCGAGGTGCTGCACCTCGACGAGGCGAACGCGCGGGCGCTGGCCGCCGCGCTGGCGGACACCTCGTTCGCCGTCCGCTCGGTCGAGTCCAAGCCGTACCGCCGCTCCCCGTACGCCCCGTTCCGCACGACGACGCTCCAGCAGGAGGCCTCGCGCAAGCTGGGCTTCGGTGCGAAGGCGACGATGCAGGTGGCGCAGAAGCTGTACGAGAACGGCTTCATCACGTACATGCGTACGGACTCCACCACGCTCTCCGACACCGCGGTGTCGGCGGCGCGGGCGCAGGTCACGCAGCTCTACGGCGCCGACTACCTGCCGGAGAAGCCGCGCGTCTACGCGGGCAAGGTCAAGAACGCGCAGGAGGCGCACGAGGCGATTCGTCCTTCGGGTGATCGTTTCCGCACCCCCGCCGAGACGGGTCTGACCGGCGACCAGTTCCGCCTGTACGAGCTCATCTGGAAGCGGACCGTCGCCTCCCAGATGAAGGACGCGGTCGGCAACTCGGTCACCGTCAAGATCGGCGGCCGAGCGTCGGACGGCCGGGACGCCGAGTTCACCGCCTCCGGCAAGACGATCACCTTCCACGGGTTCATGAAGGCGTACGTCGAGGGCGCGGACGACCCGAACGCCGAGCTCGACGACCGCGAGAAGCGGCTGCCGCAGGTCGCGGAGGGCGACGCGCTGTCGGCCGAGGAGATCACGGCGGACGGCCACTCGACCAAGCCGCCGGCCCGCTACACCGAGGCCTCGCTGGTCAAGGAGCTGGAAGAGCGGGAGATCGGCCGCCCGTCGACGTACGCGTCGATCATCGGGACGATCCTGGACCGCGGATACGTCTTCAAGAAGGGCACGGCGCTCGTGCCGTCCTTCCTGTCGTTCGCCGTGGTCAACCTGCTGGAGACGCACTTCGGGCGGCTCGTCGACTACGACTTCACGGCCAAGATGGAGGACGACCTCGACCGCATCGCGCGGGGCGAGGCCCAGTCCGTGCCGTGGCTGAAGCGCTTCTACTTCGGCTCCGAGGACGCGTCGGAGGTCGTACCGGCCGACGGCGACCACCTCGGCGGTCTGAAGGAGCTCGTCACCGACCTCGGCGCGATCGACGCCCGGGAGATCTCCTCCTTCCCGGTCGGCGAGAGCATCGTGCTGCGCGTAGGCCGCTACGGGCCGTACGTCGAGCGCGGTGAGAAGGACGCGGAGGGCCACCAGCGGGCCGACGTGCCGGACGACCTGGCGCCGGACGAGCTGACGGTCGAGTACGCGGAGGAGCTGTTCGCGAAGCCGAGCGGCGAGTTCGAGCTGGGCAAGGACCCGGTGAGCGGGAACGAAATCGTCGCGAAGGACGGTCGTTACGGGCCGTACGTGACGGAGATCCTTCCCGAGGGCACGCCGAAGACGGGCAAGAACGCGGTGAAGCCGCGGACGGCCTCGCTGTTCAAGTCGATGAGCCTGGACACGGTCACGCTGGACGACGCGCTGCGCCTGATGTCCCTTCCCCGGGTCGTGGGCGCGGACGCGGAGGGCGTGGAGATCACGGCACAGAACGGCCGCTACGGCCCGTACCTGAAGAAGGGCACGGACTCGCGGTCGCTGGAGACCGAGGACCAGCTGTTCTCGATCTCCCTGGACGAGGCGCTGGCGATCTACGCCCAGCCGAAGCAGCGGGGGCGCGCCGCGGCGAAGCCGCCGCTGAAGGAGCTGGGCACGGACCCGGTCAGCGAGAAGCCGGTCGTGGTCAAGGACGGCCGCTTCGGCCCGTACGTGACGGACGGCGAGACGAACGCGACGCTGCGGCGGGACGACGACGTCGAGACGATCACTCCGGAGCGCGGCTACGAGCTGCTGGCGGAGAAGCGCGCGAAGGGCCCGGCCAAGAAGACGGCGAAGAAGGCCCCGGCCAAGAAGGCGCCCGCGAAGAAGGCCACGGCGACGAAGACCGCCGCGGCGAAGAAGACGACGACGGCCAAGAAGACCGCCGCGAAGAAGACGACGACGGCCAAGAAGACGGTCGCGAAGAAGGCGGCCGCGTCGGCCCCGTCGTCGGACGACTAGCAGACGCCTGGCAGACGCCCGGCAGACGGCCGGCAGGCGTCGGGGCCCGTGCGATCCGCACGGGCCCCGACGCCGTCCGGCCAGGTGCGGCCGGGGTCACACCGGACGGTTATCCACAGGCTCCGCAGCTGCCAAGCGCAGCGGATAGGCTGGGCGGATGACGCGAGCCGAGCAGCCAACGGTCGTGACCGCCCCCGCGAACCCCACCTACGACGAAGCCCTCGCCGCGGATTCCCGCGAGCGGGCGGTGCGAGCCCTGCTGCGCACGCCCAGGCTGCGCCGGCTGTGGAGCGCCCAGCTGGTGAGCGGCATCGGCGATGCCCTCGCCCTGCTGGTGCTGGTGCTGCTGGCCTTCCAGACGGCCGTCTCCGAAGAGACCTTCGGCGGCGGCTACCAGGGCTGGGCCCTCACCGTCGCCGCCGTCTTCGCCGTCCGGATCGTCGCCACCTTGATCTTCGGCGCGGTCCTCCTCGGTCCGCTGGCGGGGCTGCTCGCCCCGAAGGAGGCCGGCGGCAAGCTGGACCGCCGCTGGACGATGATCGGCGCCGACGGGATCCGGCTCGGCCTGTTCGTCGTCGCCCCGCTCTGGCTCGACTGGATCCCGGCCCATGCGCTGACCGCGCTACTGGCCACCGTCTTCGTCTCCGGAGTCGCCGAGCGCCTCTGGACCCTGGCGAAGGACAGTGCGGCTCCCGCCCTGCTGCCCTCGCCGCCGCCCGAGGGGGCGACCGTACGGCCGCTGCCGGACCACCTCGACGCGCTGCGCCGGCTGACCCTGCGCACGTCCTTCGCCGCGATGCCCGTAGCCGCCGCCGTGCTGCTCGTCGCGACCCTGGTCGGCAAGGCCCTCGGCCTCGGCGTGGAGTGGTTCGCCGAGAACCAGGCCGCCCTCGGCTCGTACGTGGCCTCCGGCCTCTTCGCGGCGTCCGTCTCGCTGCTGCTCCCACTGGTGCTGCCCGGGGCGAAGACCCCGCGCCCGCGTTCGCCGCTGGAGGGCCTGCGGGCCCCCAAGGCGGGGGACCGCCCGGAGAAGGGCCGTACGGGGGCCGTTCCCCTGCTCGTCCTGGCCTGCGCCGCCGTCGCCGGAGCCGTGGCCAGTGCGGCCGCCGTCTCCGTCCTGCACGCCTTCGACCTGGGCGGCGGCCCCGCCACCTTCGCCCTGCTCGTCCTGGCCCTGCTCGGCGGCACCGCCCTCGGCATCCGCGCCACCCAGGCCGGCAAGGTGCTGCCCGCGCTGTCCCGGCGCCGGCTGCTCGCCCTGGCCATCGCGGCGGCCGGGCTCGCGCTGCTGCTGACCGGGCTGGTCCCGGACACGGCGACCGTGCTCTTCCTGTCGCTGCTCGCCGGCACCGCCGCGGGCGTCGCCGCCAACACCGGGCACACCCTGCTCGACCAGGAGACCGAGGAGTTCCGCCGGGCCCGGGTCACCGAGCACCTGCAGGCCGTCGTGCGGGTGGCCGTGGGCGTCGGAGCCGTCCTCGCCCCAGTCCTCGCCGCGGCGATCGGCCCGCACCGGCTGGCGGCCGGGGACGTGGTCTTCGAGCACGGCGGGGCCGCCTTCACCCTGATGCTGGTCGGCGCCCTGCTGCTGCCCGTCGCCGTCGTGGTGCTCGCCAAGGCCGACGACCGCAGCGGCGTACCGCTGCGCCGCGATCTGCGCGAGGCGCTGCGCGGCGGGGAGCCGGTCCAGGCGGCGTCCGACGCCGGGTTCTTCATCGCCCTGGAGGGCGGGGACGGAGCCGGAAAGTCCACCCAGGTCGAGGCCCTGGCCGACTGGATACGGGGCAAGGGCCACGAGGTCGTCGTGACCCGCGAGCCCGGGGCCACCCCGGTCGGCAAGCGGCTCCGCTCGATCCTGCTCGACGTCTCCTCGGCCGGGCTGTCGAACCGCGCCGAGGCCCTGCTGTACGCCGCCGACCGCGCGGAGCACGTGGACACCGTCGTACGGCCCGCCCTGGAGCGCGGCGCGGTCGTCATCTCCGACCGCTACATCGACTCCTCGGTGGCCTACCAGGGGGCCGGCCGCGATCTGTCCCCGACCGAGATCGCCCGGATCTCGCGCTGGGCCACCGACGGGCTCGTGCCGAACCTGACCGTACTGCTCGACGTGTCGCCGGAGGCGGCCCGCGAGCGGTTCACGGAGGCCCCGGACCGGCTGGAGTCGGAGCCGGCCGAGTTCCACCAGCGGGTGCGGGCCGGGTTCCTGACGCTGGCCGCGGCCGACCCCGGGCGCTACCTGGTGGTCGACGCCGGGCAGGACCCGGAGTCCGTGACCACGGTCGTCCGCCACCGCCTGGACCGGATGCTGCCGCTCTCGGAGGCCGAGGTGGCCGCCCAGGCCGAGGCCCGGCGCAAGGCCGAGGAGGACGCCCGGCGCAGGGCCGAGGAAGAGGCGGCGCGCAAGGCGGAGGAGGAGCGGCTGCGCGCGGAGGAGGAAGCCCGGCTGAAGGCCGAGGCGGAAGCCGCCCGGATCAAGGCCGAGGCCGAGGCCGCCCGCAAGGCGGAGGAGGAGCGGCTGCGCGCCGAGGAGGAGGCCCGCGCCCGGGCCGAGGCCGAGCGGTTGCGCGCCGAGGCCGAGGAGAAGGCCCGCGCGGCGGAGCAGGAGCGGCTGCGCAAGCAGGCCGAGGAGGAGGCCCGGCTGCGCGCCGAGGCCGAGGAGCGGCGGCTGGAGAAGCAGCGGCGTGCCGAGGAGGCCCTGCTGAGGGCCGAGGAGGCGCGCCGGCTGGCGGAGGCCTCGGCGGCAGCGGCGGCTGCGCGGGCCGCGGCGGCGGCGGCGGCTTCGGCTGCGGCGCCTGCGCCGGCCCCCGCCCCGGCTCCCGAGACGCCCGCGGCTCCCGCTGCTCCCGCCCCCAAGGTTCCGATGACCAAGGAGCCGCTGCCGGACGACGCCGTGACGGTGGAGACCCCGCTGGTCAAGCGGGTCGTCCAGCCGGACGACGTGACGCAGACGGTCCCGGTGCCGAAGGTCGACCCGGCGGCGGAGACCTCGGTCCTGCCCGCCGTCCCGCCGGCCGGCCCGGCGGACGAGACGGCGGTCCTGCCGCCCGTACAGGCATCCGGTCCCACCGACGAGACGGCGGTCCTGCCGCCCGTACGGCCGTCCCGTACGACCCCTCCGGCCGGTCAGGCCCCGTCCGGCCCGGCCCGGTCCGCCACGCGGCCGACGGCCCGGCGCCCGGAGGAGAGCCCGGCCGACCGGGTGCCGCCGGGCATCTTCCGGGATGCCGGCGAGGACGCGACCCGCGAGCTGCCGGTCTTCGGGGCCGACGGCCGCCCGGGCGGGCAGGGACAGGAGGACGGGCAGGGTCAGCCCACCCGGCCGAGCAGGCCGCGGCCCGCCTGGGCCGAGGAGACCCCGCTGGACGACCTGCCGACCCTGGCGGACGAGCTGCTCGGCCCGCGCCGGGACGACGACGAAGAGGGCGGTCCGCGCCGCCGCCGCTGACGGGGATTGTCAGTGGCGCACGCCACACTGGGGGCGGGCGGGAGCAGCACGAGCGGCACGGACGGCCGAGGCACGACGGCCGGTGAAAGGCGGTGGGCGGGATGCCCGTATGGGACGACCTGGTGGGACAGGAGCGGGTTCAGGCGCAGCTGGCCGCAGCCGCTCGTGACGCCGACGCCCTGGTCACCGCCATCGAGACCGGGGCGGCGCCGCCCGCCGCGTCCAAGATGACCCACGCCTGGCTGTTCACCGGCCCGCCCGGCTCCGGGCGGGCCACCGCCGCCCGCGCCTTCGCGTCCGCGCTCCAGTGCACCAGCCCGGACCGCGCCCTCGGCGGCGAGCCGGGCTGCGGGTTCTGTGACGGCTGCCACACCACGCTGGTCGGCACGCACGCCGATGTGGAGATCGTCCGTACCGATCTGCTGTCCATCGGTGTGAAGGAGACGCGCGACCTGGTCCGCCGGGCGCAGCTCTCCCCGGCCGTGGGCCGCTGGCAGGTCATCGTCCTGGAGGACGCCGACCGGCTGACCGAGGGCGCGGGCAACGTGCTCCTCAAGGCCGTGGAGGAGCCCGCTCCGCGGACCGTGTGGCTGCTGTGCGCGCCCTCGCTGGAGGACGTGCTGCCCACCATCCGCTCCCGCTGTCGGCATCTGACCCTGCGCACCCCGCCGGTCGCCGCCGTCGCCGATGTGCTGGTCCGGCGCGACGGCATCGAGCCCGCCGTCGCCGCGGCCGTCGCGCGCGCGACGCAGGGGCACATCGACCGGGCCCGCCGGCTCGCCACCGACGAGTCAGCCCGGGCCCGCCGGGCCGCCGTGCTGAAGCTCCCGCTGCGCATCGACGACGTGGGCGGCTGCCTCAAGGCCGCCCAGGAGCTCGTCGACGCCGCCGCCGAGGATGCCAAGCAGGTCGCGGAGGAGGTCGACACGAAGGAGACCGAGGACCTGCGGGCCGCGCTCGGCGCCGGAGCCGGCACCGGTGGACGCATGCCGCGCGGCACGGCGGGCGTGATGAAGGAGCTCGAAGACCGGCAGAAGCGCCGCCGAACCCGTACCCAGCGCGACACCCTCGACCTGGCGCTGACCGACCTCACCGGCTTCTACCGGGACGTGCTGGCCCTCCAGCTCGGCTCTTCGCTGGCGATCGCGAACGAGGAGATACGGGCCGACCTCGACCGGATCGCCCGCGAGTCCGGACCGGAGCGCACCCTGCGCCGGATCGAGGCGATCATCGCCTGCCGCGAGGCGCTGGACCGCAACGTGGCCCCGCTCCTCGCGGTCGAGGCGATGACCATGTCGCTGCGCGCGGGCTGAGCGAGTCGGCGCCCCGCCCGCGTTTACCCCTTCACCCGTATGAGCGATCCGCACAGGTCGTGCTGCACGGCGTGGGCTCCCGGCGGGCCCGCGGTGCGCCACCGGGCGGCGGGAGGCCGCGGCGTGCGCCCGCCCGGCCGGGCTGCCCGGCAGGCCGTAGGCTCCGAGAATGGACACCAGTCGCCTGCTGCGTACCACCGGAACCGTGATCGCAGCCGCCGGGCTGCTGCTCTCCGGGTGCTCTTCGGCCGGCTCGGGGGGCCCGCAGGCGGCCGCCTCCTCGTCCGGGGTCGCCGCGCGGTCGGCGGCTCCGACCGCGGTACCGGCGGCGCTGCGCCCGTACTACGAGCAGAAGCTGATCTGGCGCGAGTGCGGTGTCCCCGGGTTCCAGTGCGCCACGATGAAGGCCCCGCTGGACTACGCGCACCCCGAGTCCGGGCAGGACGTGGACATCGCCGTGGCCCGCCGCCAGGCCACCGGCCCCGGCAAGCGGCTGGGCTCGCTGGTGGTCAACCCGGGCGGACCGGGTGGCTCCGGCATCGGGTACCTCCAGGGGTACGCGGGCATCGGCTACCCGGCACCCGTCCGCGCCCGGTACGACATGGTCTCCTTCGACCCGCGCGGGGTGGACCGCAGCAGTCCCGTGCAGTGCCTGACGGGGCCCGAGATGGACAAGTTCACGCAGGTGGACCAGACACCGGACAACGCGGCGGAGCGCGCCGGGCTGGTGACCGCGTTCAAGGAGTTCGCCGACGGCTGCAAGGCCCGTTCGCAGCGGGTCCTGCCGCACGTCTCCACCGTCGAGGCGGCCCGCGACATGGACATGCTGCGCGCGGTGCTGGGCGACGAGAAGCTGACGTACGTCGGCGCCTCGTACGGCACCCTCCTCGGCGCGACGTACGCGGACCTCTTCCCCGGCCGGGTCGGCCGCCTCGTCCTGGACGGCGCGATGGACCCCTCCCGTCCGGCGCTCGAAATGAACCGGGACCAGACCGGGGGCTTCGAGACGGCGCTGCGTTCCTTCTCCAAGGACTGCGTGAAGCAGTCCGACTGCCCGCTCGGCAAGGGCAGCCCGGAGGCGGTGGCGGACCGTCTCCAGGAGTTCTTCCGCAAGGTCGACGCCCAGCCCGTGCCCAGCGGCGATCCGGCCCGCCCCCTGGGGGAGTCCCTCGCCACGACCGGGGTGATCGCGGCGCTGTACGACGAGAGCGCGTGGCCGCAGCTGCGGGAGGCGCTGTCGGCGGCGATGAACGGCGACGGGTCCGGCCTGCTCGGCCTCGCCGACAGCTACTACGAGCGCGAGCCGGACGGGAAGTACGCGAACCTGATGTTCGCGAACGCCGCGGTGAACTGCCTCGACCAGCCGCCCGCCTTCACCGGCCCGGAGGCGGTGGACGCGGCCGTGCCCTCCTTCGAGAAGGCCTCCCCGGTGTTCGGGGCGGGCCTCGCCTGGGCCTCGCTGAACTGCGCGTACTGGCCGGTCAAGGCCACCGGCGAGGCCCGCGCCCTGAACGCGAAGGGCGCCCCGCCGATCGTGGTGGTCGGCACGGTCCGCGACCCGGCGACCCCGTACAAGTGGGCCCAGGCCCTGGCGAAGCAGCTCGACTCGGGAGTCCTGCTCACGTACGACGGCGACGGGCACACGGCGTACGGGCGCGGCAGCTCCTGCATCGACACGGCGATCAACACGTACCTCCTGCAGGGCACCCCGCCGCAGGACGGCAAGAAGTGCAGCTGACGCCCTGAATCACCCCATATGCGATACATGTCCGACCCCCGAGCAATGCGGTTCGGGGCACCCCGTTCGAGCCTGTAGACTTGGCGCCGCTGCTGATGAGAGCTCCTCTCCAAGGGAACACTTGTCTACCCAGCGGTGCCGCCTTAGCTCAGTTGGCCAGAGCAACGCACTCGTAATGCGTAGGTCTCGGGTTCGAATCCCGAAGGCGGCTCTGTGGAAGCCCCAGGACTCACTCGCCGTGACCTGGGGCTTTTGCTATTCCGTACGCCGTTCCCTGCCGGCGGACCGATGGCGGCCCTCACGACCTCCCCCGGGGGAACGCGTATGACGGTGCACACTGCGATGCCGCTCGACGGAGCACCGCCCGCGCCTGACCGCGTCTGGTACGCCGCCTACGGCTCCAACATGCACATGGACCGCCTTGCCGCGTACATCGCGGGAGGCAGGCCCCCGGGCGCCACGCGTACGTACCCGGGATGCCGGGATCGGCGGGCGCCGGAGCGGTCCATCGCGGTGGAGCTGGCAGGCCGCCCCTACTTCGCGACCGAGTCCCCGGTGTGGACGGGTGGGCGCGGTTTCTACGATCCGACCGCCCCGGGCCGTACGCGTGGACGCGCGCATCTGGTCACGGTGGGCCAGATGTCCGACATCGCGGCGCAGGAGATGTGCGAGGAGCCCGGACGCGACCTCGACCTCGCGACGGTTCTTCGCGAGGGCCGCTGCGAGGTGGGCCGCGGGCGCTACGAGACCCTGATCTGTCCCGGAACGATCGACGGCATCCCCGTACTGATGTTCAGGGCGCCGTGGACGCTCCAGGACGTGGACGTGCTCATGCCTTCTGCGGCGTACCTGCGGTAGCTGGCCGGCGGACTCCTGGAATCCGGCCCCTGGGAAAAGCGGGACCTCTCCGACTACTTGGCCGCGTGCCCGGGCGCGGCGGGCAGCTGGACGGCCCATCAGGTACTGGAACTGCCGACTGCCGACATCACACAGTGAACCGGCGGCGGTCGACGCCCCGGACCACACCAAGGGTGATCAAGGCGGAGCCGGCGACCCGGGGCGTCCCCACGAGGGGTGACCGGGCCGGTGCGGGGCTGGGGGTCCGGTCGCCGGGGGGTGGGGGTGGGGCTACTTTGGGATGGCTGGACCTGGGCGACGCGTGGCAGGAGGCCGGCATGTCTACTCGGTTGCGCAAGGCGGCGGTGGGGGCGGCCGCGGTGGGGCTGGTGGTGGTGCCGCTCGGGGTGGGCGCCGGGTACGCGCTCGATACGCCCGCCGGGACCGTCGTGTCGGCTTCGGCACCCGTTGCCGACGATGCGGAGTTTCCGCAGCTCACGCCCGCCGTGGCACGGCAGTTGGACGACGCCGTGCGGAAGGTGATGAAAGAGGCCCAGGTGCCCGGGGTGATGGTGTCGCTCTCGGCCCCCGGCAAGGGCTCGTACGTACGGGCCTTCGGTGTCGCCGACAAGGCCACCGGCCAGCCGATCCGCACGGACATGAACATGCGCATCGGCAGCGTCACCAAGACCTTCACCGTGACCGCCCTGCTCCAGCTCGTCGACCAGGGCAAGGTCCGGCTGGACGACCCCATCGGCAGGTACGTGTCCGGGGTGCCCAACGGGGACCGGATCACGCTGCGCGAACTCGCCGACATGCGGAGCGGGTTGTTCAACTACTCCGAGGACGAAGGGTTCTTCAAGGCCCTCACGAGCAATCCCCGACGGCCCTTCACCCCGCAGGAGCTGCTCGCGTACTCCTTCAAGCACCCGGTGCTGTTCGAGCCCGGCGCCAAGTTCTACTACTGCAACACCAACTTGATCCTGCTGGGGCTGGTGGTCGAGAAGCAGAGCGGGCAGAGGCTCAACGACTACATCAACCAGAAGGTCGTCCGCCCGGCCGGGCTCCACCACACGCTCTTCCCGGTCGGCGCGGAGTTCCCGAATCCGCACTCCCAGGGGTACACCGACCAGACCGCCAGCGGGAAGACCGAGGACGCTGCCGACTGGAACCCCTCCTGGGGCTGGGCCGCCGGAGCGATGACCTCCGAACTCGAAGACCTGAAGGCCTGGTCGAAGGTCATGGCCACGGGCACGCTGCTGAAGCCCGCCACCCAGGCCGAGCGCCTGAAGGTCGTCGAGGCGCTCCCCGGCACCGGCTACGGCCTGGGCATCTTCAACGTCCAGGGCTGGATCGGCCACAACGGGTCACTGCCCGGCTATCAGGCGCTGGCCGTGTACCTGCCGGAGGCGAAGGCCACGCTCGCGGTGATGCTGAACACGGACATCTCCTACAAGGGCGCCGAGCCCAGCACCCTCTTCGGTGAGGCGATCACCAAGGTCGTCACTCCGGACCACGTCTTCACGCTGCCCGCCCAGTCCGTTACCGCACACTGAGGGAATGAGCGATCAAGGTGTGGTGTTGCGCGTCGCCGGTCACAGCGATCTCGACGTGGCGGGCGGGCTGTTCCGCGGCTACCTCGACTTCTACGAGGTGAAGGTCGAGGACCCGGACGCGCCGCGGGCGTACCTCGCGGAGCGGATCCGGGGCGGCGAGTCGCTGGTGCTGCTCGCGGACGTGCCGGGGGCCGGCACGGTCGGGTTCGCGCAGGTCTACCGGACCTTCTCCTCGCTCGCCCTGCGGCCGATGTGGATCCTGAGCGACCTGTACGTCGACCCCTCCGGCCGCCGTACCGGCGCCGGGAGGGCGCTGCTGCGCGAGGTGCTGCGCCGGGCGCGGGAGGCGGGGGTGTCCGGGGTGCAGCTGGAGACGGCGTACGACAACCACGTCGCGCAGGCGCTGTACGAGGCGGAGGGCTTCGAGCGCGAGGAGTTCCACGTCTACTTCCACGGACTGGACGTTCCAGGGGCGGGGTGAGGGTGGTCGGCCCCTTCTACTTCGCGTCCGCGTAGCACCGCACGATCGCCGTCGTGAACGGGAAGCGGACCGGGGTGTCGCCGAAGGCGATGCGGCCGGCGCGGTCGCCGGCGGTGCGGATCGCCTCGGCCACCGCCTCGGCCTCCTCGGCCGGGCAGTGCACGATCACCTCGTCGTGCTGGAAGAACACCAGCTCGGCCCGCATCCCGGCGCCGGCGATGGCCTGGCGCAGGGCCGCGAGGAGCAGCAGGGCCCAGTCGGCGGCGCTGCCCTGGACGACGAAGTTGCGCGTGAACCGGCCGCGGGCCCGGGTGTTGGTGGAGGCGTAGCTCGGCGTCCAGCCCTCCTCCCGGTCCTGCGGTACGCCGGCTTCGCCGTCCTCGTCGGCGCCGACCGGCGGCGGGCAGGTCCGGCCGAGCCAGGTACGTACGAGGCGGCCCTCCTCTCCGGCCTTGGCGGCGTCGTCCACGTACGCCACGGCCCGGGGGAAGCGGCGGCGCAACGCGGCCAGGTTCTTCAGGCCGTCGCCGGAGGTCTGGCCGTACACGGCGCCGAGGACGGCCAGTTTGGCCATGTCCCGGTCGCCGGAGAAGCCCTGGCGGGAGATGGCCGTGTAGAGGTCCTCGGGGCGTCCGGCGACCTCCATGAAGGCCGGGTCGCGGGAGATCGCGGCCAGGACGCGGGGCTCCATCTGGTCGGCGTCGGCGACGACGAGCCGCCAGCCGGGGTCGGCGACGACGGCTCTCCGGATCACCTTCGGGATCTGCAGGGCGCCGCCGCCGTTGGTGACCCAGCGGCCGGTGAGGGTGCCGCCGGGGACGAACTCGGGGCGGAAGCGGCCGTCGCGCACCCAGTCCTGGAGCCAGCTCCAGCCGTGGGCGGTGTAGATCCGGTACAGCTTCTTGTACGCGAGGAGGGGCTCGACGGCGGGGTGGTCGAGCTCCTGGATCTCCCAGCGGCGGGTGGACTTGAGCCGGATCCCGGCCTCGGCGAAGGCCTTGATGACGTCGTTCGGGAGGTCGGGGCGTACGCGGCGGCCGAACGCGGCGGAGATCTCGTCGGCCAGCTCGGCGAGGCGGCGGGGTTCGCCGCCGCCGGCGTAGCGCTCGCCGAGGAGCTCGGTGAGCAGGGCGCGGTGGACGTCGGCACGCCAGGGGAGGCCGGCGCGCTGCATTTCGGCGGCGATGAGGAAGGCGGCCGACTCGGAGGTGGTGAGCAGGCGCATGCGGTCGGGGTGGGCGGTGGCGGCGGTGCGGCTCGCCTGGTCGCGGTAGATCGCGACGAGGGCGTCGAGGGGGAGGGGGGCCGAGGTGGGCCGGGGGTCGAAGAGGGAGTCCTGGGTGGTGGGGGTGGCGGAGCGCTGCGGTTGCGGGGGATCGGGGGGTACGGGGGCGCCGGTGAGGCGGGCCCAGGCGGCTGCCGCCGAGCGGGGCTCCCCGTAGCGGCCTTCGTGGGCGAGCAGGAGGAGCTCGGTGTCCTCGATGTCGTGGCAGCGGTCCACGCGGGCGCCTGCGGCGAGCAGGCGGGGGTAGACGGCGGCGGTGCTCCGCCAGATCCAGCGGGTGGGGGCGGGGGCGGAGCGGACCGCGTCCGCGGGGTCTTCGAAAGCGAGGCGGGGAGTGGGGGATGCGGGGGTGAGCGGCATTGCGTGCCAGAGGCCGTCGGGGGCTTCGGCCAGGGCCCAGTGGGGGGTGGGGTCGCTCATGGGTGCGAGTGTCCCACCGGGGGCTGACAGTCCTGCCCGGGCGACGCACCGGTGTCGGTGGCGGGGCCGGTGCGGTGCGGGTGCCGCTGCGCGGGGCCTCTCCCTGCCCGCCCGTCTCCGGTTTGCCGGGCTCCGCCCGGCCCCGCCCCCCGGGGCTGTGCCCGGCCCCGCCCCCGGGCTGGCTGTGCCCCCCGGACCGCCGGCCCCCCGGACCGCCGGACCCCGGACCCCCGGCCCCCCCACCCCCGCGCCGCGAACGCCGGCGGGCAGGTTCGGGCCGGTTCGGGCCCGGTCGGCGCCCGCCGCGGTGCGGGGTGGGGGGCGTGACAAGCTGGGGTGGTGAGAGAGATTGTCGATCGGGCTTGTCAGGCCGCGCTGTACAGCCAGGACGATGCCGGGTTGGATGCCGGGGCGTCCGTGCTCGTCGGGGACGGCGGGCAGTGGGGCGGGGTCGGGCGGGAGCTGTTGGGGCGCGGGGAGGCCTACGTACGGCAGGCCTGGGAGCGGGGGTGGCGGCCCGCCGATGTGCTCCGGCTCGTGGGGCGGGATCTCGGCGAGCGCCATCTGCGGATCACCGGCGACCTGATCGCCGCCGAGGCGCGGCGGTACGCCCGGCTGCCCGAGCGGTGGACCGACGCCGAGGTGTGGTGGGTCGAGGACGGCGCGTACGGGGAACGGCTCGTGGGGCGGGAGAAGACCGACCGGTTCAGCCTGGCCACCGCCCTGCTCGAAGTGTTCCGGCTGCTGATCCGGTTGCCCTCCATCGAACCGGTCGGGCCCCTGCCGGGGGACGCGGCCGCCGATGCCCTGGAGCACGCGCACATCGAGCCCCGCATGCTCGGGCGCATCCGGGCCCTGCTCGCCAAGGCCGAGGCGACCACGTTCCCGGAGGAGGCGGAGGCGCTCAGCGCCAAGGCGCAGGAGCTGATGGCCCGGCACACCGTCGACGAGGCCGTGCTCGCGGCGAGCGGCAAGGGGCCCGCGCAGGTGCCCGCGGCCTGCCGCATCGGCGTCGAGGCCCCCTACGAGGAGGCGAAAGCGGTACTGCTGGACGCCGTCGCCTCCGCCAACCGCTGCCGGGCCGTGTGGAACAGCGCCTTCGAGTTCTCCACCGTGGTGGGGTTCGAGAGCGACCTGGAGGCCGTCGAGCTGCTGTACACCTCCCTGCTCGTGCAGGGCACGGCCGCCATGACCCGGGCCGAGGCCGCGCAGCGCTCCGGCGGGCGCAAGCGGACGAAGACGTTCCGGCAGTCCTTCCTGCTCGCGTACGCCAGCCGGCTCGGCCAGCGCCTCGCCGAGACGGCCGAGCACACCGCGGCCGAGGCCCCCGACAACCTGCCCGCCCTGGTCGCCCGCGACGTGGCCGTCACCTCGCGGGCCGACGAGATGTTCCCCCGGACCACCACCACCCGGCTGCGCGGGGCCACCGACCACGCGGGCTGGGAGGACGGCACCGCCGCCGCCGACCGGGCGCACATGGGGGGCGGGAGCCGTCCGCCGCTGACGCGCTAAGGGCGATCGCTCTCGCCGCGCAATGCCTGGGTCTCCGACTTCAGGATGCGCATCGACCGGCCCACGGAGCGGGCCATGTCGGGCAGCTTCTTCGAGCCGAAGACCAGCACGCAGACCACGAGGAGCAGGATCAGGTGCCAGGGCTCAAGGGCATTGCGGAGCATGCGCGTTTCCCCCTACGGGTGACGGGAATTCCGGTGCGGTCCCGACCATCGAACAGGGCTGCACGCGCACGGACAAATCTGAAGAAGACCTGAAGGGCGGTCGGCGCCCGCCCCGGTCGGAGCTTGATCCAGGCTTTATAAGGGTCTGATTCGCCCCTGATCCACCCGAGTTCTTCCCTGACAGTGATCAAAGCAGCACCCTCCGCGTGCACGTGCATCTGCCCATGCATGCGCTTATGAACACAGCTATGATCCGGTGCAGTTGACATCTGCACTATCGGGGGCTTCCTGTGGACCACGCGTACAACGGGATGGCAGCTGCAGAACTCGACGGAGTGACCTGGCAGAAGAGCAGACACAGCAACTCGCAAGGTTCCTGTGTGGAGTTCGCCAAGCTGCCGGGTGGCGCTGTCGCCGTGCGCAACTCGCGCTTCCCGGACGGGCCGGCGCTCGTCTACACGCCGGCCGAGATAGAGGCGCTGCTGCTGGGCGTCAAGGACGGCGAGTTCGACCACCTGATCGCCTGATCGGCCGGAGTGACGGCCGGAGGAACGGCGCGCTGATCAAGCCATGCACGTGCACTGGCCGGGACTGATCGCAATGATCAACCCCGGCCAGTTTTCGTCGAAGCGGGCCCTTTGCGAGCGCCCCGCGTCCCTCCCCGCCGCCTACTCGTGCAGCATGAACAGCGCCCAGACCACCTTGCCGGTCAGCCGGCCCGCGAGCGGGTGCCAGCCCCAGCTGTCGCTGTAGGCGTCCACGAGGAACAGCCCGCGCCCCGACTCCAGATCGCAGTTCTCCTGCGTGCGCTCCGGCGCGAACGATCCGCCCGGCCGGTCCTCGCTGGGGTCCCGTACCGCGCACACCAGGCGGGTGCTCCACCGCATCAGGTGCAGCCGTACCGTCGGCTCCGGCTCGCCCGAGCCCGATCCGCAGCCCGGTCCCGGTCCGCCGCCGACCCCGGCGTCCTCCGGCAGGGCGTGGCGCAGCGCGTTCGTGACGAGTTCGGAGACCACGAGGGCCACGTCGTCGAAGCGCTCGTCGAGGCCCCACTGCGACAAGGTCGACCGGGTGAACGAACGGGCGCCCCGCACCGCCTCGAAGCGGGCGGGCAGAGCGCAGGAGGCGGACCCGGAGACAGCCGTGGGGTCGACCGGGGGCAGCCCCTGCCGTAACGGCTCGAGCATGGTCGATCCATTCGTCCCCATGCGAGGCACTCCCGGGATTCGCGGGCGGAGCGGCGCGCTCCGTCCAGAAAGAACTGCGGGGTGGGTCCGGCGCCGGCGCGAAAGGGCACGCAGGTGCGCGGCACCATCGTTCCGAATGCAGAAGCTGGATGCAAGGGCAGATGCACGTGCACGCGCCGGACCTGTCCACTCCCGTGATGGTTCTTGCTCATTTCTTCCTACGCATCCTTACGGACTTCTTTTCCGGGAGGCGGGATTCCGTTACAGAACGAGTACGGACCGATGCGTTTTGGTGGCAGACTGCGGGGCCTGGGGTGCGGGGGCCCCGGCGACGCACATCACGCGCAGACCACGCGTACACATGGCGATGGGGAGGGCAGGACTAGTGACCGCAGAAGCAAGCGGTTCTGTGGTGCGCCGCATCCTCCTGGGCTCTCAGCTCAGGCGACTCCGAGAATCCCGCGGCATCACCCGTGAGGCGGCCGGCTACTCGATCCGCGCATCCGAATCGAAGATCAGCCGCTTGGAGTTGGGAAGGGTGAGCTTCAAGGCAAGGGACGTGGAGGACCTCCTCACGCTCTACGGAGTCACGGACGGCGCGGAGCGGGAGTCCCTGCTGGGGCTCGTACGCGAGGCCAACGCGGCCGGCTGGTGGCACAGTTACGGCGACGTGCTGCCCGGGTGGTTCCAGACGTACATCGGCCTGGAGGGCGCGGCCTCGCTCATCCGGATCTACGAAGTGCAGTTCGTCCACGGCCTGTTGCAGACCGAGGCCTACGCCCAGGCGGTCGTCAGCCGCGGCATGCCCGGCGCCACGAAGGCCGAGATCGACCGCCGCGTCGCGCTGCGCCTGGAGCGCCAGAAGGTGCTCGTCTCCGAGAGCGCCCCCGTCTTCCACGCCGTCCTCGACGAGGCCGCGCTGCGCCGCCCGTACGGCGACCGCGACGTCATGCGCGGCCAGCTGGAGCACCTCATCGAGGTCTCCCAGCGGCCCAACGTTCAGCTCCAGGTGATGCCGTTCTCCTTCGGCGGCCACGCGGGCGAGAGCGGAGCCTTCACCCTGCTGCGCTTCCCGGAGTCCGACCTCCAGGACATCGTCTATCTGGAACAGCTCACCAGTGCCCTCTACCTGGACAAAGACGAGGAAGTGGCACAGTACGAAAGGGCGATGGAGCGGCTGCAGGCCGACTGCCCCGACCCCGACCGGACGCGGGATCTTCTCCGCGGCCTTCTCCAACTGTCTTGATTCGCACGTAGTATGACGTCTGATCAGTGCATGATGACCGATCGGTCTCCGGTGCAGCGCACGGGTGCGCGCTCGCAGTAAGGGATGGCATGTCCATATTCGACGACCTGGCTCACCAGTACATCGACGGCGAATGGCTGGCCGGCACCGGTTCGTGGGACATCATCGACGTCAACCCGTACAACGGGGAGAAGCTCGCGGCCATCACCGTGGCCACCGTCGAGCAGGTGGACCGGGCCTACCGCGGCGCCGAGCGCGCCCAGAGAGAGTGGGCCGCCACCAGCCCGTACGCGAGACGTGCCGTCCTGGAACGCGCCCTGCGCATCACCGAGGAGCGCGAGAAGGAGATCATCGAGGCGATGATCGACGAGCTCGGCGGGACCCGGCCCAAGGCCGAGTACGAGGTCCACCTCGCCAAGGAGTTCATCCGCGAGTCGATCCAGCTGGCCATCCGCCCCGAGGGCCGGATCCTCGCCTCGCCGGTCGACGGCAAGGAGAACCGGGTCCAGCGCCTCCCGGTCGGCGTCGTCACCGTGATCAGCCCCTTCAACTTCCCGTTCCTGGTCACCCTGAAGTCGGTCGCCCCGGCCCTGGCGCTGGGCAACGCGGTGGTGATCAAGCCGAACCAGAACGCACCCGTGGTCGGCGGCGGGCTCATCGCCAAGGTCTTCGAGGACGCGGGCCTGCCGGCCGGACTCGTCAACGTGCTGGTCACGGACATCGCCGAGATAGGCGACGCGCTCCTGACCCACCCCGTCCCGAAGGTCATCTCCTTCGCCGGCTCCGACCGGGTCGGCCGGCACGTGGGCTCCGTCGCCGCCCGCCACTTCAAGCGGACGGTCCTGGAGCTCAGCGGCAACAGCGCCCTCGTGGTCCTCGACGACGCCGACCTCGACTACGCGGTGGACGCGGCCGTCTTCAGCCGGTTCGTCTACCAGGGCCAGGTCTGCATGGCCGCCAACCGGATCCTCGTGGACGCCTCGATCGCCGAGGAGTTCACCGAGAAGTTCACCACCCGCGTGCGGGGTCTGAAGACCGGCGACCCGCACGAGGCCGACACCCACATCGGCCCGCTGATCAACTCCTTCCAGGCCGACGCGCTGACCGCGCTCGTGGACCAGGCCGTCGAATCCGGGGCGCAGGCCCTCGTACGCGGATCTACGCGCGGCAACCTGGTCGAGCCGACCGTGCTGGCCGGCCTCCCCGAGGACTCCCCGCTGCTCGGCCAGGAGATCTTCGGCCCGGTGGCGCTGCTGGTGGTCTTCGAGGGCGAGGACGAGGCCGTACGGCTGACCAACGCCACCCCGTACGGGCTGAGCGGCGCCGTGCACACCCGGGACGTGGAGCGCGGCGTGCGGTTCGCGCAGCGGATCGAGACCGGGATGATCCACGTCAACGACTCGACGATCGGCGACGAGCCGCTCGCCGCGTTCGGCGGGGAGAAGGCCTCGGGGCTGGGCCGGCTGAACGGCGAGGCCACGATCGAGGCCTTCACCACCCAGAAGTGGATCTCGGTGCAGCACGGCCGCACCACTTTCCCCTTCTGATCCCGCCGGATCTCCCCCCTGATCGCCCTCGGATCGCCTCCTGGTCCGCTTCCGCCCTCGTTTCCCCTTCCGGGCTCGCTCTAGACTCGTGCGAGTCAGCGGCGGGCAGCGTTCCGGGGGAGACCTGAGTTGAGCAACATTCCGGAGACGGGGCGCACGCCCCGGGTCCAGAACCGCCTGGTCGTCATACAGGTGGTCGTCTTCTCCCTGCTGCTCACGCTGGGCGGGCGGCTCTGGTACCTCCAGGTGCGCAACGGCCAGGAGTACACGGACGAGGCGAAGAACAACCACACCCAGCAGGTCGTCCAGCCCGCGGTGCGCGGGTCGATCCTGGACTCCCGCGGGGTGCCCCTCGCCGACAACGAGACGCGCATGGTCGTCTCGGCCAGCCGTACCGACCTCACCAAGATGAAGGACAAGGGCAAGGACGTCCTGACCCGGCTCGCCGGAGTCCTGGGCCTCAACCCGGACGACGTCGTCAACAGCGTCCGGCTGTGCGACGCCAAGACGCCCAAGCCGTGCTGGAACGGCTCCCCGTACCAGCCGATCCCCGTCACCGACGAGGCGACGACGGACCAGGTCCTGGAGATAAGGGAGCACGCCGAGCAGTTCCCCGGCATCACCGCCGAGCCGACCGCCCTGCGCCGCTACGCCGGCCCGGACGGGGCCAACACCTCGCAGGTGCTCGGCTACCTCTCGCCCGTCACCGACGCGGAGATCACCAAGGCCAGGAAGACCGACTCCCCGTACCTGCGCTCCGACCAGGTGGGCCGCTCCGGCCTGGAGCGCACGTACGACAAGGAGCTGCGGGGCAAGGCGGGCATCACCCGCTACGAGGTGGACAACCTCGGGCGGGTCATCGGGCAGGCGCAGGCCGACAAGCCGACGCCCGGCTCGAACGTCGTCACCTCGATCGACTCGCGCGTGCAGGCGGTCGCCGAGCGCGAGCTGAACAACGCGATGCTCGAAGCCCGCAAGACGTACGACAAGATCACGCACAAGAACTACGAGGCCGACTCGGGCGCGGTCGTCGTCATGGAGGCCAAGACCGGCCGGATCGTCGCGATGGCCTCCAACCCGACGTACGACCCGAACGCGTGGGTCGGCGGCATCTCCGCCAAGGACTACGCGTCCCTGACGGACAAGGAATCCAACTACCCGCTGCTGAACCGGGCGATCCAGGGCCAGGCGGCCCCCGGCTCGATCTTCAAGGTCGTCTCCTCGACCGCAGCGGTGAACGCCGGGTACCCGTTCAACGGGCGGTACGGCTGCCCCAGCTCGTACTCGGTCGGCAGCCAGACCTTCACCAACTTCGAGTCGCAGGGCTACGGCGACATCACCATCGGCCGGGCCCTCGAGGTCTCCTGCGACACCGTCTACTACGGCATCGCGGACAAGGAGTGGAAGAAGGACGGCGGGATCAACCCCAAGAAGGACCCGAGCGACTGGTTCTACAAGACGGCCCACGAGTTCGGGCTGGGCAAGGCGACCGGTGTCGACCTGCCGAACGAGGTGAACGGCCGGGTCCCCGACCGCCAGTGGAAGAAGGACTTCTTCGAGGCGAACAAGGCCGCCTGGTGCCGGGACGGCAAGAAGGACGGCTCGTACGCCGAGAAGATCGCGTACGAGAACTGCCGCCAGGGCAACCAGCTGCGCGAGGGCGACGCGATCAACTACTCCATCGGCCAGGGCGACACCCTCGTCACCCCGATCCAGATGGCGTCGATCTACGCGGGCATCGCCAACGGCGGCATGATGCACCAGCCGAGCATCGGCAAGGCGATCGTCAGCGCCGACGGCACCTCGGTCAAGGAGATCGCGCCGAAGGAGCAGGGCCGGCTGCCGATGGACGAGGAGCTGCGCGACGACATCGACGGCGCGCTCGCGTCGGTGGCCACCACGGGCAGCGCGGCCTGGCGCTTCGGCGGCTGGCCGCAGAAGCAGATCCCGATGCACGCGAAGACGGGCACGGCGGAGGTCCAGGGCAAGCAGACCACCTCCTGGTTCGCCTCGTACACCGAGGACTACGCGATCGTCATGACGATCTCTCAGGGCGGTACGGGCTCCGGGGCGTCCGGGCCGGCGGTCCGCAAGATCTACGAGTCGATGTACGGGCTCGACGAGAAGGGCAACCAGGACCTGTCGAAGGCCCTGCTCCCGAAGCCGCAGACGGAGCTCCCGGCGATCCGCCCGGAGGGCGCGACACAGTGACGTCCATTGAGGACAGGATCTGACCGCAAGCCTCAGTAGCGTGGTTCTTGTCAGCAGGTGGCAGGCAAGAACCACGGAAAAGGCGGTTGACCATGGCTCACATCTCCGAAGAGATCCTGGGCGACGAGCGCGGCACGCTCCTCCTCTTCGTCGAATCCCAGCGCGTCGCGATCCGCGAGTCGCTGGCCGGACTGACCGAGGAGCAGGCGGCGAGCCGGCCCAGCGCCAGCGAGCTGTCGCTGTCCGGACTGGTCAAGCACGTGGCCGAGGTCGAGCTGGCGTGGCTGCGGATGGCCCAGCGGCAGGTCAACGAGAGCCAGCGCAGCGCAGAGAGCTGGAACGAGGCCTTCCGCCTCGTCGGGGACGAGACCATCGAATCCGTCCAGGCATTCTGGGACGGGGTGACGGAGGAGCTGACGGCCTTCGTCCGGGACCTGCCCAGCCTGGACGAGACCTTCCCGCTGCCTCCGGCGCCGTGGTTCCCCGAGAACGCCAAGGTGTCGATGCGCTGGATGCTGCTGCACCTGGTGGAGGAGTTCGCCCGGCACGCGGGCCACGCGGACGTCATCCGGGAATCCCTGGACGGCACCAAGGCGATGGGCTAGCCACAGGCCGGCCCCGGCGGACGGCCCCCGCGGACGGCCCCGAGGACGGCCCCCAGCGGATTCGCCTCGGAGAGGACTTGCACCTCACGTGGCGTGAGGACCCAGAGTGAAGGGCGTACCGACCAGAGGAGCGGAAAACCATGGGCTACTCCGTGGGACAGGTCGCCGGATTCGCCGGAGTGACGGTGCGCACCCTGCACCACTACGACGAGATCGGGCTGCTCTCCCCGAGCACCCGCAGCACCGCGGGGCACAGGCGCTACGACGACGCCGACCTCGACCGGCTGCAGCGGATCCTGTTCTACCGGGAGCTCGGCTTCCCGCTCGAAGAGGTCGCGGTCCTGCTGGACGATCCGGACTCGAACCCGAGGGAGCACCTGCGCCGGCAGCACGCCCTCCTGTCCGACCGGATCGCCCGGCTCCAGCAGATGGCCGAGGCCGTTGAGCACGCCATGGAGGCAGAGAGAATGGGCATCAACCTCACGCCCGAGGAGAAGTTCGAGGTCTTCGGGGACTTCGACCCCGACCAGTACGCGGACGAGGCCCACCAGCGCTGGGGCGACACGGAGGCGTACAAGGAGTCCGCACGCCGCACGGCCGCCTACACGAAGGAGGACTGGAAGCGATTCCAGGACGAGGCGGACGAGATCAACCGGCGGTTCGCCGCGCTGCTGGACTCCGGTGCGGCGGCGGACTCCGTCGAGGCCATGGACGTGGCCGAGGAGCACCGCGGCTGGATCGACCGCAACTCCTACACCTGCTCGCACGAGATGCACACGTGCCTGGGTGAGATGTACGTCGCGGACGAGCGCTTCACGGCCTACTACGACAAGATCCGGACCGGCCTGGCCGTGTTCGTGCGGGACGCGATCCTCGCGAACGCCGTCCGCAGCGTCTAGCAGGGCACTGCCGGACCGCCGGTTGTTCTCCCCACGGCCCCCTCCCGGTACCTGGAACCGGGAGGGGGTCCTGTGCGTTGATAATTGAAACCGCCGTCTCGTCCGACGCGCCCGCGGACCCCCGCCGCGACACCCCCCGATCCAGGAGAGCCCGGAACTCGTGTACACGCTTGCGCTCGCCCCTGAGTGGCTGTCCCCGGACTATCTGATCTCGCACTTCGGTCTGATAGGCATCCTGGTCATCGTCTTCGCGGAGTCGGGGCTGTTCGCCTTCCTGCCGGGAGACTCGCTCCTGTTCACGGCGGGTCTGCTGGTCGCCAACGGCGAGTACATCAAGCAGCCGCTGTGGCTGGTCTGCACCCTGATCTCGGCCGCCGCGATCATCGGTGACCAGGTCGGATACATGATCGGCAAGGTCTTCGGGCCCAAGCTCTTCAACCGGCCGAAGTCCAAGCTCTTCAAGCGGGAGAACCTGGAGAAGGCGCACGAGTTCATGGACAAGCACGGCCCGAAGGCCATCGTGCTCGCCCGTTTCGTGCCGATCGTCCGTACGTTCGCGCCGATGGTCGCGGGCGCCGGCTCGATGAAGTACCGGACCTTCCTGACGTACAACGTCATCGGTGGCATCGCATGGGGCGCGGGCCTGACGGTCGCGGGCTACTGGCTCGGCCAGATCGCCTTCATCAAGAACAACGTCGAGGCGATCCTCGTCGCGATCGTCCTCCTCTCGCTGATCCCGGTGATCTTCGAGGTGCTGAAGGCCCGCAGGGAGTCGAAGGCGCATGCCGGCGAGGCGCCCCCGGCCTCAGCCGAGCGCCGCCGCCACGCCAAGCGCTAGCCGCCCCACAGCCGTACGTACGCCCCGGAGAGCCGTTCCCAGACCTCCGGGGCGTACGCGTACCGGCAGGCGCGTGCGGGGGCGCTCAGAACCCGCGGGTCCGCTTCGCCGCGCGCCGCTTGGCGGCGCTCGCCGCTCCTGGGATCCGCATGAACAGCCGCGAGGTCTCCGACCCCAGGTTGACCCCGATCGCGATGGCCAGGGCGATGGCGGCGGCGTTCACCAGCGAGCCGAGGCCCTCGTTCAGCCGGTTCTCGGCGATCAGCAGCAGCCCGTAGTACGTCGCCGAACCCGGCAGCAGCGGGCCGATGGCCGCCGTCGTGTACGGAAGGGCCGAGGCGAAGCGGTAGCGCGAGAAGAGCTGGCCGAAGAGGCCGACCAGCCCGGCGGCGATGGCCGTGGAGGGCACGGGCGGGATGCCGCCCGCGTAGTGCAGGGCCCCGAAGGTCACCCAGGCGACCCCGCCGTTCAGTGTCACGATCCACACGGTGGAACGTTCCTGCTGGAGCAGGATCGCGAACGTGAACACCAGCACCATCGAGGCCGCGATCTGGATCAGCGGCCGCTGGGTGATCTGGAGGACCTCCTCCGGCTTCGGCGAGGGACCCAGCTGGAGCCCGAGGTAGAGCACGACCAGCACGCCCATGATGATGCCGATGAAGAGGTACATGACCTCCAGCAGCCGGGCGGAGGCGGTGATGTAGAAGCCGGTCAGGCCGTCCTGCACGGCCGCGACCAGGGCCCGCCCGGGCAGCAGCGCGAACAGCCCGCCGGTGATCACCGCGGAAGCGCGTACGTCGATCTCGGCCAGCTTCAGGGCCACGCCTATGGCGGCGGGCGGCATCGCGGCGACCACGAACTGGTAGAACTCCGGCAGCCCGCGCCCGGCGCACAGCCAGGCCAGCCGGTCGCCGAGCATCGCCCCGATCGCGGCGGCGAAGAAGACGAGCACGCCGCCGCCGACCAGGGTGGAAGCGGCCCCGGCGAGCAGCCCGGCGGCGCCCGTCAGGACCCAGGAGGGGTAGGGGTGCCGGTTGCGGCGGATCTCGGCGAGGCGCCGGTACGCCTCCTCCAGCGAGAGCTCGAACTCGTGCGCGCTGATGTCGTCCACCAGCTGGTAGACGGCGGCCAGACGGGTGTAGTCGGTGCCTCGGCGGCGAACGGTCCGGCTCGCCGAGACGGGGTCGTCGACGAGCGAGGGCTGGTGGGTGATCGACAGCAGCGTGAACGTGACCGTGGGCTCGCAGCGGTCCAGCCCGTACGAGCGGGCCACCGCGAACATCGCGGCCTCGACGTCCTCGGCCCCCTCGCCGCCCGCCAGCAGCAGCTCGCCGATGCGCAGGGTGAGGTCCAGTACGCGGCCCACGGCGGGCCCGGCCTCGGCGTGCTTCTGCGCGGCTTCCGGGACGGGCCGCACGTCGACCGGCATGCGCAGCATGGTGCGCATGCGGTCCTGCCAGGGGGATTCCTTCATCAGGGAGACGGGGAACCCGGCGCCGGGGGTGTAGGCGGGCGGGGAGTGCTGGGCGCTGTACGTGGCCGGGGGCGCGAAGGCGGAGCCTTCGGGTTCGGGCCCGCCGGCCGGCTCCGGAACGCCCTGCGGCACGGCGAACTCCGAGGTCGGCTGGTCCTCGTCGACCGGTTCCGGCTCGATTCCGGCGGGGGGAGCGAAGGCGCTGTGCGCCTCGTCGGATTTCGGCTTCCGGTCCTCCGTGCCCCCGGATCCCTCGCCCTCCGCCACACGTCCTCCAGTCCCCGACCAGCCCGGGTATCAGTATGCGGAACCGTCTCGTCCTCGGCGAAACCAGACGACGAACGGGCGGCACCCCCTCGGTGAAGGGGTACCGCCCGTCGCGTTCGAGTCTGCTACCGGCTGAGCGGAGTCAGCGGAACCAGGGGACTCAGTGGTGGCCGCCCTGGGCCTCAAGGCGCTTGTACGAGGCCTCGATCTCGGCCTCGGCCTCGGCGCGGCCGACCCAGTTGGCGCCCTCGACCGACTTGCCCGGCTCCAGGTCCTTGTAGACCTCGAAGAAGTGCTGGATCTCCAGGCGGTCGAACTCCGACACGTGGTGGATGTCGCGCAGGTGCTCCACGCGCGGGTCCGAGGCCGGCACGCACAGCAGCTTGTCGTCGCCGCCCGCCTCGTCCGTCATGCGGAACATGCCGATCGCGCGGCACTTGATCAGGCAGCCCGGGAAGGTGGGCTCGTCCAGGATGACCAGCGCGTCCAGCGGGTCGCCGTCCTCGCCGAGGGTGTTCTCGACGAAGCCGTAGTCCGCCGGGTAGCTGGTGGAGGTGAAGAGGCGACGGTCCAGACGGATCCGGCCGGTCTCGTGGTCCACCTCGTACTTGTTCCGCGAACCCTTGGGGATCTCGATGGTGACGTCGAACTCCACGTCCTGCTCCTCCATGATCAGCTTCATTGCTTCGAGACTGCATTGATTCATCTGCGCGCGCTTCCGGCCCGGCCTCGCCCAGCTACCGCTGGGAGGTGCCCGTGCCCCAACCGGGTGGGGTGCCATGCTCGCGGCAAGACGCAGTGGTTAAGTGTCCCTCACGCACATGTGTGATCGCGAAAGGGGCTGGTCCGAGGTGCCATTGGTCAAGACGTGGCAGCTCATCGCGGTGTCGGCCGTCGCCGGCCTCGCCCTGTCGGTGGCTGCGGTGGCCGCCGCCGGTCCTTGGGACTCCGGCCAGCGTAAGGCCGAGCGGGACAGGGCCGCCTCCCGGGGCCTTACGGGTGGCGCAGATCACGGCGGCGACCGCGGAGCGGGGCTGCTGCCGCAGGCCGCGCCCAGCGCGCCCGGGGTGCTCTCCGGGATCGGTCCGGGCGCCCTGCGCACGGCGGGCAGCGGGCTCGCGGCCGCGGAATCCGGGCGGCTCGCCGAGGTGCTGCGGCCGCTGCTGGCTGACCCCGCGCTCGGCAGCCTCCGTACCGCCTCGGTGATCGACACCGCCACCGGCCGGGTGCTCTTCGAGTCCGGGGCGCGCGAGCCCATGACCCCGGCCTCCACCATCAAGATCGCCACCGCGGCGGCGGCCCTCGCCGCGCTCGGCCCCGAGCACCGGATCCGGACCACCGTGGCCCCCGGCGCCGGCCCCGGGGAGATCGTCCTGGTCGGCGGCGGCGACCCCTCCCTCACCGCGAAGAAGAAGAGCCCCGCCGGATCCGGCGGCAGCCTCGTCGCCCTCGCCGCCGACACCGCCCAGGCCCTCAAGGCCGCCGGCACCGACTCCGTGCGCCTCGGCTACGACGACACCCTCTTCACCGGCCCCGCCCGCCACCCGATCGGCGAGAACCCCAACATCGCGCCGGTCACCGCCCTGGCGGCCGACGAGGGCCGCGTCGACGACTCCACCTCCGGTCCCGTCGACCGGGTCGAGGACCCCGCCAGGGAGACCGCCCGCTCCTTCGCGGCCCTGCTGGGGGACCGCGGCGTCAAGGTCACCGCCGAACCCGCCAAGGCCAAGGCGCCCGCCGGGGCCCAGCCGCTCGCCACCACCCTCTCCACCCCGCTCGCCGGGCTCGTCGAGCGCATGCTGACCAACAGCGACAACGACATCGCCGAGGTCCTCGCCCGCCAGACCGCCCTCGCCTCCGGGCAGCCCGCCAGCTTCGAGGGCGCCGAGAAGGCCGTCACCGCCCGGCTCACCGCCCTGGGCCTCGACACGGCCGGCTCCCGCTTCGCCGACGGCAGCGGCCTGGGCCGCGCCGACAAGGTCAGCACCGGCCTGCTCACCGGACTCCTGGCCAAGGCCGCCGACCCGCAGCGGCCGGAACTGCGGCCCGTGCTCACCGGACTGCCCGTCGCCGGATTCACCGGGACCCTGCGCAGCCGCAACGCCGGCAGCTCCCCGGCGGCCGGCCTCGTCCGGGCCAAGACGGGCACCCTGAGCGGCGTGAACTCCCTCGCCGGGACCGTCGTCGACTCCTCCGGGCGACTGCTCGCCTTCGCGTTCCTGACGGCGAACACCGCCGACTCCGGGGCCGCGGAGAAGGGCCTCGACAAGCTCGCCGCAGCCGTCGCCCGCACTTCGTAGCGCATCGCAGCGCATCCGGGGGGCTCCGCCGCGGCGCCGGTCCACGTACCGTTGACGCATGACGAGCATCGGTGGTGCCGAGATGGTCGACTGGAATCTCGCGGTGGCGACCGCGACCCGGCTGGTCCGGCCGGGTCCCGAGGTCAGCCGCGACGAGGCCCGAGCCGTGGTGGCGGAGCTGCGCCGGCATGCGAAGACCTCCGAACGCCACGTCCGCGAGTTCACCCGGATGATCCCCGAGGGGGCCGCCGTCCCCGACACCCCCGTCCTCGTCGTCGACCGGGCCGGCTGGGTCCAGGCCAACGTGGCCGGCTTCCGCGAGCTCCTCGCCCCGCTGCTCGGCAAGATGCAGGACCGCCGCGCCGGCGCTCCCGGCGGCGCGGTCCTCGGCGCGGTCGGCGGCAAGGTCACCGGCGTCGAGCTGGGCATGCTGCTCAGCTTCCTGGCCTCCCGCGTGCTCGGCCAGTACGAGACCTTCGCCCCGGCCGGCCGCGATCTGCCGGGCTCGGCCGCGGGGGGCGGCCGGCTGCTGCTGGTCGCCCCGAACATCGTCCACGTCGAGCGCGAGCTGGACGTGCGCCCCCACGACTTCCGGCTGTGGGTCTGCCTGCACGAGGAGACGCACCGTACGCAGTTCACGGCCGTCCCCTGGCTCCGCGACCACCTGGAGGGCGAGATCCAGACCTTCCTCGGCGCCACGGAGTTGGACCCGGCGACCATCCTGGAGCGGCTGCGCGAGGCCGCCCAGTCCTTCGCCGGAGCCCGCCCCGACTCCGAGCATGGCGACGAGGGCCGCTCCCTGGTCGAGCTCGTCCAGACCCCCGAGCAGCGCGAGGTGCTCGGCCGCCTGACCGCCGTCATGTCCCTGCTGGAAGGCCACGCCGACTACGTCATGGACGGCGTCGGCCCCGCCGTGGTGCCCTCGGTCGCCGAGATCCGCGAGAAGTTCCAGCAGCGCCGGGCCAGCGGTGCGGGGCGCCTGGACGCCGCGCTGCGCAAGCTGCTCGGGCTCGACGCCAAGCTGCGCCAGTACCGCGACGGCGAGCGCTTCGTACGCGCCGTGGTCGACCAGGTCGGCATGGACGGCTTCAACCGGGTCTGGACCTCGCCGAACACACTGCCGACCAAGGCGGAGATCGCCAAGCCCGCGGACTGGGTCGCACGGGTGCACCGCAAGGGCGAATAGAGGCGAAGGGGAGTGACTCAGGGGGCGTAAACGTGTCTCACTGGGGGAAGCAGCGTCACCCGTCCGAGGGACCGTGAGGCGTGGAAGGGCGTGCGATGCTCAGGGAACGGCTCGGTTCTGTCACCATCGACGCACTCTGAGTGACAACCCTCATCCCACGGGGGCTCCCAGCGGGGGTCCTCACGGGGGCCGGGGCACCGGGCAGCGTCGAACAGCACCGAACAGCAGCCGTTCCAGCACCACACCCCCAGCCTTCGAGGCATCCGAACTCCACCGAAGGGCACCGGACATGGGTCCCCATCCTGCGGTCGCGGCGATACGCCTGGCGGTCCGCCGCGTACTCCACGACGTCCTCACCGACCTCACCGACCGTCCCGCCGGCCACTCCCCGACCCCGTCCGGGGGGATCCCCGCGGCGGCCGGCACCCCGCCACTCGTACTCGTCGCCTGCTCCGGCGGCGCCGACTCGATGGCCCTCGCCTCCGCCCTGGCCTTCGAGGCGCCCAAGCTGGGCATCCGGGCCGGCGGCATCACCGTCGACCACGGCCTCCAGGCCGGCTCCGACCTGCGCGCCGCCGAGGTCGTCACCCGCATGACCGCGCTCCGCCTCGACCCGGTGGAGTCCGTCTCCGTGCGCGTCGGCCGGGGAGGCGGACCCGAGGCGGCCGCCCGCGACGCCCGCTACGCCGCCCTGGACGAGGCGGCGGACCGCCTGGGCGCCGCCGCCGTGCTGCTCGGCCACACCCGGGACGATCAAGCCGAAACCGTCCTGCTGGGCCTCGCCCGCGGCTCCGGCATCCGCTCGCTGTCCGGCATGGCCGAAGTCTCCGGCGGCCCGGGCCGCAGCCACCGCTACCGCCGCCCCTTCCTCCAGATCGACCGGCAGACCGCCCGCAAGGCCTGCATGGTCCAGTCACTGGCGGTCTGGGACGACCCGCACAACATCGACCCCGCCTACACCCGCTCCCGGCTCCGCCACGAGGGACTGCCCGCCCTGGAGAAGGCGCTGGGCAAGGGAGTCGTCGAGGCGCTGGCCCGCACCGCACAGCTGTCCCGCGACGACGCCGACGCCCTCGACTCCTGGGCCGCCGAGGCCGAGGCCGGCGTACGGGACGAGGACGGCCGGCTGGAGTGCGCCAAGCTGTACGCCCTGCCCCCGGCCGTCCGCCGCCGCGTGCTGCGCAGGGCGGTGGTCGCGGCCGGTTCCCCCGCAGGCTCCCTCTTCGCCCGCCACATCGAGGAAGTGGACCGGCTCATCACCGGATGGCGGGGCCAGGGCGCCATCAACCTGCCCGGCCGGGTCGAGGCCCAGCGGCAGGGTGGCAGACTTGTCATCCGGCAGGGCTGATTGGTGCTGAAACACGGCTGAGTCCTCCGGGGGCACCCCCGGAGCCCCGGCCGCAAACGAAAGTGATGCGGGTGGACGAGAAGGACATGGGCAGCGACCTCCAGTCGGTGCTCATCACCAAGGAAGAGATCGACGCGAAGCTGGCAGAGCTGGCCGCGAAGATCGACGCGGAGTACGCGGGCAAGGACCTGCTCATCGTCGGCGTCCTCAAGGGCGCGGTGATGGTGATGGCGGACCTGGCGCGCGCCTTGTCCACCCCGCTCACCATGGACTGGATGGCGGTGTCCTCGTACGGCGCCGGGACCCAGTCCTCCGGTGTGGTCCGGATCCTCAAGGACCTGGACACCGACATCAAGGACAAGCACGTCCTGATCGTCGAGGACATCATCGACTCGGGCCTGACCCTGTCCTGGCTGCTGTCGAACCTGGGCTCGCGCCAGCCGGCCTCGCTGGAGGTCGTCACGCTGCTGCGCAAGCCCGACGCCGCGAAGGTCGCGATCGACGTGAAGTGGGTCGGCTTCGACATCCCGAACGAGTTCGTCGTCGGCTACGGCCTCGACTACGCGGAGAAGTACCGCAACCTGCCGTTCGTCGGCACCCTCGCCCCGCACGTCTACGGCGGCTGACCCCCCGGACGGGACCGGGCCCCGGACGGGGCCCGCTCAGGGGAACCCTGGAACGATTCCTGCCGTTGGAGCAAGGGAAAGCAGTTCTGTCAGCCGTCCCACGAGGCCGCGGGTGACAATACAGGGGTACATTCCGAAGAACAGTCTTTACTCACAGCAGCATTTACCTACGGGCAGGAGGGACGGGGCGCCTGGCGCCCCGTATGGATGGACGTGAAGCGATACTTCCGTGGGCCGGTCATGTGGATCGTGCTGGCCGTCCTCGCCGTGGTCGTGTTGATGAACGTCGTCGGCTCCGGCGGCGGCTACAAGTCGGTGGAGACCAGCGAGGTCATCAAGGCGATCAACAGTGGCCAGGTGGAGAGCGCCAAGCTCACCACCGGTGACAGCCAGATGATCAAGATCGAGCTGAAGAAGGACCAGAAGCTCGGCGACAACGACGGCACCAAGTTCCAGGCCAACTACATCGGGGACCAGGGCGTCCAGCTCGCCCAGAACCTCCAGACCAAGTTCGAAGCCGGTCAGATCCCGGACGGGTACACCGTCTCTCCGGACAAGACCAGCCCGTTCCTCAGCGTGCTGCTCTCCCTGCTGCCCTTCGTCCTCATCGTCGTCGTCTTCCTGTTCCTGATGAATCAGATGCAGGGCGGCGGCTCCCGGGTGATGAACTTCGGGAAGTCCAAGGCGAAGCTCATCACCAAGGACACCCCGAAGACGACGTTCGCCGACGTCGCGGGCTCGGACGAGGCGGTCGAGGAACTCCACGAGATCAAGGAGTTCCTGCAGGAGCCGGCCAAGTTCCAGGCCGTCGGGGCCAAGATCCCCAAGGGCGTGCTGCTGTACGGCCCGCCCGGCACCGGCAAGACCCTGCTGGCGCGCGCCGTCGCCGGCGAGGCCGGCGTCCCGTTCTACTCGATCTCCGGTTCCGACTTCGTCGAGATGTTCGTCGGTGTCGGCGCCTCGCGTGTCCGCGACCTGTTCGAGCAGGCCAAGGCCAACGCCCCGGCGATCGTCTTCGTCGACGAGATCGACGCCGTCGGCCGGCACCGCGGTGCGGGCCTCGGCGGCGGCCACGACGAGCGCGAGCAGACCCTCAACCAGCTGCTCGTCGAGATGGACGGCTTCGACGTGAAGGGCGGCGTCATCCTGATCGCCGCCACGAACCGTCCGGACATCCTCGACCCGGCGCTGCTGCGCCCGGGCCGCTTCGACCGGCAGATCGCGGTCGACCGTCCGGACATGCAGGGCCGTCTGGAGATCCTCAAGGTCCACCAGAAGGGCAAGCCGGTCGCTCCGGACGTCGACCTCTCGGCCGTCGCCCGCCGCACCCCCGGCTTCACCGGTGCCGATCTGTCCAACGTCCTGAACGAGGCGGCGCTGCTCACCGCCCGCTCGGACCGCAAGCTGATCGACAACCACATGCTGGACGAGGCCATCGACCGCGTCGTGGCGGGCCCGCAGAAGCGGACCCGGATCATGTCGGACCGGGAAAAGAAGATCACCGCGTACCACGAGGGCGGCCACGCCCTGGTCGCGGCGGCTTCCCCGAACTCCGACCCGGTCCACAAGATCACGATCCTGTCCCGCGGCCGGGCCCTGGGTTACACCATGGTCCTGCCCGACGAGGACAAGTACTCGACCACGCGCAACGAGATGCTCGACCAGCTGGCGTACATGCTGGGCGGGCGCGCGGCCGAGGAGCTGGTCTTCCACGACCCGACGACCGGCGCGGCGAACGACATCGAGAAGGCCACGGCGACGGCCCGCGCGATGGTGACCCAGTACGGCATGACCGAGCGCCTCGGCGCGATCAAGTTCGGCGGCGACAACACCGAGCCGTTCCTGGGCCGCGAGATGTCGCACCCGCGGGACTACTCGGAAGAGGTAGCGGCGCTCGTCGACGAAGAGGTCAAGAAGCTCATCGAGACGGCGCACAACGAGGCCTGGGAGATCCTGGTCGAGAACCGCGACGTCCTCGACAACCTGGTTCTCGCGCTCCTGGAGAAGGAGACGCTGGGCAAGGAGGAGATCGCCGAGGTCTTCTCGACGATCGTGAAGCGCCCGGCCCGCCCGGCGTGGACCGGCTCCTCGCACCGCACCCCGTCGACCCGCCCGCCGGTGCTCTCTCCCAAGGAGCTCCAGCTGACGAACTCGGCGAACGGCACCTCGGCGGGCACGCCGGCCGTGTCCGTGGAGAAGGACCCCGCGCCGGAGGACCGCGCCGAGTAGCCCTCGGCCGGACCGTCCCGGAATGGATGCCGCGCCCCCCAGGTTCTAGCCTGGGGGGCGCGGCACTTTTGCGTGCCCGTGAGGCGCCAGTGCACACAGGAACGAGGAAGAAATGACCGACCCAGTGACCCTGACCGGTGACGAGGGCACGATCGGCGAGTTCGACGAGAAGCGCGCCCAGGCGGCGGTCCGCGAACTCCTGATCGCGGTCGGCGAGGACCCGGACCGCGAAGGGCTCCTGGAAACCCCGGCCCGCGTGGCCCGCGCGTACAAGGAGATATTCGCCGGCCTCTACCAGAAGCCCGAAGAGGTCCTGACGACCACCTTCGACCTGGGCCACGACGAGATGGTCCTGGTCAAGGACATCGAGGTCATGTCGAACTGTGAGCACCACCTGGTGCCGTTCCACGGTGTGGCGCACGTCGGCTACATCCCGTCCGTCGACGGCAAGATCACCGGGTTGTCGAAGCTGGCCCGCCTCGTGGACGTGTACGCCCGCCGCCCGCAGGTGCAGGAGCGGCTGACAACGCAGATAGCGGACTCCCTGATGGAGATCCTGGAGCCGCGCGGGGTCATCGTGGTCGTCGAGTGCGAGCACATGTGCATGACCATGCGCGGGGTCCGCAAGCCCGGCGCGAAGACGATCACCTCGGCGGTCCGCGGCCAGCTCCGCGACCCCGCCACCCGCAACGAGGCCATGAGCCTGATCATGGCGCGCTGACCGGGCCGCCCGGACCCGGCCGGCTCCGGCTCAGGCGCGCGCCGGGCCGTTCAGGCGCGGGAGGGGGCGTGGGGGGTGGTGTCGTCGTCTTCCGGGAGTTTGAGGACGTGCTCCAGGAAGAGGGCGGCGGCGATGACTGCCGCGCCCGCCAGGACCGAGAAGCCGGCGTACCAGGTCTGGTCGCGGCGGGCGGGGACGTCGAGGGAGTCCGTCAGCAGGAAGACGCCCACGCCGCCGTACATGCCCGCCACGAGGGCCGCGACGAGGGCGCTGGCCTGTCCGAAAACCACCGCACGGGCCGCCATCAGCGGCTCCACGCCCTTGGCGCCCGGCCGGCGCTCGCGCTGCGCCTTGAGGCGGGAGCGGAGCGAGAGGGCCGTGGCCAGCAGGACGACCGCGATGGCGCCCAGCACGATGGGCGCGGCCAGCGGGACGCCCGGCAGGGTCCCGTACGCGTTCCACAGCCGGGCGCCCGCCCAGGACAGCACCCCGGCGACGACGAAGATCCCCGCCAGGACCGCCGGCCTCAGTTGCTTCACGTGCCCGTTCCCCGCTTTCCGTGCCGTCGCCTCGTCGGCCTCAGCCACAGGTTAACGACTACTCGGGCAGGCGGAGTTCCAGGTCCGGTCGCGGCGTGACGCCGGCCTGGCCGATTCCTGCCAGCAGCGACGCGACCGGGCCGTGCCCGGGGATCTGCGCCTCGGGGTCGATGTCGTTCCACGGGGCCAGGACGAAGGCGCGCTGGTGGGCCCGCGGGTGCGGGAGGGTGAGCACCGGGTCGTCCGAGACCACGTCGGCGTACGAGACGATGTCGACGTCGATCGTGCGCGGGCCCCAGCGCTCCTCGCGGACGCGGTCGAAGGCCTCTTCGATGGCGTGGCCGCGCTCCAGCAGGGAGGACGGCGGCAGGGTCGTCTTGAGCGCGACGACCGCGTTGAGGTACGAGGGCTGCGAGCCGGGCTCGACGCCCCACGGCTCGGTCTCGTAGACGGGGGAGACGGCCTTGACCCGAAGGCCGGGGGTGTCCCCGAGGGCGTCGATGGCGCCCTGGAGGGTCTCCAGGCGGTTGCCGAGGTTCGAGCCGAGCGCGATGACCGCCCACTTGGGGTTGGAGAGGGTGGTGTCGGCAGCGTCCACCGTCTGGACGACGGATGCGGGCACCGGCTGGACGGTGGGGTCGCTCGGGGCGTTCAGTCCGTTGTTCACACGCGGCTCCGGGTGATCGTGATGGTCACGTCGTCGAAGGGGACGGTGATGGGGGCGTCCGGTTTGTGGACGACTACCTCCACCTGTGCCACCGCTTCGTGCTTCAGGCACTGCTGGGCGATCCGCTCGGCGAGGGTCTCGATCAGGTCGACGGGCTCTCCCTGGACCACATCGACGACCTCTTCGGCGACGACCCCGTAGTGCACGGTCTTCGCCAGGTCGTCGTCGGCCGCCGCGGGGCGGGTGTCGATGTGCAGCACGAGGTCGACGATGAAGGTCTGGCCTTCCTCGCGTTCCCGGGGGAAGACGCCGTGGTGCCCGCGAGCCTTGAGGCCGCGCAGCGCGACACGATCCACGCGAATCACTCCTGCTTTCGTAGGTGCTTCCGGTCCGGGACTCCCCGGATCCATGGGCCTGCGCCGAGTGCGGTCGGCGTCGTCCGTCTTCGAATTTACCTGCGAAAGACCTCGGGCCCCGCCGGAGGGGTCAGGCCGGGTCCTCTTCCCCGTCCTCGTCGGAGTCCGTCAGCACGGGAGAACCGTGGTGGGACCAGAGCCGCCAGCCCTCCGATGTGCGTCGGAACACATTCGTGGCGACGACCAGCTGGCCGACGAGCGGGCCGAGCTCTCCGCCGTCCTCGGCGGGCCCGCCGCTGAGGATGTTCTCCGTGCACGTCACCAGGGCGGTGTCACCGATGACGGCGACCTTCGTGTCGGTGAGGAAGAACTGGATGTAGTCGGTGTGGGACATGATCAGCGCGTACGAGCGCAGCACCTCGCCGCGGCCGGAGAGCACCGGCCAGCCCGGGTGCACGCAGGAGATCTCGTCCTCCAGCCAGAGCGCCGACAGTGCGTCGAAGTCCCCCCGCTCCATGGCCTCGTAGAAGGCCGTGTTGACCTCGTCGACCGCTTCGATGTCGGTTCTGCTCACCGTGCTCCTTCTCGTTCGGTGGTCACAGCGCTCCTTCCACGGCGCGGGCCACCCGAACCGCGTCGGCGGTCGCCCGTACCTCGTGGACCCGTACGGCCCAGGCGCCCTGGTGGGCGGCGATGGCGGAGACGGCGGCGGTGGCGGCGTCGCGCTCGCGGGCGGGCGGTGGGGCGGCGTCGGCGGCGCCGGCGAGGATCCGGCCGAGGAAACGTTTGCGCGACGCGGCCACCAGCAGCGGGAAGCCGAGGGCGCGCAGTTCGGGGAGGTGGGCGACCAGGGCCAGGTCGTGCTCGGCCATCTTCGCGAAGCCGAGGCCGGGGTCGACGAGGAGCCGCTCGGGGGCGATACCGCCGGACACGACGGCGTCGATGCGGATCCGGAGCTCGGCGGTGACCTCGGCGACGACGTCCTCGTAGACGGCGAGGCTGTTCATGCCGTCGCTGAAGCCGCGCCAGTGCATCACCACGAACGGCACTTCGGCGGCGGCGACGGCCGGGATCATCCCGGGGTCGGCGAGGCCGCCGCTGACGTCGTTGACCAGCGCCGCGCCGGCGGCGACGGCCCGGGCCGCGACGGAGGCGCGCATGGTGTCGACGGAGACGACGACCCCTTCGGAGGCCAGGCCGCGCACCACGGGGACGACGCGGCGCAGCTCCTCCTCCTCGTCGACGCGGGAGGCGCCGGGGCGGGTGGACTCGCCGCCGACGTCGACGAGGTCGGCGCCCTGGGCGACGAGGTCGAGGCCGCGCTTGACGGCGGCCGTGGTGTCGAACCAGCGCCCGCCGTCGGAGAAGGAGTCGGGGGTGACGTTGACGACGCCCATGACCCCGCAGCGGTCCCATTCCGGCAGGCCTGCGACCCGGCCCCTGCCGGTGGCCCCGCGCTTGATGTTCATGGCTCCAGGGTAGGGCCGCCGTCCTGGCCGGGCCGTACGCGGGGATCGGGGCCCCGCTCCCCTCCCGTGACCGACGCCCCGGGCGGCCGCGGGAAGCGGCGAAGCCCGGCCCGCCGCAGGTGCGGCGGGCCGGGCTTCGAGCCGGGATTCGGGGCCGGTGCCGGGGTCAGGCGACCTGGACTTCGCGCTCCTGCTTGGCCTGGGCCGGGACCTGCGCGGTGTGGTGCGTGTGGGCGCAGGTGCGGACCGGCTTGGGGCGGCGCCGGCTGGCGAACAGCCGGGGCAGGGCCAGCGTGACGAATCCCTCGGCCTGCATCACGGCGAAGCCGATGCGGGGCAGGTCGCTGCTGTTGCGGTAGACCATGAAGCGCGGCTCCCAGCGGGGGCGGAACTTCTCGTTGAACTTGTACAGCGACTCGATCTGGAACCAGCGGGACAGGAAGACCAGCAGGCTGCGCCACATGCGCAGGACCGGACCCGCGCCGATCTTCTCGCCGCGGGCCAGGGCCGCGCGGAACATCGCGAAGTTCAGCGAGACCTTCTCGATGCCGAGGTCGGGGGCCTGCTGCAGGGAGGCGACGATCAGCAGCTCGTTCATGCCCGGGTCGGCGGCGCGGTCGCGGCGCATCATCTCCAGCGACATGCCGTCCTTGCCCCACGGCACGAAGTGCTGGATGGCCTTGAGGTCGCCGAACGGGCTGGTGTCGCCCTCCTCGACCCGGTGGGCGGTGGCGATGAAGCAGTCGCCGTCGCCCTCGTCGCCGACGCGGCCCAGGGCCATGGAGAAACCGCGCTCCGTGTCGGTGCCGCGCCAGGCGACGGCCGCGCCGCGGACCTGCTCCAGCTCCTCCTCGGTCAGCTCGCTGACGCGGCGGACCTTGGTGGTGTAGCCGTTGCGCTCGATGCGCTTCACCATCTGGCGGACGTTGCGCATGGGGCGGCCGGTGAGCGAGAAGTCTTTGACGTCGACGATCGCCTCGTCGCCCAGTTCCAGGGCGTCCAGCCCGGTCTCGCGGGTCCAGACCTCGCCGCCGGTCTCACTGCAGCCCACGACGGCCGGGGTCCAGGAGTGGGCCTTGGCCTCCTCCATGAACCGCTCGATGGCGCCGGGCCAGGCCTCGACGTCGCCGATGGGGTCACCGGAGGCGAGCATCACGCCGGAGACGACGCGGTAGGTGACGGCGGCCTTGCCGCTGGGGGAGAAGACGACGGCCTTGTCGCGGCGGAGCGCGAAGTGGCCGAGCGAGTCGCGGCCGCCGTGCTTGGCGAGCAGTTCGCGCAGCTTCGTCTCGTCGTCGGCGGTCAGCCGGGCGGCCGGGTGCTCGGGGCGGAAGGCCAGGTAGATGGTGGTCAGGGCGGTCAGCATGCCGAGGGCGCCGAGCGAGTAGCCCACGGTCCAGGAGACGCGGCCGGCGTAGTCGACGGGTCCCTCGATGCCGAAGAGGCCGTAGACGACGTGGCTGATCTGCTCGTAAATACCCGGATGGCCGACGACGCGGCCGGGGTGGGAGTTGACGATGACGAGGCCCAGGCCGATGGAGCCGGCGCTCATCAGCACGAAGTTGGCCAGCGCCTTCCAGCGGCTGCGCGGGTCCGGCAGCGCCTTGAATTCATCCTGGTGGCGCACGATGAGCCCCAGCAGTACCGCCGCGATGACGACACTGATGACCGAGTGCCGGTACGTGAACTGCGCCACGGCCCCGGCCGGGAGCAGCACGACGGCGGCCCGCCAGGCGCGGCGCTTGCGGCGCTTGAGGCCGTGGGCGAGCAGGAGCAGCAGGACGCCCGCGCTGATGGCGAGGGCGGCTGCGAAGGGGCCCAGCGAGCCGGGCAGCACCTCGGTGACCGCGTGGATCCGGCTGTGCCGGAACCGCGGGAACACTCCCGCCGCGATGTCCAGAAGGCCGACGATCATGACGGCCGTACCTACCAGCCCGGGCACCGACTCCGGTCGTGGGCCGCGGAAGATTCGGCGGACCTGCTTCGGAACCTGTCCCGACTTATCGCCATCTATCCTGCTAGACATCGCTTCCCGTTGCTCCGCGAGAGATCATGTGGCCGAAGGCCGCGACAGCCTCCGGAGTGTGGTGCGTCCACTAGGACGACATCGGGGTCGAGCGGGTTCACTCTTCCGCCGAGAAAAACTAGTCCTGCCATCAGAAAGTCGACTGACTGCTCATGGGTCTCACCAGTAATACGGTTCTGGCGCTGGCCATCATCGCCGGTGTGCTGCTGTTCGCAGCCACGGTGTGGTTCTGGCCCCGGCTCTCGGGCCGCACCTGGCGTGCGCTGCTCGGCCGGATCGGGCTCCTGCTCGCGACCCAGCTGGCGCTGTTCTCGGCCGTGGGCCTGGCGGCGAACAAGTCCTTCTCCTTCTACGGCTCGTGGGCCGACCTGTTCGGCCAGCAGACATCTGTCGGCAAGGTCGTGGACCACTCCATGAGCAGCAAGGACATCAAGGTCGTCGACAAGCAGAAGCTCGACGTGCCGGGCGGCGCCCAGCCCCAGGTCGGCGGACAGATCCTGAAGGTTGCCATAACCGGGCAGAAGTCGAAAATAACGAGCCCCGGGTACGTGTGGCTGCCGCCGGAGTACTTCCAGCCGCAGCACAAGGAGCAGAACTTTCCGGCCTCCATCGTCCTGACGGGCTACCCCGGCACCGCCGAGAACCTGATCAAAGGGCTGAACTACCCGATGACGGCCTTCAAGCAGGCCAAGGCGGGCAAGATGAAGCCGATGATCCTGGTGATGCTGCGCCCGACCATCGCGCCGCCGCGTGACACCGAGTGCGTGGACATACCGGGCGGACCGCAGACCGAGACCTTCTTCGCCGAGGACCTGCCGCAGGCCATCCAAGACACCTTCCGGGTCGGCAAGAAGCCGCAGAACATGGGCTTCATCGGGAACTCGACGGGCGGCTACTGCGCCCTGAAGATCGCCGCGCACTACCCGCAGACCTTCGGCGCCGCCGCGGGTCTGTCCGCGTACTACGACGCGGCGAACGACGCGACGACCGGCAACCTGTTCCAGGGCGACGACAAGCTGAAGAAGCGCGCGGACGTCCTGCACAGCATCGCGCACAAGAAGCCGACCGGTACGTCGTTCCTGGTCACGAGCAGCGAGACGGGCGAGCCCAACCTCGACGACACCAAGAAGTTCATCAAGCTGGTCAAGGGCCCGGACCGGGTCTCGTCGATCATCCTCGACAGCGGCGGCCACAACTTCAACACCTGGCGCCGCGAGATCCCGCCGATGCTGGTGTGGATGAGCAACCGCATCCAGGCCTGAAGCCCGGCCTCGGACTTGAGGCCGTGCCCGGGCCGGGGCCCCAGGAGCAGGCCCCCGGCCCAGGAGCAGTCTTCCTAGGCCTCTTGCAGTTGGGCCCGGCGCAGCGCCCGGTGGACCCCCTCCGGGGTCAGTACGCCGACCAGCGCACCGGAGTCCGGATCCGTGACCCCGATCCGCCCGGAGTCCTCCTGCAGCAGCAGCGCGAGTGCCTCGCGCAGACTCGCCCCCAGCGCCACTTCGGCGGTGGGGGCTTTCCCGTCCGCCCCCGCCAGGTCGGCCCGCTCCACCGGGGTCACCGCCAGCCGCTTCAGGCCGCGGTCGGCGCCGACGAAGGAGGCCACGTACTCGGTGGCCGGAGCGCCCAGCACCTCGGCCGGGCGGGCGAACTGCTCGATGGTGCCCGCGCCGTAGACGGCGATGCGGTCGCCGAGCCGGATCGCCTCCTCCAGGTCGTGCGTGACGAGCAGGATCGTCTTGCGGACCGTCCGCTGGAGCGCCAGGAACTCGTTCTGGAGGCGTTCGCGGACCACCGGGTCCACCGCCCCGAACGGCTCGTCCATCAGCAGCACCGGCGGATCGGCGGCCAGCGCCCGGGCGACGCCGACGCGCTGGCGCTGCCCGCCGGACAGCTGCTCCGGGTACCGGCCCCCGTACACGGCCGGGTCCAGCCCCACCAGTTCGAGGAGCTCGGCCGCCCGGGCGCGGGCCTTGGCCTTGGGGGTGCCGATCAGCTGCGGGACGGTCGCGGTGTTCTCCAGCACCGTCTTGTGCGGGAAGAGCCCGACCTGCTGGATGACGTAGCCGATGTGCCGGCGCAGCTCCACGGGATCGGCGCTCGCGATGTCCTCGCCGCCGAGCAGGATCCGCCCGGAGGTCGGCTCGATGAGCCGGTTGACCATCTTCATCGTGGTCGTCTTGCCGCAGCCGGACGGGCCCACGAGCGTGACCAGCTCACCCTCCGCCACCTCGAAGGACAGGTTCTCGACGGCCGTGGTCCCGTCGGGGTAGCGCTTGGTCACGTGCTCGAATCGGATCACACGCCCATCCTCCCCCACACGCTGCGGGTTGTTTGTGACGGGAGTATTACCCCGGCGCGAAGGTTTCCGGCCATTGTCGGCGACGGGGGTTATGGTCGCTGTTGACCGTGCCCGTTCGGACGGGTGTACGCAGCGGTGGCAGGGGGTGAGGGCATGGCCGGGCAGAACTGCCTGGTGGCGAACGACTGGATCTGCTGGGACTACGTCACGTCCCGCTCCCAGGAACTCACCGACGCCACGGTCCAACATGTCTGGATCACGGGGGTGTCGGTCCTCATCGGCCTCGTCGTCTCCCTCCCGTTGGCCCTGCTGGCCCGCCGCGGCCGCCGGTGGTCCGCGCCGGTGCTGGGCCTGACCACCCTGCTCTACACGGTCCCCTCGCTCGCCATGTTCTCGCTGCTGCTGCCGCTGTTCGGGCTGTCGGCCTCACTCGTGGTGACCGGCCTGGTGCTCTACTCGCTGACCATCCTGGTCCGCAACGCGATGGCCGGCCTGGAAGCCGTCCCCGAGGAGGTGCGGGAGGCCGCGCGGGGGATGGGGTACGGGCCGGCGAGGCTGCTGTGGCAGGTCGAACTGCCGCTGGCGCTGCCCGCGCTGCTCGCCGGGGTGCGGATCGCCACGGTGTCCACGGTGGCACTGACCACCGTCGGCTCCATCGTCGGCAAGGGCGGCCTCGGAAACCTCATCGCCCCGGCGGTCAACAGCTCCTTCAAGGCCCAGGTGCTCACGGCCTCCGTACTGTGCGTCCTGCTGGCCCTGGTGGCGGACCTGCTGCTGCTCGGCGTGCAGCGGATGCTCACCCCGTGGACGCGGGCGACGCGCGCGCCGCGGCGGCCGGGTCCGGCGACGACTCCCGAGACCCCGGCCGCGGCTACGGCTCCCGCGCCGGCCGCGACGACTCCGACGACTCCTACGACTCCTACGACTCCGACGAAGGGGGCCTGAGGCGATGGGCGTGCTCGGACAGGCCTGGGACTGGCTGGCGAACGGAGCCAACTGGTCCGGGGAGAACGGGGTGTGGCACCGGCTCGGCGAGCACGTCTACGTCAGCGGGATCTCCCTCGCCATCGCCTGCGCGGTGGCCCTCCCGATCGGCCTGTGGCTCGGCCACATCGGCAGGGGCGGGGCGCTCGCCGTCAACGTCTCCAACATCGGGCGGGCCGTCCCCGTCTTCGCGGTGCTGGCCCTGTTCATGGTCTCGCCGCTGCGCAGCGCGGGCTATCTGCCCACCATCGCGGCGCTCGTGCTCTTCGCCATGCCGCCGCTGCTGACCAATGCGTACGTCGGCATGCGCGAGGTGGACCGCTCCGTGGTGGAGGCCGCCCGGGGCATGGGCATGTCCGGAGGCCAGCTGTTCTGGCGGGTGGAACTGCCGCTCGCGCGCGAGCTGGTGATGACCGGGCTGCGCTCGGGCGCCGTCCAGGTGATCGCCACGGCCACGATCGCGGCCATGGTCGGCCAGGGCGGTCTGGGCCGGATCATCACCGCCGGCTTCAACACGTACAACACGCCGCAGGTCTTCGCGGGGGCGCTGCTGGTGGCGGCGCTGGCCCTGCTGGTCGAGGGCGCCCTGGTGGCGGCGGACCGGCTCTTCCCGCGCCCGGCGGCGCGCTGACCCGTCCCTCCGGCACCCGTCCTCCGGCACCCGTCCGCCCCACCCCCGCCCGTTGCCGGTCGTTCCCACTCCCTTGGAGGAGCACAAGATGAGCAAGTCCACGCGCGTCCTCGGCGCCGTACTGGGGGCGGCGGCCCTGACCGCCTCCCTCGCCGCGTGCGGCGGCGACAGCCTGGAGAAGAGCAAGGACACCGGGTCGGGCGCCTCCGCCCCCTCGGATTCCGGTTCCGGCTCCGGCAAGGGCAAGGTCGTGATCGGCGCGGCCGGGTTCACCGAGTCCAACGTGCTGGCGGAGCTGTACGCCCAGGTGCTCAAGGACGCGGGCTACAGCACGTCGATCACCACGGTCAACAACCGCGAGCTGTACGAGCCCTCGCTGGAGAAGGGCGAGATCGACCTCGTCCCGGAGTACGCGGCCACCCTCGCCGAGTTCCTCAACGCCAAGGTGAACGGGCCGAAGGCGCCGGAGGAGAAGCCGGTCGCGTCGAGCGACGTGGCGGCGACGGTCGCGGGGCTGGAGAAGCTCGCGGCGCCGCTCGGCCTGAAGGCGCTGCCGGCGGGCCCGGCGGTCGACCAGAACGCGTTCGCGGTGTCGAAGGAATTCGCCCGGAAGAACAACCTGAAGACGCTTTCCGATCTTGGCAAGTCGGGGCTGAAGGTGAAGATCGCGGCGGGCGACGAATGCTCCGTACGGCCCTTCTGCGCACCGGGGTTGAAGAAGACGTACGGAATCGATGTTTCCGGTATTGATCCGAAGGGCGTCGGCACCCCGCAGGCCAAGCAGGCGGTCAAGGACGGGGTGGACCAGCTGGCGCTCACGACGACCACGGACGCCACCCTCGACTCCTTCGGCCTCGTCCTCCTGGAGGACGACAAGAAGCTCCAGAACGCCGACAACGTCCTGCCGGTGGTCAACGCCAAGGACGCGGGCTCCCCGGAGATCGCGGCCGCCCTCGACAAGCTGACCAAGGTCCTCACGACCGCCGACCTCGTCGAGTTGAACAAGCAGGTGGACGCCCAGCGCGAGAAGCCGGCCGATGCCGCGAAGGCCTATCTGAAGGCGAAGGGCCTCACGAAGTAGGAGTAGTTACGGGTTTGGTGGAGAAATGACGGGTAACTGCCCGGCCACAGATTGCCGGGCAGTTACCCCACTGGACCTCCACGCCCTGTAAATTTCAGGCCATGCCCCGTGGACGCCACCGCAATCCCGAACCCCTGCACCGGCTGCTCACGCCGACGACCGTGGCCGGAGTCTCCGTCGCCAGTGCGGCCGCGGCCTGGCTGCTCGCGGAACCCCTGCCCTTGCGCCTGCTCGTGGCCCTCTCGGCGGCGGCGGGCGTGTCCGGCGCCGTCGTCATGCGCGCCTGGGACCGTGCGGCCGGGCGCCGCGTGGCCGAACTCGCGCGCGAGCGGGTCAAGGACGAGTGGAAGACCGAGGAGCGGATAGCCGAGCTCGAGTCCGACCTCGAAGAGGCCCGGGCGCTGCGGGCCAAGCTGGACGCGAAGCTGCGGGCCAAGCGTGTCGAACTCGCCGGGCTGCGCGGCGAGCACGCGGCGCTGCTGCGGCGGTACGCGACCGCCGAGACCGAGCGGGCCAGCGCCCTGGAGGGCCGCCGGCTGCTCGCCATCGAGGCCTCGGCCGCCCCGGAGTCCCCGGCGCCGAAGGAGCTCCCGCCGGTGACCGAGGAGCGGACGTCGAGCGGTGCGCCCACCAGCGTCGGCTACGCCCGGGCCCATGCCGCCATGGCGGCCCTCGCGCGCAAGGCGGAGGCGAAGCCGGCCCAGCCGGAGACGCCGCGGTCCAAGGGCGCCGAGCCGATGGCGCTGGATACCGGGCACGCCCGTACGGGCGCGGTCCCGGCGCGCCGTCCGGCCGCGGCGGTGGCCCCGTACTCGGCCGCGCGCCGCTCGGCCTCCCGGGTCGAGGGCGGCTTCGACTTCTTCGGCACCAAGACCGCGGCCCAGGCCCGCGCGGTGATCGAATCGGTCCAGAACGAGGACCTGGCCGACGTGGTCGGCGCGGAGGCCCTCGCGGTCCACAAGGCGGAGTCGGCCCAGGCGGATCCGGCCGCCGCCGAGCAGCCGGCCAAGGAGCAGGGCTTCAAGCAGCCCACCCCCGAACAGCGGGCGGTGGGCCAGGTCATCGACCTGACGGCCCACGACGAGACGGAGCCGATCGACGTGGTTCGCCTCCGCACCGCGATCTCGTAGCCGGCCGGCAGGACGGCCCGCCGGGCCCGCGCTCCCCTTCTCAGAACAGCGGGAGTTGGCCCGGGAGGGGCGGGAGGGCGAAGCCGTCCAGGGTGGGGGCCGACGCGCCGAGCACCACGCGCGCCCGGGAGCCCGGGCAGGAGATCAGGTCGGCGCGGGCGCGGCCGGCCGGCGGGTCGTGGCGGGCGATCCGTCCGGCGGTCACGGCGCAGTCGCGTCCGCATACGGGGCAGGCCCGTCGGGGGGAGTGGGACATGCCCCCAGTCTGCACCCGCCTGCCGACATCAGCCCCGGGCGGCCAGCCACGTCTCGTGGGACGCGCAGACGCGGTCCCACAGCGCCGTCCGGTCCGCGGGGGTCAGGTCGTCGAGCCCGCGCTCGAAGAGGCCGCCCACCACCGCCCAGAACTCGCCCGGGGTGTCCAGGATCCGCTCGGTCGGCCTCTTCCCCGGTTCGGTCCGGCTCAGCACCCGGCCCCGCAGCGCGTCGACGCCGTGGGCGTCGCGCCGCAGCAGCGCGAGGGTCCGTACGAAGCCCGAGTCCGGCGTGGTCGACAGCCGGACGTGCGTGGCCTCGAAGTCGGCGGTCGTCGCCGGCGCCGAGTACATGTTGACCACGGGGAAGGGGCCCGCGTCGTAGACGTACCTCCAGCCGGGCCGGTCCCCGTCGAGCGGGTCCAGCCGGTACGTGAACTCCCCCTGCCGGTGCGTTCCCGCGCGCAGCGGCAGCGGCTCGTACGGGCCGTCGCCGAGGCCGGTGTCGACGAAGTACTCCTCGCCGTCGACCCGGACCGTCAGGGCGAGGTGGTCGCCGTTGACGTCGCGGCGCTCGCGGTCGGCCGGGCCGAGGACGCCCGCCAAGTGCCGGGTCACCGCGAAGCCGAGGCCCTCCAGGAGCAGCGCGAAGGCGCCGTTGAGGTGGAAGCAGTACCCGCCGTGCCCGGCCGCGATGCGGCGTACGGACAGCTCGGGGTCGATGCCGGGCGGCCGGCCGAGCTGGATGCCGAGGTTCTCGTACGGGATGCGCTCGACGTGGGCGCGCTGGAGCGCGAACAGCGTCTGCGCCGTGGGCCGCGGCGGCCGCGCGAAGCCGAGCCGCCGCAGATAGCCGTCGAACAGGCCAGGGGTCATGGCCGCACCCTAAGCAGGAAACGCCCGCGCAGTCGCGGGAGTTCCCGCGACTTATCACTTGTCGATGTCTCCCACGACGAAGAACAGCGAGCCCAGGATCGCCACCATGTCCGCGACCAGCTGTCCGGGCAGCAGCACCGACAGGGCCTGGATGTTGTTGTACGAGGCGGAGCGCAGCTTCAGCCGGTACGGCGTCTTCTCGCCCTTCGAGACGAGGTAGTAGCCGTTGATGCCGAGGGGGTTCTCGGTCCAGGCGTACGTGGCCCCCTCGGGTGCCTTCAGCACCTTCGGGAGGCGCTGGTTGATCGGCCCGGGCGGCAGCTCGGCCATCCGGTCCAGGCAGGCCACGGCCAGGTCGAGCGCGTTGTGCGTCTGGTCCAGCAGGCACTCGAAGCGGGCCAGGCAGTCGCCCTCGGTGCGGGTGACCACCTTCAGGACGTCCTGGAGCTCCCCGTACGCCAGGTACGGCTCGTCGCGGCGCAGGTCGAAGTCGACGCCGGAGGCGCGGGCGATCGGGCCGGAGACCCCGTACGCGTGCACCGCCTCGGCGGACAGCACGCCCACCCCGCGCGTGCGGCCGCGGAAGATCTCGTTGCCGTGGACCAGCTTGTCGTACACGTCCATGCGGGTGCGGACGTCGGCGATCGCGGCGCGCGCCCGGCCGAGCCAGCCGGCCGGGAGGTCCTCCTTGAGGCCTCCGACGCGGTTGAACATGTAGTGCATGCGGCCGCCGGAGATCTCCTCCATGACGGCCTGGAGCTCCTCGCGCTCGCGGAACGCGTGGAAGATCGGGGTGATTCCGCCCAGTTCGAGGGGGTACGACCCGAGGAACATCAGGTGGTTCAGCACCCGGTTCAGCTCGGCGAGCAGGGTCCGCATCCACACGGCCCGCTCGGGGACCTCCATGCCGAGCATCCGCTCGACGGCCATCACGACGCCGAGTTCGTTGGAGAACGCGGACAGCCAGTCGTGGCGGTTCGCGAGCATCACGATCTGCCGGTAGTCGCGCGCCTCGAAGAGTTTCTCGGCGCCGCGGTGCATATATCCGACGACCGGCTCGGCGCTGACGATCCGCTCGCCGTCCAGGACGAGGCGCAGGCGCAGCACGCCGTGCGTGGAAGGGTGCTGGGGTCCGATGTTGAGCACCATGTCGGTGCTCTCCGCCGCTCCGCCGATGCCGACCGTGGTCTCCGTCATGGGCGCATTCTCGCAGCCCTACGCTGAGCGCATGGAAACGGGGACGACGGGTGAGACGAGCCGGCCCGATTGGGTGGGGCTACCGGGCGGGCTGCTCAGGCTGCGCCGGCTGCTGCTGGTGGCATGGGCGGTGCCGCTCGCCGCGGGGACCGCGGTGCTGCTGGGGTTGACGGCCGGTCCGGCGTGGGCGGCCCTGGGGGCGGTGTGGCTGGTCGCCCTGGTCTGGGGCTGGGTGCTGCTCGGCCGCAACTGGCGGTCCTGGCGGTACGCCGAGCGCGCCGACGACCTGCTGATCACCCGCGGGGTGCTGTGGCGGGCGCAGACCGTGGTCCCGTACGGGCGCATGCAGCTGGTCGAGGTGACCTCGGGGCCGCTGGAGCGGCGCTTCGGGCTGGCCTCCGTACAGCTGCACACGGCGGCCGCGGCCACGGACGCCAAGATTCCGGGACTGGTCCCGGCCGAGGCGCAGCGGCTGCGGGACCGGCTGACGGAGCTCGGCGAGGCAAGGTCGGCGGGCCTGTGACCGCCGAACCGGCCGCCGAACCGGCCCCCGCGCCCGAAGCCGCGTCCGCATCCGGGGCCGCGTCCGCCGCTGAGCGCCGGCTGCACCTGCTCACACCGCTGCGCCGGGCGTGGGTGCCGATCGCCGCGACCGTCGGCGTCGTCGCCCAGCAGGCCGACCAGGTCGAGCGGTGGGCGAGCGGGCTCTCCGTGACCCTGCGCGCCCTCTCCCTGGCCGGCCTGGTCGTGGTGTTCGGCGTGTACGGGTTCCTGAGCTGGTGGTTCACCCACTACGCGGTCACCGACACCGAGCTGCGCATCCGCAGCGGACTGTTCTTCCGGCGCACCGCGCACATCCGCCTCGACCGCATCCAGGCGATCGACGTGACCCGGCCGCTGCTGGCCCGGGTCGCCGGCGTCGCCAAGCTGCGCCTCGACGTGATCGGCACCGAGGACAAGGACGAGCTCGCCTTCCTCGACGAGCGCGAGGCCGTCGCGCTGCGCGCCGAGCTGCTGGCCCGGGCGGCCGGCTTCGCACCCGCGGAGGCGGCCCTGCTCGGGGAGGCCCCGCAGCAGGAGCTGCTGCGCGTCCGCCCCCGGGACCTGGTGGTGTCGCTGCTGCTCACGCTCTCGGTGTGGGGGGCGCTGGCCGCCGGGCTGGGCGTGCCCGTCGCCGTGTGGTGGTTCAGCGGGAACCCCTGGGCGACGATCGGGACCATGCTGCCCGTGCTGGGCGGGCTCTGGTCGGGTACGGCAGGCCGTTTCCTCACCGAGTTCGACTGGCGGGTCGCCGAGTCCCCCGACGGGCTGCGCCTCGACCACGGGCTGCTGGACCGGGCCCACGAGACCGTGCCGCCGGGGCGGGTGCAGACCGTACGGATCGTGGAGCCGCTGCTGTGGCGGCGCCGGGACTGGGTGCGGGTGGAGCTGGCGGTGGCCGGCTCGAAGAACGGGGTCCTGGTCCCGGTGGCCTCGCGGGCCGCCGCCCAGGCGGTCGTCGCGCGGGTGCTGCCGGGTGTGGACCTGGCCGCCCTGGCCTTCGGCCGGTCCCCGAAGGCCGGGTCGCGGTGGGTGGTCCCGGTGTGGTGGCGGGGGTACGCCCTGGCCGTCTCCGCGGACGTGTTCGCCGCCCGCAAGGGGCTGCTGTGCCGCCGCACGGAGATCGTCCCGCACGCCAAGGTGCAGAGCGTCCGGCTCACCCAGGGCCCGTGGGCGCGGGTCCAAGGTCTCGCCGACGTCCATGTGGACACCGGCGCCAACGGCACGGTCACGGCCCGGCTGCGCCCGGCGGCCGAGGCCGCCGGGCTGCTGGACGCCCAGGCGGCCCGCTCCCGCACCTCCCGCGCGGATGCCCGCCCCGACCGCTGGATGACCTGACCGGCGGCCCGGAAGCGGGGCGGGGGCTAGGCGCCGCCGGCGCGGACCAGCCCCGTCTCGTACGCGAGGACGACCACCTGCACGCGGTCGCGCAGGTTCAACTTGGTCAGGATGCGGCCCACGTGCGTCTTGACCGTGGCCTCGGAGAGGACCAGGCGGGCGGCGATCTCGCCGTTCGACAGGCCCTGGGCCACCAGCAGCATGACCTCGCGCTCGCGCTCCGTCAGCCGCCCGATCTCCTTGTTCTGCGGCTCCTGCGTGCTCGTCGGCAGCATCGGCGCGAAGCGGTCCAGCAGGCGCCGGGTCGTGGACGGGGCCACCACCGCGTCACCGCTGTGCACGGAGCGGATCGCGGCCAGCAGCTCCGCCGGCGGCACGTCCTTCAGCATGAACCCGCTGGCGCCCGCCTTCAGCCCCGAGAAGGCGTACTCGTCCAGGTCGAAGGTGGTCAGGATGATCACATCGGGGTGTTCGTCCCGCTCGCAGATCCGGCGCGTGGCCTCGACCCCGTCGAGCTTCGGCATCCGGACGTCCATCAGCACCACGTCCACCTTCGTGGACCGCAGCACCTCCAGCGCCTCCAGGCCGTCGCCGGCCTCGGCGACGACCTCCATGTCCGGCTGGGCGGCGAGCACCATGCGGAAGCCCGTGCGCAGCAGTACCTGGTCGTCGACCAGCATCACTCGGATGGACATCAGTTACCTCGACCTCGTCATTTCTTCTTGAGCGGGAGAAGCGCGCTGATCCGGAAGCCGCCGCCGGGACGCGGGCCCGCGTCCAGGGTGCCTCCGACCATGCCGATCCGTTCGCGCATGCCGATCAGCCCGTGCCCGGCGCCGTCTGCGCCGCCGTCCTCGTACAGCTCGTGGGCCGCCCCCCGGCCGTCGTCCTCGACCAGCAGGCCGAGCCCGTCGTCGAAGTAGACCAGCCGGACGCTCGCCTTGGCATCGGGGCCGCCGTGCTTGCGGGTGTTCGTCAGGGCCTCCTGGACGATCCGGTAGGCGGTGAGCTCGACGCCCGTGGGCAGGCGGCGCGGCGCGCCCTCGACCTCGAAGTCCACCGTGAGCCCGGCCGCCCGTACCTGCTCGACGAGGACCTCGATCTGCTCCACGTCGGGCTGGGGCACGTAGTCCTCGGACTCCTGGGGCTCCCCGGTGCGCAGCACGCCGAGCAGCCGGCGCATCTCGGCCAGGGCCTGGCGGCCGGTGCCGGAGATGGTCTGGAGGGCCTCCTTGGCCTGCTCCGGGGCCGCGTCCATGACGTACGCGGCGCCGTCTGCCTGGACCACCATCACCGAGACGTTGTGCGCGACGACGTCGTGCAGCTCGCGGGCGATCCGGGCGCGCTCGGCGGCGACGGCCACCTTCGCCTGGGCTTCCCGCTCCTTCTCCAGGCGCTGGTTCCGCTCGACGAGCTGGGCGTAGTAGGCCCGGCGGGTGCGCAGGGAGTCCCCGAGCACCCAGGCGAGGACGAACGGCACGATGGCGAACAGGGTGAAGAAGACGTTGCTGGAGGTGTCGCCCTTGTCCACGTGGAACCGCAGGGCGTAGAGCGGGGCGGCGGTGAATCCGATGGCGAGCGCGGTACGGGACATCCGGCGCGAGATCTCGGCCGAGGCGGCGACCGTGTACAGGATGATCAGCATCCCGAAGTCGGCCGTGTTCGTGTCGGTGTGGGTGAGGAGCTTGTACACACCGGCGCCGACGGCCAGCCAGAACATCGGCAGGGTCCACCTGCGGCGCAGGGCCACGACGAGGCCCATCGCGATCACGGAAGGGACGGCGATCAGCTTCGTGGTGGCGCTGTCGGCGCCGTTGTCGGCGACTTGCAGCATCGCGATCCCGAACAGGAGGACAGCCCAGAAGCTGTCGACGCCCGTCGGGTGTCTGCGGAGGAAGTCGTAGAGGCGCTGCACGTAACCCAGAGTAGGCAAAGGAGATAGGTGCTGGAGTCAACCACAGGTGCGATCCGTGTGACAGAGGCGTACTCCCCAAGGTGGAGGCCGAGCTTAACCTTTCGGGGATGAGGACTCAGGGAGAAGCCGCGGACGCCGTTCCGGTTCCGGTTCGGTGGCGGACCGCGATGGAGGCAGCGCTGTACGGGCCGGGCGGGTTCTACGTGCGGCCGGGCGGACCGGGGCCGGCCGGCCACTTCCGTACGTCCGTGCACGCCTCGCCGCTGTACGCGGGGGCCGTGGCGCGGCTGCTCGGGTGGGTGGATTCGGAGCTCGGGCACCCGCGGGAGCTGGACCTGGTCGACGTCGGGGCCGGGCGGGGGGAGCTGGTCAGCGGAGTGCTGGGGGCGCTGCCGGCGGAGCTCGCGGGACGGGTGCGGGCGTGGGCGGTGGAGCGGGCGGAGCGGCCGGCCGCGCTCGATCCGCGGATCCGGTGGGTGCCCCGGCCGCCGGAGGGCGCGTGCGGGCTGCTGTTCGCGAACGAGTGGCTGGACAACGTGCCGCTGGACGTGGCGGAGGACGGGCACTACGTACTGGTCGACCGGGAGGGTGCGCAGACCCGCGGGCCGGCGGTGGACGGCGCGGACCGGGCATGGCTGGAGCAGTGGTGGCCGGGGCCGGGCCGGGTCGAGATCGGGCGGGGGCGGGACGAGGCGTGGGCCGCTGCCGTGCGCTCGGTGTCGCGCGGCCTGGCGGTGGCGGTGGACTACGCCCACACCCGGGACGCCCGCCCCCCGTACGGCACCCTGACGGGCTTCCGCGGGGGGCGGGAGGTCGCGCCGGTGCCGGACGGGAGCTGCGATGTGACGGCTCACGTGGCGCTGGACGCGTGCGCGGGGCCGGGGGCGGTGCTGGTTTCGCAGCGCGAGGCGCTGGGCCTTCTCGGGGTCTCGGGGGCCCGCCCCCCGCTGGCGATGGCCTCCGCGGACCCCGCCGGGTACGTCCGCGCCCTCGCCTCCGCCGGCGAGGCGGCGGAACTCACCGCCCGGGGCGGCCTGGGGGACTTCGCCTGGCTGGTCCAGCCGGTCGGCGTGCGTTCCTGGCCGGCCTGACCTGGTCCGCCGCGCGGGGCTTCCTCCCCGCGCAGCGGACCCGCGGACTACTCGGCGGCCTCGTGGTCGTGGCCGGGGCGGAGGCCGCCGCCGGCGGAGCCGCCCGTGGTCGGGGCCGAGGGGACCGGCTTCGACAGCGGCGCCAGGTCGAACGCGTAGTGGCCGACCGCGTTCGCGATCACGTCCACGTTGATGTCCAGCGCCTTCTGGTCGATGTTCGTGATGTCGTCGCCCTTGCCGTGGTAGTTCACGTCGTACGCGACCCCGGCCAGGCCCCCGAACTTCGCCGCCTGCGCCGCCGTCTTGATGCCCTCGGCGCCGGTGTCCGTACCGCCGGACGGGATGCCCGCCTCGATGAACGGGCCGTAGTCCGAACGGCCGGTGAAGTCGGAACCCTCGTGCGGGATCTTCTGCGCGTCGAGGAAGTCGGTGATGCCCTTCTCCAGCTGCGCCGAACCCTCCGGCCCCGGGCCCGAGCCGACCTTGTCGGAGTCGTCGCCGTCGTAGACGAAGTACGCCGCGTTCGGCGAGGCGATCATGTCGAAGTTCAGGTACAGCCTGATCTGCTTCTTCTGTGCGTCGCTCAGCCCGCCGACGTACGCCTCGGAGCCCAGCAGGCCGAACTCCTCCGCCGACCACCACGCGAACTTGACCTTGTTCTTGATCTTGTTCTGGCTGCTCGCGAGGCGCTGCGCGACCTGGAGGATGCCGGCCGACCCCGACCCGTTGTCGTTGATGCCCGGGCCCGCCGCGACCGAGTCAAGGTGCGCGCCGAGGAAGACCGTGTTGTCCTCGTCGCCGCCCCGCGTCTCCGCGATCACGTTGTACGTCTTGCGGTTCTCCCGGAACTCGCGGATGTCGAGGGTCACCTCCACCGGCCCGGCCGCCGCCTCGGCGGCCAGCCGCTCGCCCTCCGCCCGGGAGAGGCCGCCGGTCGGGACCTTGCCCGCGTTCGCGTCGCCCAGGGTGCCGTTGAGCGCGCCCTCGGTGTTGTTGTAGATGACCGCGCCGACCGCCCCGGCCGCCGCGGCGTTCGCCTGCTTGACCGCGAAGGTGCAGCCGCCGCGCTTGATCAGCGCGATCTTGCCGGTGAAGGCGCCCGCGGCGAAGTCGCCGGGCTCGCAGCCGTTCGTACCGTCCGCGTCCACCGGCGCGACGGCGATCTGCGCGGTCACCCCGCCCTCCGGGCCGCTCGCCGTGTACGTCATCAGCTTGATCGGGACGTCGCGCTCGCGCCCCGCGCCGTTGACCTTGAGCGTCTCGGCGATCGTCTCGACGTACACGAAGTCGAACTCGTTCTTCGAGACCTTGTAGCCGGCCGCCCGCATCACGGCCTCGACGTACTGCGCGGACTGCACGTGGCCCTTCGAACCGGCCACGCGCGTGCCCTTGTTGTAGTCGGCGATGGCCTGGAAGACCTTCAGGTGGTTGTCGGCGCCTTTGCCGGTCGAGTCCTTGACCAGTTTCCGGGCCAGTGCGTCACCCCGCGCGGCATCGCTCTGCGGGCTTCCGGCGGCCCCGGCCGGTCCGGCGAGCATCAGCGGGGAGACGAGGGCCGCGGCGGCCAGGGCGGCGGTTGCTGCGGCTATACGGCGTGAGGGCATGAAGGTCCTTCCACGACAAGTACGGGCAGACGCACGGAGGGTCGGCGCCAGTGGTGCGCGGTGGACGCACGGTATAGACGAGGAGGCCGATCTCGCCAGAGGTCGCGCCGATTCCGGGTGGCGGCCCCCGCGCATCGGTGAAGGCCCGCCACCGGCATCCGGCCGTCCCTCGGCCGTCCGTCAGCGCAGGATGCCCTCGATGAACTCCGAGCCGATCCGGGCGACGACCCCCAGGTCCAACTGGTGCTGGACGTAGCGCCCTTGGCGCCTGGTGTGCAGCAGGCCCGCCTTCTTCAGGGCCGACAGGTGCCGCGACACCTCCGGCGCCGTGATCCCGTGCACGGTCGCCAGCTCGCTCGTCGTGTACGGGGCGCGCGCCAGGCTCCGGCACAGCATCATCCGCATCGGGTGCGCCAGCGCCTCCATCCGCCGCTGGAGCAGTTCCACCGAGCCCGGCTCGGGCAGTTCGGGGGAGCGGATCGGATAGTGGACGACCGGCACCCAGCCGGGGGCGTGCAGCACCAGCAGGTGCGGCCAGCCGAAGTTCGTCGGCACGAAGACCAGCCCGGGGCCTATCTCCGGGTCCGTCGCGGTGGCCGACCCGTGGACCATCTTGTCGACGGTGATGGTGCTCGCCGCCTCGTCGACGCTCAGCGCGCTCGACACCTCGTGCAGGGTCGCCGCCAGCCCCTTGCGGCGCAGGACCTCGGTCTTGTGCCGCGCGTCGGCACTCTGCTGCGGCTCGATCCGCCGCCAGGTGTCGGCGAAGAACGCCTCGTCGCAGTCCTCCAGGAGCCGCCGCAGCCACACCCGTACGGAGGCGGTGTCGTCCAGCAGCCGCAGCGAGAAGTCCAGCTGGCGCGGTCCGCGCGCGGCGGCCGTCTCCAGCGCCTTGGCCCTGGCCTGCGCGTTCTTCAGTGGGGAGGGCCCGCCGCCCTCGTTGTAGAGCGCCAGCCAGCAGTGCTCCAGGGCGGCCATCACGAACCGCTCGTCGTCGATCCGGTCGAGTACGTCGAGCTCCTCGGCCAAGGTCGCGGCGGGCAGGCCGCCGCCGCCGGGGATCCCCGCGAAGGCCATGAAGATGTCGGAGAAGGAGCTGCGCCACATGAAGTCGCCCTCCAGCAGCCGGTCCGCGAGGCACGGATCCAGCGCGGCGGCGGTGGCGGTGGTCCAGGAGGCCAGGCCGGGGTGGTGGGCGGGCTGCGAGAGGGCGTGCAGCGCCATGCAGAGCTCGGAGAGCGGGGAGGGCGCGAAACGGATGCGCTCCGCGGGGAGCCCGGCGATGTCGATGGTGACGCTCATCGGGCCATTCTGACCTGTCCCGGGCCTGTGACCTGGACGGACACGGATCGATTGACGAGGAGCGTCAATCGTCGTGCGGGGTGGTCCGACCGGGTCCAGGGTTGAGTCATGACAGCGATCGAGCAGTACCTCATCGACACCTACCGGGCGTCCCAGCTGGGCGAGCCGATGCCCCCGCCGCCGGGCCGGGGCGACGTCGCCCTCCTGCGCTCGGCCCGTACGTACTTCCAGTTCCAGGCCGTCCTCGAAGGCCGGGAGGCCCGGCACCCCTGGTGGGCCGCGGTGCGCCGGCTGACCCACGCGCACGGAGCCCGGTGACGCGGCCGGTGACGCGGCCCGGTCAGCGGTCCCCGGGGTGGAAGTCGATCTCGTACGCGATCTCCGAGCGCCGGTCCGCGACCACGATGTCGGCGGTCTCCACCGCCCGGCCGTCCACCGCGTAGTACGTCCGCTCGATCTCGGTGATCAGCTCGCCGACGCTGATGCCGAGCAGATTGGCCTGCGTCTGGTTCGCGCGCGCCGGGCGGGGGACCTCCAGCGCCGAGGCGACCAGCACGCCGATCGAGCGCATCCGCTCGATGACCCCGGCGCCCTTGAACGGGCCCGCCTCCGGCAGCACGACCGGAGTGCCGTCCGTGACCGCCATCGGCTCCCAGGACTCGCAGATCTCCACCGGCCGGCCCTCGGCCAGGAACTCGTACGTGGTGTGCACGCACGGGTCTCCCGGTGCGACGGCGAGCCGCTGCGCGATCCGCTCGGGCGCCGGCGTACGGGCCGCGGAATGCGATTCCCACGTCAGGCCGCCACCGCCGAGCCCGGCCCGGCGGCGCCGCCGGGAGCGGACTATCCGCAGCCGCTCGCGCGGCGCGCACAGGTAGGTGCCCGAACCCGCGCGGCCCTCCAGGAGCCCCTCGATGATCAGCAGCTCCAGTGCGCGCTGCGTGACGCTCTGCCCGACCCCGTACTCCCGGGCGAACCGGGACCGCGACGGCAGCTTGGCGCCGACGGGCCACTCCTCGGCCCCGATCCGCGCCCGCAGCGAGTCGGCCACCTTCAAGTACGCCGTATCCCGGGCCATATGAGCCGTCCTGTACCTGTCGACGAGTTGGGCTCAAGCTAATTCATCAGGTCGAACCCGAGTCTTCAGAACGGCGAGGAGTGAGACGAGCACCACAGCGCCGCCTGCCCGCCGGTCGCGGACAAGCGGCGCGCGTGCGGCCTCAGTCGAAGTTCGGCGCGTTGCGCTCGTAGACCAGGCGCAGCCCGATCAGCGTCAGCCACGGCTCGTGGTCGTCGATGACCGAGGACTCGCCGAGGACCATCGGCGCCAGGCCGCCCGTGGCGATCACCCGGACGTCGTCCGGGTCGCCGTGCGGGCCGGCCAGCTCCTTGGCCATCCGCGTGACCACCCCGTCGACCTGCCCGGCGAAGCCGTAGACCACGCCCGACTGCATCGCCTCGACCGTGGACTTGCCGATGACGTTGCGCGGCCGCGCCAGCTCGATCTTGCGGAGCTGCGCGCCCCGTACGCCGAGGGCCTCCATCGAGATCTCGATGCCCGGGGAGATCACCCCGCCCACGTACTCGCCCTTCGCGGACACCGCGTCGAAGGTGGTCGCCGTACCGAAGTCGACCACGATCGCCGGGCCGCCGTAGAGCTCGACGGCGGCGACCGCGTTGATGATGCGGTCCGCGCCGACCTCCTTCGGGTTGTCCATCAGGATCGGCACGCCCGTCTTGATCCCGGGCTCGACCAGCACCGCGGGGACGTCGCCGTAGTAGCGGCGGGTCACCTCGCGCAGCTCGTGCAGCACCGACGGGACGGTCGAGCAGATCGCGATGCCGTGGATGCCGTCGCCGAGCTCGCTGCCGAGCATCGGGTGCATGCCCATCAGGCCCTGCATCAGGACGGCCATCTCGTCGGCGGTCCGGCGCGGGTCGGTGGAGATGCGCCAGTGTTCGACGATCTCGTCGCCGTCGAACAGGCCGAGCACGGTGTGGGTGTTGCCGACGTCGATGGTCAGCAGCATTACCGCTCCTCGCGCAGGTCCAGGCCGATGTCCAGGATCGGGGAGGAGTGCGTGAGCCCGCCGACCGCGAGGTAGTCGACGCCCGTCTCCGCGTACGTACGGGCGTTGGCCATCGTCAGGCGGCCCGAGGACTCCAGCACGGCGCGGCCGTGGACGAGCGCGACGGCCTCCTCGGTCTCGATCGGCGTGAAGTTGTCGAGCAGGATCAGGTCCGCGCCGGCGTCCAGGGCCTCGCGCACCTGCTGGAGGGTGTCCACCTCGACCTCGATCGGCAGGTCCGGGAACTGCTCGCGAACGGCCTTGAACGCCTCCGCGACACCGCCCGCCGCGATCACGTGGTTGTCCTTGACCAGCGCGGCGTCCGACAGCGACATGCGGTGGTTGACGCCGCCGCCGCAGCGCACCGCGTACTTCTCCAGGGAGCGCAGGCCCGGCGTGGTCTTGCGGGTGTCGCGGACCTTCGCCTTGGTGCCCTCCAGCTCGTCGGCCCAGGTGCGGGTGGCCGTCGCGATGCCCGACATCAGGCAGAGCAGGTTCAGCGCGCTGCGCTCACCGGTCAGCAGGTCCCGGGTGCGGGCCTTGACCGTCAGCAGCACCTGGCCGGGCTGCACGCGGTCGCCGTCCTCGACGTGCCGCTCGACCTCGAACTCGTCCTCGCAGACCACCGAGAGGACGGCCTCGGCGACGCGCAGGCCGGCGACCGTGCCCGCCTCGCGCGCGGTGAAGTCGGCGTGCGCGACGGCGTCCTCGGGGACGGTGGCCACGGTGGTCACGTCCACCCCGCCGTCCAGGTCCTCGGAGATCGCCATGTGGGCGATGTCCTCGACCTCGACGGGGTCCAGGCCCGCGTCCGCGAGCAGCTGGGCGAGCGCCGGGTCCAGGCCGCTCTCCTCGCCGTCGCCGCACGCGCAGTCGTCGCCGCAGCCCGCGGACTCGTCGAGGAGCGGCAGCTCCGCGTGCTCGTGGTCGTGCTCGTGCTGTTCGGGGGTGCTCACGATGACTGCTCCTGGCTCAGGGGGTGCTGTACGGACGGAAAGCCCGCGGAGTCGGTGGGGGTGACGACCAGGGCCCGCCTCTCGGTGGCGGACAGCCGGACGACGAGGTGGCGGCGCCAGGCGGCGTCGTCCCGGTCGGGGTGGTCCTCGCGCCAGTGGCAGCCGCGGGTCTCCTCGCGGCGCAGGGCGGCGGCGACCAGTACGCGGGCCACGCACAGCAGGTTCGTGGCCTCCCAGGTCTCGACGCCGGGCACGGCGGTCTTGCCGTCCGTCTCCAGCGCCGTGAGGGCCGTCGTGTAGAGGTCCTCCAGGGCGGCGGCCGCCGTGCGCAGGGACTCGGCGGAGCGGAGCACGCCCGCGCCGTCCGTCATGATGCGCTGGACCTCGTACCGCGCCTCGGCGGGCTGGAGCGGGCCGGTCGCGGGGACCGGGATGCCGGGGCCGCTGCCGGCGGGCGCGCCGCCGGCGATGTCGGCGGCGATCCGCTCGGCGAAGACGAGCCCCTCCAGCAGGGAGTTGGAGGCGAGCCGGTTCGCGCCGTGCACGCCGGTGCAGGCCACCTCGCCGCAGGCGTACAGGCCGGGGACGGTGGTACGGCCGTGCAGGTCGGTCCGTACGCCGCCGGAGGCGTAGTGCGCGGCGGGCGCGACCGGGATCGGCTCGGTGACCGGGTCGATGCCGTGGGAGCGGCAGGCGGCCAGGATGGTCGGGAAGCGCTGCTCCCACATCTGCGCGCCGAAGTGCCGCGCGTCCAGGTACATGTGCTGCGCGCCCTGCTCCTGCATGCGGCGCATGATGCCCTTGGCGACGATGTCGCGCGGGGCCAGCTCGGCCAGCTCGTGCTGCCCCTGCATGAAGCGCACCCCGTCGGCGTCGACGAGGTACGCGCCCTCGCCGCGGACCGCCTCCGACACCAGCGGCTGCTGGCCCTCGGCGTCCGGACCGAGGAACAGCACGGTCGGGTGGAACTGGACGAACTCCAGGTCGGAGACCTCGGCGCCGGCCCGCAGGGCGAGCGCGACCCCGTCGCCGGTGGACACCGACGGGTTGGTGGTGGCCGAGAAGACCTGGCCCATGCCGCCGGTCGCCAGGATCACGGCGGGCGCGTGGACGGCGCCGACGCCGTCGTGCTGGCCCTCGCCCATGACGTGCAGGGTGACGCCGGCGGTACGGCCCTGCGCGTCCTGCAGGAGGTCCAGTACGAGCGCGTTCTCGACCGTACGGATGCCCGCCCGGTGGACGGCTTCGACCAGCGCGCGGGAGATCTCCGCGCCGGTGGCGTCGCCGCCCGCGTGCGCGATCCGGCGGCGGTGGTGGCCGCCCTCGCGGGTCAGCTCTATCTCGCCGGTCTCGGCGGAGGTGTCGAAGACGGCGCCGGTGGCCATGAGCCGGCGCACGGCGTCCGGCCCCTCGGTCACGAGGAGCCGTACGGCGGCCTCGTCGCACAGCCCGGCGCCCGCGACCAGCGTGTCGTCCAGGTGCTGCTCGGGGGTGTCGCCCTCGCCGAGGGCCGCGGCGATCCCGCCCTGCGCCCAGCGGGTGGAGCCGTCGTCGAGCCGGGCCTTGGTGACCACGACCGTACGGCGGCCCGCGGCGGCGCAGCGCAGTGCGGCGGTCAGGCCGGCGACGCCGGAGCCGACGACCACGACGTCGGCGTCGAGGGCCCAGCCGGGGGCGTTGGCGTGCAGCCGTATGCCGGTACCGGCGGTGCCTGTGCCTGGGGTGCTCACGTGTGTGCTCCGAACTCCAATGGGATGTTGTCGATCAGCCGGGTCGTCCCCACCTTGGCGGCGACGGCCAGGACGGCCTGCCCGGTGAAGTCGGGGCGGACGTCGGTGAAGTCCCGCGGATCCACCAGCGCCAGGTAGTCCAGCAGCAGCGGCGGATCGTGCCGGGCGGCCTCCTCCAGCACGTGGCGGGCGGCGGCCCGTACGGCGTCCGGCAGCCCGGTGCCCGCGGCGGACACGGCGTGCGCGTCGGCGGCGGAGCGGATCTCGCCGAGCCGGGCCAGGGCGGTGGCCCGCTCGTCGCTGGTCGGGGAGGCCTCGGCGCGGGCGCGCAGCGCGGCCTGCGCGGCGAGCCGGTCCTGCCCGGCGAACAGGGCGCGGGAGAGGGCCAGGGCGGTACGGCGCTCCTGGCCGGAGAGGTACCGGTTGCGGGAGGACAGTGCGAGCCCGTCCTCCTCGCGGACGGTCGGTACGCCGACCACCTCGACGGGGAAGTTCAGGTCGGTCACCATCCGCCGGATCAGGGCCAGTTGCTGCGCGTCCTTCTGGCCGAACAGGGCCAGGTCGGGACGGGTGAGGTGGAGCAGCTTGGCGACCACGGTCAGCATGCCGTCGAAGTGGCCGGGCCGGGTGGCCCCTTCGAGGCGCTCGCCCATCGGGCCGGCGCTGACCCGCACCTGCGGGTCGCCGCCGGGGTAGACCTCGTCGACGGCCGGGGCGAACACGGCGTCGGCGCCGGCCGCTCGGGCGATCTCCAGGTCGGCGTCGAGGGTGCGGGGGTAGCGGTCGAGGTCCTCGTTCGCCCCGAACTGGAGGGGGTTCACGAAGACGGTGACCACGACCTGGCCGCTCTCCCCGGCCCGCTCACGGGCCGTACGGATCAAGGTGGCGTGGCCGTCGTGGAGGGCGCCCATGGTCATGACGACGGCGCGCGGGCCTTCGGCGGTCCGCGGGAGCTTGTGGAGCTCCTCGGCGGTGTCGATCAGCAGCAGGTCGGTCACTGGTCCCCACCCTCGGGATCGGCGAGCACGCCCAGGAGGTCCTCGGCGAGTTCGGGCTTGAGGAGGCCGTGCGCGAGGGCCCGGTCGGCGGTGGTGCGGGCCATCGCCAAGTATCCGGCGACCGAGGCGGGGGCGTGCTTGCGCAGCTCCGCGACGTGCGCGGCGACGGTACCGGCGTCGCCGCGGGCCACCGGGCCGGTCAGCGCGGCGTCACCCGAGCGCAGGGCGTTGTCGAGGGCCGCGCCGAGCAGCGGGCCGAGCATCCGGTCGGGGTGCTCGACCCCGGCCTTGTGCAGCAGCTCCATGGCCTGGGCGACCAGGGTGACCAGGTGGTTCGCGCCGAGGGCGAGGGCCGCGTGGTAGAGCGGGCGGTTCTCCTCCGCGATCCACTCGGGCTCCCCGCCCATCTCGATCACCAGGGCCTCGGCCGCGAGCCGCAGCTCCTCGGGGGCCGTGACGCCGAACGAGCAGCCGGCCAGGCGCTGCACGTCCACCTCGGTGCCGGTGAAGGTCATCGCGGGGTGCAGGGCCAGCGGGAGCGCGCCCGCGCGGCGGGCCGGGTCCAGCACGGCGGTCCCGTACCGCCCGGAGCTGTGGACGAGGAGCTGGCCGGGCCGGACCGCGCCGGTCTCCGCGAGTCCCTCGACGAGGGCCGGCAGCGCGTCGTCGGGCACGGTCAGCAGCACCAGGTCGGCCAGCTCCAGCACCTGCGCGGGCGGTACGAGCGGCACGTCGGGCAGCATCCGGGCGGCGCGCCGGCGGGAGGCGTCGGAGACGCCCGAGACGGCGACCGGCCGGTGCCCGGCCTGCTGGAGCGCGCGGGCCAGCGCGGGGCCGACCCGGCCTGCGCCGACGACCCCGACGGTGAGCCGGGCGGGGCGCGGTTGCTGGGATGAGTTCACGCGGGGAAGGCCTTCCGTTCCAGTCCGCGGGGGGTACCGGACGATACGCCGCCATGCTAGCCCCTGGGCGTGTTGGCCGGTCGGCGATGATCGGGGGCATGACGGATGACGATGATCTGACGGAGCGGCTGCTGGCGGCGGGTCGCGCGGCCGACCGGACGCTCTCGCCCGGCGCGCGGGAGGCGACGGTCGGGGAGCTGCTGGCGGGGCTGGCCGCGCCCGATCCCGAAGAGCCGGCCGACCTGTACGGGGACGGGGTGGTGGCCCGGCTGGAGCGGCGGGTGGCGGAGCTGCTGGGGACGCAGGACGCGGCGTTCTTCCCCTCCGGGACGATGGCCCAGCAGATCGCGCTGCGCTGCTGGGCGGGGCGCACCGGGAACCCGGTCGTCGCACTGCACCCCATGAGCCATCCGGAGCTGTGGGAGGGCGGTGCGCTGTCGCTGGTCTCGGGCCTGCGGACGGTGCACCCGACCACGGACCCGCGCCAGCCGACGGCGGAGGAGGTCGCGGAGCTGGCGGAGCCCTTCGGCACGCTGATGCTGGAGCTCCCGCTGCGCGGCCCGGGCTTCCTCCTCCCCACCTGGGAGGAGCTCCGGGCGCTGGTCGACGCGGCCCGCGAACGGGACGCGGTGGTCCATTTCGACGGGGCCCGGCTGTGGGAGTCGACCGTGCACTTCGGGCGGCCGCTCCAGGAGATCGCCGGGCTCGCGGACTCGGTGTACGTCTCGTTCTACAAGTCGCTCGGCGGCCTCAGCGGCGCGGCCCTGGCGGGCTCCACCTCCCTGGTCGCGGAGGCGCGGGTCTGGCGCCACCGGTACGGGGGCCAGATCTTCCGCCAGTTCCCGCAGGCCCTGTCGGCGCTGGCCGGCCTGGACGGGGAGCTCCCGCGCCTGCCGTCGTACGTGGCCGGGGCCCGCGCGGTGGCTTCGGCGCTGGCCGAGGCGCTGGCGGGCGGCCCGGTCCCGTGGTTCCGGATCAACCCGGAGACCCCGCACACGCACCAGTTCCAGGTCTGGCTGCCGTACGGGGCGGAGCGCCTGACGGAGGCGGGGGTGCGGCTGGCGGAGGACACGGGCACGCTCCTCTTCCGGCGCTGGTCGCCGTCGCCGGTCCCGGGCGTCTCGGTGACGGAGGTGACGGTCACCGCTCCGGGACTCACCTGGACCCGCGAGGACGTCCACCGGGCGGTGGAGGCCTTCACCGCACGCATCCATCCGTGACATTGCGAACAGCGACGCACCGATTTCCGGCGAAGTCGTCGGTCCGGCGCCGCCTCCCGGTTACCTTCCCTCCACGGGAAAGCAACGGAGCCGTCCCCCCGGAGGAGACACCATGACCGCTCACCCCGCCTGGCAGAAGTCCACGTACTGCGGCGAAGGAGACAACTGCGTGTACGTCTCCGCGGCCCCGGGCCACCTCGTCCGCGTGGCCGACCGGGCCGACCCGGCGCATCTGGTTCTGGCCACGACCCAGTCCGCCTGGGCCGACTTCCTTGACGCCGTCAAGGCGGACGGATAACCCTCGGCGCGCCCGGAATCATGCCGCTCAGGGGATTTTGTCCGATTAGCGCGTATCTTCGGCCCATGCCCACGCCCTACGGATCCCGCGGCGGCATGGCGTTCAGCGCCGCCGAGCTGCTCGTGCTCAGGCGAACGCTCACCCACGCCCTCCAGTCCTCCACGGCCCCCGCACCCCTGACGGCCCCCGAGGTCCAGGACTGTCTGCGCCTCGCGCAGTCGGTGGACGACGCGGTCCAAGAGGCGGGACGGCTCAGAGAGTTCCTCCTCGCCGACCTGGGCCGCTACCGCGACGCCCTGCCCGGCAGCCTCTCCGGCTACCTGGAGCTGCTCCAGGACGCCCTGGCCGCGGGGTACGAGCCCGCGCCCGACGACCTGGCCGCCCTGCGCGCCCTGCGGGCGAACCCGGTCGCGGCGGCGCTGCTGGAGCGCTGCCAGGGCATCGCGGAGCGCTCCGTACGTCGGCGGCTCTCCACGACCCCGCCCCCCCGGACCCGCCTGCTGGCGCTGTCCGGGGGCAGGGGCGCGCGGGAGTCCAGGGGGGCGAAGGACGGCAAGGAGGAGCCAGCCCAGCCCGCCCGTCCCGCGCCGGCCCCCAAGGAGCCGTCGCACCCCGAACGCCCGTCCGAGCGGCCCATCCCGACCCCCGGCGAGGTGTTCCCGCCGCGCCGCAAGCCCACCCCGCCCCCGGCGGCCGGGCTCGCTGCCGGGTAGCTACGCTGGGGGCATGGACTACGTTTCCGCGCTCGTGCCCCCCGTAGTGATGGCCGGCTTCTTCATCGCGCTCGTCGTGACGATCGTGAAGAGCCAGGGCGGCGCCAACAAGGCCAAGGAGGACGCGGCCGTCGACGCCGTGATCGCCCGCGCCGAGGCCGCCCAGCAGGCCCAGCCCGGCAAGTAGCCCGCCCGGCCTTCCCGCCCCGGAGTCTTCTCCCGCGGCGGCACTCCCGCGCACGCGGCCTTCCCCCGTAACGCAGCGTCCCGGCATTTTTGCGGCGCGTTGCGCTCCGAATAGCCGGGCAATTCCGCACATTCCGCACTATCGTGCTGTTGTGCCTCGCCCCTTGGGAGAACTCGAAGACGCGGTCATGACGCGGGTGTGGCAGTGGAACCGCCCGGTCACTGTTCGTGAAGTACTGGAAGACCTTCAGCAGGAACGGTCCATCGCGTACACCACGGTCATGACGGTTATGGACAATCTCCATCAGAAGGGCTGGGTCCGCCGGGAAGCCGAAGGCCGCGCCTATCGATATACGGCGGTCTCCACCCGCGCCGCCTACTCGGCCGCACTGATGAACGAAGCGTGGTCGACGAGCGACAACCCCGCGGCCGCCCTCGTGGCCTTCTTCGGCATGATGTCCGCGGAACAGCGCGACGCCCTGCGGGACGCCTTCCGCATCGTGGGGTACGACGACGGTTCCGCCGCGGAGCCGGCAGCCGAACCGGTGGCCGAACCGGTGGCCGAGCCCCCCGCCCGCTCCGCCCCGCAGCCCCCCGCCGAGACGCCCTCCGCACCCCCTCCCGCCGAAGGGGACTCCGCCGGGCGCGGGGCCGAGCCCGGGCGATAGCGTCCGGGCATGGGTGAGTTTTCCGCTGAACACGCAAAAACAGTGACGATCCGCCGTGCCCGCACCGGCGATGTTCCCGCGCTGCGCCGCCTCCTCGACCAGTACGTGCAGCAGCGGATCCTCCTCGACAAAGCCCCGGTCGTCCTTTACGAGGACATCCAGGAGTTCTGGGTCGCGGAACGCGACTCCGACGGCCGGGTGGTCGGCTGCGGCGCTCTCCACGTCATGTGGGAAGACCTGGCCGAAGTGCGCACACTCGCGGTCGACCGCGAGTTGAAGGGCGCCGGAGTCGGCCATCAGCTGCTGCGGCAGTTGTTGGACACCGCGCGGACCCTCGGCGTCGCCAAGGTTTTCTGCCTGACCTTCGAAGTGGACTTCTTCGCGAAGCACGGCTTCGTCGAGATCGGCGAGACCCCGGTCGAGACGGATGTCTACATCGAGCTCCTGCGTTCCTATGACGAGGGCGTCGCCGAGTTCCTCGGTCTCGAACGAGTGAAGCCGAACACCTTGGGTAACAGTCGGATGCTTCTGCACCTCTGAACGATCACGGCGGCTTTTCCCGTGCTCCGCGCACCTGTGGCCTATGTCCGAATCGCGCACGTTTCCCGCCGCCTTGCGGTCTCGAACCTCTCCCCGGGGGTTTGTGTTTTCCAGGGAAAAGCGGTTTCCTTTCCGCGTACTGCTTTTCGATGAAAGGAAATCCCGGTGGCACAGAAGGTTCAGGTCCTTCTTGTCGACGACCTCGACGGTGGCGAGGCGGACGAGACCGTGACGTTCGCTCTGGATGGCAAGACCTACGAGATCGACCTCACCACCGCCAACGCGGAGAAGCTGCGCTCCGCGCTCGCCGACTACGTCAAGGGCGCCCGCCGCACCGGCGGCCGCGCTTCGGGCGGTCGCGCCAAGACCCGCACGGCCGCGACGTCCGGCAACCCGGACACCGCCGAGATCCGTGCCTGGGCCAAGGCCCAGGGGATGAGCGTCAACGACCGCGGGCGCGTCCCGCAGGAGATCCGCGAGGCCTACGAGAACGCCAAGGGCTGACCCTCGGCCTCCCGTTCCCCCAGGGCCTGCGGTCCTGCGGGGGAAGGGGCCCTCAGGGGCGTACGCCGCCACAGGCGCGCCCGGTGGCATTCCGTCGCCGCCGCCGCGACCAGGCGTACGAGATCGGGCCCGGCACCACCGTGCCGGGGACCGGCACCCTGCCCCGGACCGGGCAGGGCCGGCAGCAGTGCCTCACACCCCTGCTCGGGGGGTCGCAGCCACACGGCGGCCCCCCGGGGACTTCCCTGGGGGTGTCCCGGCGGGACCGGGGCCGAGATCCGGCCGCCGGCGCCCAGCGCGGTGAGGTCCAGGGCGACTCCGCCCCACTCCAGCCAGTCGAGCAGCCCCTCCAGCTCGTCCGCGCTCCCCGCGGCCACCAGGAACCGCATCCTGCGCCCCGCGAGGGCCACCGGGCCCGTGGCGACCGGCCTGCGCAGCAGCCGTTCCCCGGCATCGGCCGGCAGCTCCAGCACGTCGAACCGCACCCCGGTGACCAGCCGGGCGGGCGCTCCGCCCGCGACGGGCCAGCCGAGCACCTCCCCGTACCAGGACGCGTACGCGTTCTGGTACGCATCCGCGGGTGGATCCTCGGGCGAGACGCGGGGCGGTGGAACGGTGAGGGCCATGCCCGGACCAACTCCGCAGGTGCCCGGGAGTTACGCAGCGCACAGGCCTCAATGCGGAACGTAAACATCCGTCGAGGTGGAGTCCCACATTCGGGACGCAATCGTGTTCGCCCGTAGCGGAGGGAACCGGTGCCACCGGCATGGAGTGTCAGTCCTTACGGGTAAGACATTCCTAGTGGATCGGGGCGACACGCTGATTTGGGCGGCTTCCGTTCGCCATCGGCGTACACGTGTGACGGGTATCTGCCTGGCCTGCGGGAACATCGTCTCGCACCATCGGGTTGGAGCAGTTGTCGGCTGTTGAAGCCGGTTTCCCCACTGACGTGGGGGTGATCGCGGACGGATGTCGGCAGTTGGAATGAGCTGTCCCGCCCCGCGGGACTAGCATGCGGAAGGACAGGGCGGGGACCGACCCCGAACTGCCCGACCGCTCTGAGGAGCGATAAACGATGTTCGAGAGGTTCACCGACCGCGCGCGGCGGGTTGTCGTCCTGGCTCAGGAAGAAGCCCGGATGCTCAACCACAACTACATCGGCACCGAGCACATCCTCCTGGGTCTGATCCACGAGGGTGAGGGTGTCGCCGCTAAGGCCCTGGAGAGCCTCGGGATTTCGCTCGAGGCTGTTCGCCAGCAGGTTGAGGAGATCATCGGTCAGGGGCAGCAGGCCCCGTCCGGCCACATCCCCTTCACCCCGCGGGCGAAGAAGGTCCTGGAGCTTTCGCTCCGAGAGGCCCTCCAGCTCGGCCACAACTACATCGGCACCGAGCACATCCTGCTCGGCCTCATTCGCGAGGGCGAGGGCGTCGCCGCCCAGGTCCTGGTGAAGCTGGGCGCCGATCTCAACCGAGTCCGGCAGCAGGTCATCCAGCTGCTCTCCGGCTACTCCGGCGGAGGCAAGGAGTCGGCCACGGCCGGCGGGCCGGCCGAGGGCACCCCCTCGACCTCCCTCGTCCTGGACCAGTTCGGCCGCAATCTCACGCAGGCCGCCCGCGAATCCAAGCTCGACCCGGTCATCGGGCGCGAGAAGGAGATCGAGCGGGTCATGCAGGTCCTGTCCCGCCGTACCAAGAACAACCCGGTCCTCATCGGCGAGCCCGGCGTCGGCAAGACCGCCGTCGTCGAGGGCCTGGCCCAGGCGATCGTCAAGGGCGAGGTGCCCGAGACCCTCAAGGACAAGCACCTCTACACCCTGGACCTCGGCGCCCTGGTCGCGGGCTCCCGCTACCGCGGTGACTTCGAGGAGCGCCTGAAGAAGGTGCTCAAGGAGATCCGCACCCGCGGCGACATCATCCTGTTCATCGACGAGCTCCACACCCTCGTGGGTGCGGGTGCCGCCGAGGGCGCGATCGACGCCGCCAGCATCCTCAAGCCCATGCTGGCCCGTGGTGAGCTCCAGACCATCGGTGCCACGACGCTGGACGAGTACCGCAAGCACCTCGAGAAGGACGCGGCCCTTGAGCGCCGCTTCCAGCCGATCCAGGTGGCGGAGCCTTCCCTCCCCCACACGATCGAGATCCTCAAGGGCCTGCGCGACCGCTACGAGGCCCACCACCGCGTCTCCATCACGGACGAGGCCCTGGTCCAGGCGGCGACGCTGGCCGACCGGTACATCTCGGACCGCTTCCTGCCGGACAAGGCGATCGACCTGATCGACGAGGCCGGCTCCCGGATGCGCATCCGCCGGATGACCGCGCCGCCGGACCTCCGCGAGTTCGACGAGAAGATCGCGGGCGTGCGCCGCGACAAGGAGTCGGCCATCGACTCCCAGGACTTCGAGAAGGCGGCTTCCCTCCGCGACAAGGAGAAGCAGCTGCTGGCGGCGAAGGCCAAGCGCGAGAAGGAATGGAAGGCCGGCGACATGGACGTCGTCGCCGAGGTCGACGGCGAGCTCATCGCCGAGGTCCTCGCGACCGCGACCGGCATTCCCGTCTTCAAGCTCACCGAGGAGGAGTCCTCGCGACTGCTCCGCATGGAAGACGAGCTCCACAAGCGGGTCATCGGCCAGAAGGACGCCATCAAGGCGCTCTCCCAGGCGATCCGCCGTACCCGTGCGGGTCTGAAGGACCCGAAGCGCCCGGGTGGCTCGTTCATCTTCGCCGGCCCGTCCGGTGTCGGTAAGACCGAGCTCTCCAAGACGCTCGCCGAATTCCTCTTCGGCGACGAGGACGCGCTGATCTCCCTCGACATGTCGGAGTTCAGCGAGAAGCACACGGTTTCGCGGCTCTTCGGTTCGCCCCCCGGCTACGTGGGCTACGAAGAGGGCGGCCAGCTCACCGAGAAGGTCCGCCGCAAGCCGTTCTCCGTCGTCCTCTTCGACGAGGTCGAGAAGGCCCACCCGGATATCTTCAATTCCCTTCTCCAGATCCTGGAGGACGGTCGCCTGACCGACTCCCAGGGCCGGGTCGTGGACTTCAAGAACACGGTCATCATCATGACGACCAACCTGGGTACGCGGGACATCTCGAAGGGCTTCAACCTCGGCTTCGCCGCCGTGGGCGACGTCAAGACCGGTTACGACCGGATGAAGGCGAAGGTCAACGAAGAGCTCAAGCAGCACTTCCGGCCCGAGTTCCTGAACCGCGTCGACGACACGGTCGTGTTCCACCAGCTGTCGCAGGAAGACATCATCCAGATCGTCGACCTGATGATCGCCAAGGTGGACGAGCGCCTGAAGGACCGCGACATGGGCATCGAGCTGAGCGGCGACGCGAAGCTCCTGCTCGCCAAGCGGGGCTACGACCCGATCCTGGGTGCCCGCCCGCTGCGCCGCACGATCCAGCGCGAGATCGAGGACATCCTGTCGGAGAAGATCCTCTTCGGCGAGCTGCGCCCCGGTCACATCGTGGTCGTCGGCAAGGAGGGTGACGGCGAAGACGCCAAGTTCACCTTCCGCGGCGAGGAGAAGTCGGCCCTGCCGGACCTCCCCCCGATCGAGGCCACGGGCTCCGGCCCGGACCTGTCGAAGGGCGCGTAACGCGCGAGCGGTAGCCGTACCGAGGGGCGGCCCCGGAACCGAAAGGTTCCGGGGCCGCCCCTTTTCGGCTTCCGGGGCTTCAGGCCCTCGGGTGCGCCAGAGGTCCTGCATCGGTGACAAGCCGCACAGGGCAAAACGGACCTACTAGGACGTCTCGTAGGTACGATGTCCGTTTTGCCCACATCGGAGTCTGCCCTCGGGCCAGTGGGGCGCGGTCAACCGGTTGCGTCACACCTCCCGGCCCTACGAGCCCCGGTAGTAATCGGGAGGTTTGGGGATACGGCGGGACGCGGGTTACCAAGGGTGGGCAAGCCCGGCATCCGCTCTCCAGCGTGCCGGGTGGCTTCATGCCCGAACCGTCCTTGTCCCCGGCCCGGAGGTCTCCCTTATGTCCGCGAAGCGCAGCAGCATCCGCCGTACCCGTATCGCCATCGGCGCCACCGCCCTCGGTGCGGCCCTGGCACTCGGGGCCGGGACGACCGCCGCCTTCGCCGACACGGCTCCGGAGACCACCCTGACCGGCACCGCAGCGCTGGTCGCCGCCCAGGCCAAGGCCCAGGCCGCCCAGGCCGCCGCAGCCCAGGCCGCCGCCACCAAGGCCGCCGCCACCAAGGCCGCCGCGGCCAAGGCCGCCGTCGCCTGGCAGAAGCCGGTGTCGAGCTACACGCTCTCCGCCACCTTCGGCAAGGGCGGCACCATGTGGTCCCACAAGCACTCGGGCCAGGACTTCGCCTGCCCCGTCGGCACCCCGGTCAAGGCCGCGTCCGCGGGCACCGTCGTCAAGGCCGGCCCGAACGGCGGCGGCGACGGTCCGGCGTACGGCAACGCCATCGTGATCAAGCACGCGAACAACACGTACTCGCAGTACGCGCACCTCTCGAAGATCAAGGTCCGGATCGGCCAGAAGGTCGCCAAGGGCTCGCAGATCGCGCTGTCCGGCAACACCGGAAACTCCAGCGGCCCGCACCTCCACTTCGAGATCCGGACCACCCCGAACTACGGCTCGGCCGTGAACCCGGTCGCCTTCCTGCGCAACGCCGGCGTCACCGTCTGACCCTGATCCGCGAACCGGCTCAGTACAGGAGCCAGGAGCCCGTCGGCTTGGTCTTCGCGTCGACCCGGCCCGGCTTGAGGGTGTCGATCTGGGCGGGCGACAGGACCGAGGCGTAGGTCTGCACGCTCTCCATGGCACCGTTCCACGGAGCGGTCCACTTGTCCTCGTGGCGGGAGCGGGCCAGCTCCAGCGGCCCCTGCGCCTGGAAGAGTCCGGGAACGGGGGCCTCGCCCGTCTTCTTCCCGTTGACGTAGAGGGCGATCTGCTTGCGCTCGGCGTCGTAGGTCCCGGTCAGGGTGGAGAAGGTCTTCTCCATCTTCGGGCTCTCGCCGGTGACGGTCACCGCGGTCGCCTCCGCGCCCTGGTCGCCCGTCTGGACGCGGAAGACCCAGGCCGGCTTGCCGTTCACCTGGTCCAGGCCCAGCTCGAACGCGTAGGACTTCTCGTTGCCCTGGCTGACGGCGATCTGGCGGCCCTTCGGGGCCCGGTTCCAGACGCGGGCCGAGACGGTGAAGCTCTTGGACGTGTCCACCACGCGCTTCTCGGACTCGGCGTACGAGTTCTCGTTGCCCTTCGTGCGGATCTCGAAGCGCTTCTCGATCGGGAAGACCCCGGCGTCGGGGCCCATCTTCAGGGGGGCCTTCCCGCTTCGGTCCCGGATCTGCGTCGGGTCGTCCTTGACGGTCGGGGTGTTGTCGACCGGCGCCTTGCTCTTCGACCCGCTGGGGGAGGGCGAGGCCGACTCGGACGGGGACGGGGACTGCTTGTCGTCCACCGCCTCGTTCCCGCCCTTGTCCCCGCCCAGCAACAGGAACGCTCCTCCGCCGGCGAGCAGCGCCAGTACGGTCACCGCGGCGCCGATCGTCCACAACCGCTTCTTGCGCTTCTCGGCCGCCGAGCGGTCCGCCATGGCCTCCCAGTCGGGCTGGTCCGACTGCGGCGCGAACGGGCCGGGGGCCCCGGGGAACCCGGGTCCGCCCGGGGCGCCGGGCGGCACCGGCGCGCCCATGTCCGGGAGCCCCTGGGCCCACTGCTGCGGGGCCGGGCCGAAACCGCCACCGCCGCCCTGTGCCGGGGGGCCGGGCGGGTAGCCGTAGCCGGCCGAGGGGGCCGGCGGGACCGGCGGGAACCCGTAGCCCCCGTCCCCGGGGGCGGGCTGGGGCTGCGGGTTGCTGGGGGGATTCGTACCGTCGGTCATGCAGGGGATGCTAAAACACCGGACCGCACGTCCGTGCGACCCGGTCCCGGTCCCGTCCCCGCCCGGTGCGGCGCCGGGAACCGGTCCCGGTGCGCGGCTGCCGTCGGTCCGCCGGCGGCGCTCGCCGGGCCTGCCGGCCCGGACCGCGCCAACTCCCCTACCCCGACAGCTTGATGATCGGGAAGCTCCCCGTCGCCGTCGGAGCGTGCTCCGGCAGCCACAGCACCGCCACCGCGCCCGCCGCCGCGCCCTCGCGGTCCACACCGCCCGGGGCCGCCACGTTGCGGAACGTCAGCCGGGCGCCCAGCACCCGCGCCTGCCCCTCCGCGATGGTCAGCCCCAGGCCGTGCCCGACACCCGCCCGGTCGGTCGACCCGGTCCGGAACCGGCTCGGCCCCTCGCGCAGCAGCGCCTCGGGGAAGCCCGGCCCGTAGTCCCGGACCCGAACGACCCGGCCCTCGATGTCGACCTGGACCGGGGGCTGCCCGTACCGCGCGGCATTGGCCAGCAGGTTGCCCAGGATCCGCTCCAGCCGCCGCGGGTCGGTGCTGACGACCTCGTCCGCGACCACCCGTACCGTCGCTTCCGGCATCAGCGCGGTCACCCGCCGGCTCACGAACTCGCCCAGCGCCACGTCCTGGAGCTCCGCCCGCTCGGACGCGCTGTCCAGCCGGGCCACCTCCAGTACGTCCTCCACCAGCACCCGCATCGCCTGCGCCCGGTCCCGCACCAGCTCGGTCGGCCGCCCCGGGGGCAGCAGTTCCGCCGCCGTGAGCAGGCCCGTCACCGGGGTCCGCAGCTCGTGCGCGATGTCCGCGGTGACCCGCCGCTCGGCCTCCAGCCGCTGCTGGAGCGCGTCCGCCATGGCGTCCACGGCCCGCGCGAGGTCGTCGGTCTCATCCCGTACGACCCCGCCGACCGCGTCCCGCACCCGTACGTCGGGATCCCCGTGCGCCACCCGCTGCGCCGCGGCGGCGGCCTTGCGCAGCCGGCGGGAGATCTGCCCGCCGATGAGCACGCCGAGCGCCGCCCCGGCGACGACGACGGAGACCGACCCGACGACCAGGGCCCGGTCCAGGTCGCGCACCATGTTCGCGCTCTCCGTGAACTTGCTGTGCAGCGAGAGAACCTGCCCGTTCCCGAGCGGCACCGCGGCCCACACCTCCGGCACGCCCTTGCTCGACTCCTGGATGTACGTGCCGCGCCGCCCTGACCGCGCCTTCTCGCGCAGCGCGACGGGCAGTTCGGGGTCGTTGACCTTCGCGCCCAGGGCGGGCTTGCGCCCGGCGTCGACGAAGCGGGCGATGACGTTCACGTTGGCCAGCTGGGCCTCGCGCGCGCTCTCCAGCATCGACACGCGGGCAGCACTGTGCACGACCAGGCTCAGTGCCACGGCGACGAGCGCGCCGACGGCGGAGATGGCGAGCGTGATCTTCCAGCGGATCCCCGTGCGGAGGGTGAAGCGCCTCATGCCTTGAGCTTGTATCCGAATCCTCGGACCGTTTCGATGCGGTCCTGCCCGATCTTGGTGCGCAGCCGCTGGACGTGGACGTCCACGACGCGGGTGTCGCCGCCCCAGTCGTAGTCCCAGACCCGCTCCAGCAGGCGGTCCCGCGAGAGAACGGTGCCGGGCGCGGAGGAGAATTCCAGCAGCAGCCGCATCTCGGTCGGCGTCAGCGCCACCGGGGCGCCGGCCTTGCGGACCTCCATGCCCTCGGTGTCGACCTCCAGGTCGCCGAAGAGCAGGACCCCCCGCTCATCGGAGCCGTCCTCGCCGTTCGTGCCCGGCCGGCCGTTCTGCGGGCCTCCGGCGTGGCCGAAGCGGCGCAGCACCGCGCGGATGCGGGCGACGAGGACCGAGCCGTCGAAGGGCTTGGTGACGTAGTCGTCGGCGCCGGCCTCCAGGCCGAGGACGACGTCGATGGAGTCGGCGCGCGCCGACAGCATGATCACCGGGACGGTGGACTCGTCGCGGATACGGCGGCACAGGCTCACGCCGTCCATGCCGGGCACCATCACGTCGAGGAGGGCGATGTCCGGGCGGTCGGCCCGGAAGGACTCCAGACCGGACAGGCCGTCGGGCATGGCCGTGACCACGAACCCGTCGCGTTCCAGCGCCAGGGTCGTGGCCTCACGGATGACGTCGTCGTCCTCCACGAACAGGACATGGGTCTCGGCCATGCGGAAGCCTCGCCTCGGTTCTTCGGTACGTCAGCTCTTGCGTCGGTGCTTGCTTCGGTTCTTGCGTCAGTTCTTCTGGGTGACGGCGGGAGCGGGCTGGACCCCGCCGTCGACGTTGCTGTAGTCGGTGTGCACCCGGTCCTGCTCGGCGAACTTGTCCCCGTCCCAGCGGTACGTGATCACGTCCTCGCCGGACGGGTACGCGAGCGGGTCGCTCTTGCCGTACACCGGCCTGGTGACCACCAGGTCGCCCCGGTCGATCTCCGCGTAGACGGGCGACTGCTCGTCCGAGAACACATTCTCGTACGTCCCGCCCTCCGACCTGTACACGTACGATCCCCGCCCCAGCGCATCGGCGCAGGACAGCACGTTGACCACGATGTCGACGGCCGAGTTCCCGGTGACCTTCCCGTAGCTCACGTCGATCGGGTACTCCTTGCCCGTGCAGGGCTTGAGGTCCCGCTTGACCCCGGCGCTGACCTTGGGGTCCGCCTGGAGCAGTGCGACGGGGTCGACCTTCTTGGCGGGCCTGCCCGAGGCGCCGGCCGTGGCCGGGACGTGGTCGGGCGGCGTGGCCGCCGGCGAGCTCTTGGACGCGGGGTCGGTGTGGGCGGGCCCGCCGTCGCGCAGGCCGGTCCCGCCCGCGCTGCATCCGGCCGCGAACAGCACAGTGCCGGCGAGGACGACCGTCCCCGCCGACATCAGAGCCAGCGAACTCCTGCCCCTTGGGCATTGGCCGTTCAGGCCGCGCACCGCTCACGCCCCTCGTACCGGATGATGTGGTCACCGCGGTGGTCACCGCGCTCCAACGCGCGCATGTCCAGGTCCCGGCTCTCCAATTCCTGCCGGAGGCGGGCCAGTGCGCGGTGCAGGGTGCTCTTCACAGTACCCGCAGACATCCCCAGCGCGGCGGCGGTCTCCTCGGTGCTCATCTGCTCCCAGTGTCGCAGGACGACGACGCTGCGCTGCTTGGGCGCGAGAACCTTGAGGATGTCCATCAGCAGGGCGCGGTCGGCGCGCTGGTCGGAGCCGTCCTCGACGGAGGCGTCCGGGAGCTGCTCGGTGGGGACCTCTTCGAGCTTGCGGGCACGCCACCACTCGGTACGGGTGTTGATCATGACGCGGCGCATGTAGGCGTCGGCCAGGGACTTGTCGGCGATGCCGTCCCAGCGGCCGTACGTGCGCACCAGGGCGGTCTGCAGGAGGTCCTGCGCGTCCGTGGGGTCCGGAACCAGGCGCCGGGCACTGCGCAGGAGCGCGTCCTGCCGAGTGCGTACGTACTCCTCGAATCCGAGTACCTCGCCGTGCGCCATCTCAGACCGCCTCCGTCCCGTGCAACCGCTCGTCCGTTGCCTTTCGCCTTACGGATTCGAAGGTACGGAGGGGTTGTCACGGGCCTGTGCGAGCCAGCCTTCGGTGGGCGCACGGACACCCATAGGTTGTGTAACAGTGCCGTGAGCTGGGGTTTCGCCGAGATAAACGGAATCTCTGGCTCAGCTTGTGGCGGGGCTCGCGGGGGTGCTCGCGCCGGGGCTCGCGGGGGTGGTCGCGGGGGCACTTGACCGGGTGTGCGCGGGGGCGTTCGAGGGGGTGTTCGCGGGAGCGCCCTGCGGCAGCCGGTACATCCCCGCCGCGAGCGGCTCGACCAGCCCGTCGGAGACCAGCCCGTCCAGCGCCCGGGCCCGCTGCACGGGCTCGTCCCAGACGGTGTCGAGGAGGGCCTGCGGAACCGGCCCGACCGCGTCCCGCAGCACCGCGAGGAGCTTGCCGCGCACCTGCCGGTCCGTCCCCGCGTACGTCTGCCCGCGCCGCGGCGGCCCGTCGTGGGCCGGCTTCCCGGCCAGCCGCCACGCGCACAGCCCGGCCACCGGGCAGCGGGCGCAGTCCGGTGACTTGGCGGTGCACACCAGGGCGCCGAGTTCCATCGACGCCGCCGCCCAGCGGGCCGCGGTGGCCTCGTCCTCGGGCAGCAGCGCCCGGGCCAGGCGCCGCTCGGCCGCGGTGGTGGCGTTCGGCGGGTACTCGACTCCGGTCGTGGTGCGCGCGAAGACCCGGCGCACGTTGGTGTCGAGCACGGCGTGCCGCTGCCCGTACGCGAAGGAGGCCACGGCCGCCGCCGTGTACTCGCCGATCCCGGGCAGCGCGAGCAGCTGGGCGTGCTCCCGCGGTACGTCGCCCCCGTGCCGCTCCGTTATCGCGACGGCCGCGCCGTGCAGGCGCAGGGCGCGCCGCGGGTAGCCGAGCCGCCCCCAGGCCCGTACGGCCTCGCCGGGGGCCTCGGCGGCCAGGTCGGCGGGGCGGGGCCACCGGGCGAGCCACTGCTCGTATACGGGCAGGACCCGGCTGACGGGGGTCTGCTGGAGCATGAACTCGCTGACCATGACCCCCCAGGGGCCGGCCTCGGGGCGGCGCCAGGGCAGGTCGCGGGCGTGTTCCTCGAACCAGGCGATGACCGGGGAGTGCAGCGCGTGGGACGCGTCGGGGGACGTCTCGGGGGAAGGGCTGGTGGATGCAGTCATGGCAACGGCATCCTGACACGTTTCAGGGCCGGCGCGCGGGGCCCGGGCCGGTGAACCAGACAGCGGCGCGGCCGCCGCTCGCCCGCATGGCGGTGGTGATCGTACTGATCGGACCGGTCAGGGCGAGGACCGCGAGCACCGCCAGCGCCCCGCCGAGCAGCAGGCCGGCCAGTACGTCGTGGGGGTAGTGGACGCCGACGAAGACGCGGGAGAAGGCCATCAGCACCGCGAGCGGGACGGCCGGCAGGGCGAGGCGGCGTACGGCGAGGGCCAGCGCGACGGCGGCGGCGCCGGCGATGGCGGAGTGGTTGCTGGGGAACGACCAGTCGCCGGGGGCCGGGCAGGCGACGAGCGGGGCGGCCGCCCCGGCGACCGCCCGGCAGGGCCGCTCCTCGTCCACGGCGGACTTCACGAGCTCGGAGGCGACGTACGCGACGGCGGTGGCGAGCGGCGCGGCGACGGCGAGGGCGACGGCCCGCGGGTCCGCCTGGCCGCGCGCACGCCACCACACGGTGAGGAAGAGGAGGCCGAACAGCAGCAGCCCGTACTCCGTCCAGACCTCGAACGCCGACTGCACCCAGTCGGGTGCGGAGCGGGCGGAACCGGTGATGTCGCGGTAGAGGCCGGAGGAGTCCATGCTCACCGACCGTACCCAAAGCCGATCACGTCCGGCATGGGACTCTTGGCCGATTCTCGACGGTCGGGGATCGGTCCGCAGGATGATCATCGGCAAAACAAGCCGGTTGCGCGGCATGTGGGGCGCGGATCGGGGCGCGGACTCTCGTAAAGTTCCGTCCGTGGGATCTATGCGCAATCCGGTCGGGCCGCTCCCCTCCTCCATCTACTGGCGACGGAGGGCTGTGCTGGCGTCCGTCGTCGCCCTGCTCGCGCTCCTCGCCGTATGGACCGTCAGTTCCGGTGGGGGTACGTCGAGTACGAACGGCAAGGGCGGCGACAAGGGGCCCAAGCCCGTCACGTCGATCACCCCGGGGCCGGCGGGAACGGGCCCGGCGATCAGTCAGGCACCGGGCGGGCGGGCGGAGTCGGGCGGCGGCGCGGGCAAGAACGGTGAACCGGGCGGCACTCCGGGCACGGGTTCCGCTTCGGCCGGTGGCACCGGTTCCGCCGGCAGCGGCGGTACGGGCGGCGCCGCGCCCCAGGTCCCGGCGGACTCACCCCTCCCCACCTGCGCCCCGAGCGGGCTGCAGTGGGAGGTCAAGAGCGTGAAGAACGAGTACGAGACGAACGAGAAGCCCCGCCTCGAACTGCTCGCGCGCAATGTCTCCGGCACGACCTGCAAGGTCGATCTGGGCCCGAAGCAGGCGGTCCTGACCATCCTTCAGGCGAGCACGAGCAAAGCCGTCTGGTCCTCGGCGGACTGCCCGTCGGGCGCGGGCAACGCGTTCTTCCGCGTGGCGGCGCAGGGCGAGACGAAGCAGTCGCTGGAGTGGGACCGGAAGTTCAGCGCCCCCGACCAGTGCCAGACGCCTCCGGCGGGGGCCGCGGCCCCGGACACCTACGTGGTGGAGGTCAAGTCCCCGGGCATGCCGGTGGCCCGGACCTCGTTCGTCCTGAAGCAGGACTGAGGGCTCCGGGGGCGGAGCCCCCGGACAACGGCGGTCAGACGTACCGTTCGAGGATCGAGGACTCGGCGAGCCGGGACAGCCCCTCGCGCACGCTGCGCGCACGGGCTTCGCCCACGCCGTCCACGGCCTGCAGGTCGTCCACCGACGCGGCCAGCAGCTTCTGCAGGCCCCCGAAGTGCTCGACCAGCCGCTCGATGATGGCCCCCGGCAGCCGCGGAACCTTCGCCAGCAGCCGGTACCCGCGCGGGGAGACCGCAGAGTCCAGGGTCTCGGGCGAGCCCGTGTACCCCAGCGCCCGCGCCACGATCGCCAGCTCCAGCAGTTCCGGATGCGTCAGCGCGTCGAGCGCCGGCAGCGCCTCCTCCACCGTGCGGGAGCGCTTCGCCGTCGGCTCCGGCACGTAGTCCCGGATCACCAGCTCCCGCTCCTGCTCGATACCGACCGTCAGCTCGTCCAGCTGGAGGGACAGCAGTCGTCCGTCCGTGCCCAGCTCGACCACGTATTCAGCGATTTCCGTGGCAATGCGGCGAACCATTTCCAGCCGCTGCGCGACCGCCGTCACGTCGCGCACCGTGACCAGGTCCTCGATCTCCAGCGCGGACAGAGTCCCGGCGACCTCGTCCAGGCGGAGCTTGTACCGCTCCAGCGTGGCCAGCGCCTGGTTCGCCCGCGACAGGATCGCCCCGGACTCCTCCAGGACCCGCCGCTCCCCGTCCACGTACAGCGCGATCAGCCGCATCGACTGCGAGACCGACACCACCGGGAAGCCGCACTGCTTGGACACCCGGTCCGCGGTCCGGTGCCGCGTCCCCGTCTCCTCCGTCGGGATCGAGGCGTCCGGCACCAGCTGGACGCCCGCCCGCAGGATCTTGGTGAGGTCCTTGTCCAGGATCAGCGCGCCGTCGAGCTTGCACAGCTCGCGCAGCCGGGTCGCGGTGAACTCCACGTCCAGGACGAAACCGCCCGTGCACATCGCCTCGACGGACTTGTCCATCCCGAGGACGATCAGGCCGCCGGTGTTGCCGCGGACGATCCGTTCCAGACCGTCACGCAGGGGCTGACCAGGTGCGACCGCGCTCAGCGAGGCGCGCATCATGGCCTCCTGCTTGGAGCTCGCGCCCGACTTCCCGGATGCTGCTGCCCCGTCCTTGGCTGCCACTGCACTCCTCCGGTCGCGGGTTGCGCCGCCTGCGTACGGCCGGGCGGACCAGCACAAAGTCTACCGGCGCGCGCTGTGCGCCCGCCGTGGCTTGGCCAGGTGCGCCCCCGCGGGACCCGGTACGGACCCCCTCACCAGCGGCTACTCCTTGGCCGCCGCCCGCGAACGCCCGCGCGGCAGGACCCGCAGGGCGTCGCCCATGTCCGCGACCTCGATCACCTTCATCCCGGCCGGCACCTTCCCCGGATCGCCGGGCACCAGCGCGTGCGTGAAGCCGAGCCGGTGCGCCTCGGCGAGGCGCCGCTGTACGCCCGTCACCCGCCGCACCTCGCCCGCGAGCCCGACCTCGCCGATCGCGACGAGGTTCTTCGGCAGCGGGACGTCGCTCGCCGCCGAGGCCAGCGCGAGCGCGATCGCCAGGTCGGCGGCCGGCTCGGTCAGCTTCACCCCGCCCACGGTGGCGGAGTAGATGTCGCGCTTGCCGAGCGCGGTGATCCGGCCGCGCTGCTCCAGCACGGCCAGCATCATCGAGACGCGCGAGGTCTCCAGGCCCGAGGTGGTCCGCCGGGGGGAGGGGATCTGCGAGTCCACGGTCAGCGCCTGCACCTCGGCGACCAGCGGGCGCTTGCCCTCCAGCGTCACCGTCAGGCAGGTCCCGGGGACGGCCTCCGCGCGCCGGGTCAGGAACAGCCCGCTGGGGTCGGCGAGCCCGGTGATCCCCTCGTCGTGGAGCTCGAAGCAGCCGACCTCGTCGGTGGCGCCGTACCGGTTCTTCACGCCGCGCACCAGGCGCAGCCGCGCGTGCCGGTCGCCCTCGAAGCTGAGGACCACGTCGACGAGGTGCTCCAGCAGCCGCGGGCCGGCGATCGCCCCGTCCTTGGTGACGTGCCCGACCAGCAGGGTGGCCATGCCGCGCTCCTTGGAGGCGCGGATCAGGGCCCCGGCCACCTCGCGGACCTGGGCCATGCCGCCGGGTGCGCCGTCGATCTCGGGGGAGGCGACGGTCTGGACGGAGTCCAGGATCAGCAGCGAGGGCCGTACGGCGTCGAGGTGGCCCAGTACGGCGGACAGATCGGTCTCGGCGGCGAGGAAGAGGTGGTCGTTGAGGGCGTTGATCCGGTCGGCCCGCAGCCGCACCTGGCTGGCCGACTCCTCGCCCGTGACGTAGAGGGTGCGGTGCGCGTCACTGGCCGCCTTCGCCGCGACGTCGAGCAGCAGCGTCGACTTCCCGACGCCCGGCTCCCCGGCCAGCAGCACCACGGCGCCGGGCACGAGGCCGCCGCCGAGGACCCGGTCCAGCTCGTCCACGCCCGTGCTGCGGGCGGTCGCGGTCCGGCCGTCGACCTGCGCGATCGGGAGTGCGGGCGCCGAGACCCGGCCGGCGGCGGTGGTCCGTACGGCGGGCGCGCCGCCCATCTCCTCGACGGTGCCCCACGCCTGGCACTCGGGGCAGCGCCCGAGCCATTTCGCGGTCGTCCAGCCGCACTCGGAGCAGCGGTAGGACGGCCGGTCCTTGGCGGATGAACGAGATGTACGGGCAGCCATGCGGCCCACGGTAGCCGGAGCCTGTGACAGCGCCGACCGCCCGACCGGCCGCCCGGCCGTCAGGGCCGCTGTCAGCACACGCTCTATCTGTTCACCCGTAAGGGCTAAAACAGCTGAAGGCTTCACGGCCGTCACCGGCCTGCGGCCTACCTTCGCCAGGGTGAACAGCAGCAGTCAGGAACGCCCCGCCCAGCGCACCGGCGCACACCGGGCGCACGGGCGCACTCCCCCCGCGGGCCCCCCTGAACGCCCCGAGGGCCTCGAAGGGCTCGAAGGTACCGAAGGCACGGACGGTCTCGAAGATCTCGATCGAGAACAGCCGTCCCCCCAGTCCCAACCGTCCCAGGCGCCGCCCCCCTTCCGGCACGAGCCGTACCTGGACGGCCTGTTCACCTACTGCCTCTCGGTCCTCTGCGACCACGAGGCCGCCACCGAGGTCCTCGCCGAGGTGCTCGCCGTCGCCGAGCGTCACCCCGGTCGATGTCCCGACGAGGGCGACCGGCGGGCCTGGCTCTACGCCCTCGCCCGCTGGGCCTGCCTGCGGCGGCTGGCCGAGCGCCGGCGTACCCGGCAGGGAGCGCACTCCGCACGGCGCACGCCGGAGCGCAAGGATGCCGGGCACGCGTCTGAGGCGTATCGTTCCGGCTCCCTCGACGTGAGCGCGTACCGGCGCACCGAGCTGGCCCGGCTCGCCTGGCCCGAGGCCGCCGGGACCACGCCCGCGCAGCGCGAGGCCCTCGAACTCGCCGTCCGCCACCGCCTCGGCGTCCCCGAGCTCGCCGCCGTCCTCGGCACGCCCCCCGCCAACGCCCGGGAGCTGCTGGCCGGCGCCGCCTGCGAGGTGGAGCGGACCCGCGCCGCCCTCGCCGTCGTCGAGACCGGCGGCTGCCCGTCGGTGTCCCGGCTCACCGGCGACGGCGACGGGCAGGTGCTGCTGTCCACCACCCTGCGCGCCGAGCTGGTCCGCCACGTCGACGACTGCCCGCGCTGCCGCCGTGTCGCCGAACGCGTCGACGCCGCGTCCCCCTGGCCCGGCACCGGCGGCATCGACGCCGCCCTCCCGCTGGTCCCCGCCCCGCGCGCCGCCGTCCGCGCGGCCATGGTCCGCTCCGGCGGCCGCCGCGGGCGCCGGAGCGGCCCGCGCTTCGACCGCACCGGCTTCCCCATGGACCCCCGGGACGGCGCGGCCCGCCGCGACCGGCTGCGCGCGCGGGCCGTGACCACCACCGTCGTCGCCACCGTCGTGGCCGCCCCGGTCCTGGCGCTGTGGGCGGCGTACCGCGGCGCACCGGAGACCGGCGAGCCCGTCCGCGCGGACTCCACCAGGACCTCCGCGAGCGAGTCCGAGCTCCCGGCCCTGCGGGAGGACGGCCGCCCGCCGCGCGCCTACGAGAACGCCGGCAACACCGCCCACACCACCGGCGAACCCGGCTTCGCCCCGGGCGGCCCGGACCCGGACGGCTCGGACGTCTCCGTCGAGGTGATCAGCACCGGGGCGTCCGCCGCCCCCGAGGACCGGGCGGGGAACCCCGGACGGCTCTCCGTCGCCGCCTCCTCGCACCGGGGCACCACCCTGCTCACGCTCACCGCGTCCGGCGGGGCGCCCGTGGACTGGCGGCTCTGGTCCGACGCGCCCTGGCTGCGGGCGAGCCGGTCCGCGGGGACGCTGAGCCCCGGCGAATCGTTCACGGTCAGGATCACCGTCGACACCGAGGCGCAGCCGGTGGGCGCCTGGTCCGCCCGGATCGTGGTGGAGCCGGGCGGCGCGGTGATCTCCGTCCAGGGCCGCGGACGCCCGGCGCCCACGCCCCCGCCGGAGCCCGAGGACCCGGCGCCCACGCCCACGCCGAGCCCGACGCCGACACCCACGCCCACGGAAACCCCGACGCCGACGCCGACGCCCACGCCGACCCCCACTGCGACTCCGACCCCGACGGTGAGCGCCCCGGCAGGAGGAACGGTCGGCCCGCCGTCGGACCCGGGCGGGCCGGGGCCGGCCTGAAGGCCCCGAAGGCCCGGAAGGCCCGGAAACTAGGGGGAGACAGGGTCCGCGGGGTGCGGTGCCATCGGGAGCAGCGAGGACAGCCGCGCCTCGCACAGCTTCACGAGGGCCTCGTACCCCTCCTTGCCCATCAGCTCGGTCAGCTCGGCGCGGTACGACACGTACACCGGGTCGCCGGCGCCGTGCGCGGACGTCGCCGACGTGCACCACCAGTGCAGGTCGTGCCCGCCCGGACCCCAGCCGCGCCGGTCGTACTCGCCGATCGACACCTGGAGCACGCGGGTGTCGTCGGGCCGGTCGATCCACTCGTACGTCCGGCGGATCGGCAGCTGCCAGCACACGTCCGGCTTGGTCTCCAGCGGCTCCTGGCCGCTCTTGAGGGCCAGGATGTGCAGCGAGCAGCCCGCCCCGGCGGGGAAGCCCGGCCGGTTGAGGAAGATGCAGGCGCCGTCCCAGCGGCGGGTCTGCTTCTCCCCGTCGTCGTCGTGCTGCGTCCACCCGGTCTCGCTGCCGATGTCGTGGAACTGCCACAGCTCGGGGGTCAGCCGCGCCACGTTCTCGGCGACCCGCTTCTCGTCGTCCTCGTCCGAGAAGTGCGCGCCGAGGGTGCAGCAGCCGTCGTCGGCCCGGCCGGCCTGGATGCCCTGGCAGCCGCTGCCGAAGATGCAGGTCCAGCGGGAGGTGAGCCAGGTCAGGTCGCAGCGGAAGACCTGCTCGGCGTCGGCGGGATCGGGGAACTCGACCCAGGCCCGGGGGAAGTCGAGCCCCTTCTCGTCGTCACGGGCGACCGAGGCCTCGGCCTTGGTCTTCTTGGTCGCCTTGGACTTGTTGGCCTTCTTCGTATTTGGCACAAACCCAAGCCTAAGGTCCCCTTAGGTCACCCGTACTCCAGCCGCACAGTAGCGTTTCCTCGTATGAGACTCGGTGTCCTCGATGTGGGTTCGAACACGATCCATCTGCTGGTGGTGGACGCGCACCCCGGCGCGCGCCCGCAGCCGGCGCACTCGCACAAGGTGGAACTGCGGCTGGCGGAGCTGCTCGACGAGCGCGGAGCGGTCACCCCGGAGGGCATCGAGCGTCTCGTCTCGGTGATCGGCGAGGCGGCGCAGGCCGCCGAGGACAAGGGCTGCGAGGACGTGCTCCCCTTCGCGACCAGCGCCGTGCGCGAGGCCACGAACGCGGACGAGGTCCTGGCCAGGGTGCTGGCGGAGACCGGCGTCGACCTGCCCATCCTGAGCGGTGAGGACGAGGCGCGGCTGACGTTCCTGGCCGCCCGGCGCTGGTTCGGCTGGTCCGCGGGCAAGCTGCTGGTCCTCGACATCGGCGGCGGCTCGCTGGAGATCGCGTACGGCATCGACGAGGATCCCGACGCGGCGGTCTCCCTGCCGCTGGGCGCGGGCCGCCTCACCACGGGCTGGCTGCCGGGCGACCCGCCGGACCCGGCGGACGTACGGGCCCTGCGGCGCCACGCGCGGGCCCAGATCGCCCGTACGGTCGGGGAGTTCCGCCGCTTCGGGGCGCCCGACCACGTGGTGGCGACGTCGAAGACCTTCCGGCAGCTGGCCCGCATCGCGGGCGCGGCCCGCTCGGCGGACGGCCTGTACGTCCAGCGGGACCTGACCCGCAAGTCCCTGGAGGAGTGGGTCCCGCGGCTCGCGGCGATGACCACCGCCCAGCGCTCGGCCCTCCCGGGCGTCTCGGAGGGCAGGGCGGCCCAGCTCCTGGCGGGAGCCCTGGTCGCGGAGGGCGCGATGGACCTCTTCGGTGTGGACGAACTGGAGATCTGCCCCTGGGCCCTGCGCGAGGGCGTCATCCTGCGCCGCCTGGACCACTTGCCGACCTGACCCCGCCCCGGAGCCCGCGGCGGGGCGGGGCAGGCGGTCGACAACCCCCGTCGGGCGCGCCACGCGGAAGATCGCTCCGCGCTTCGGCCGCCGTGGCGGCCCCGGGCCGCGATCGCCGCCGCGCACCAAGCAGGGGCGGCGTGGCCGCCGTCACGGTCCTCGGCGGCTGCGCCCCGTACCCTGTCTCCGTGGCAGAACCTGTTCGGATCCCGAGTGCGAAAGTCGCGCTTTCCACTGCCTCCGTCTACCCGGAGTCCACGGCCACCGCCTTCGAGATCGCCGCGCGCCTCGGGTACGACGGCGTCGAGGTGATGGTCTGGACGGATCCGGTCAGCCAGGACGTCGATGCCCTGCGCCGGCTTTCCGATCACCATCAGGTGCCGATCCTGGCCGTGCACGCCCCTTGTCTGCTGATCACGCAGAGGGTGTGGTCCACCGACCCGTGGACCAAGCTCCAGCGTGCCCGGTCCGCGGCCGAGCGGCTCGGGGCGTCCACCGTCGTCGTGCACCCGCCGTTCCGCTGGCAGCGCCAGTACTCGCGCGACTTCGTCGGCGGGATCTGGCGGATGGCCGACGAGACCGATGTGCGGTTCGCCGTGGAGAACATGTACCCGTGGCGCTACCGCGACCGCGAGATGCTGGCCTACGCCCCCGAGTGGGACGTCACCAAGGACGACTACCGGCACTTCACCGTCGACCTGTCGCACACCGCGACCGCCCGGACCGACGCCACCGAGATGATCGAGCGCATGGGGGACCGCCTCGCGCACGTGCACCTCGCCGACGGAAACGGCTCGGCCAAGGACGAGCACCTGGTACCCGGCCGCGGCACCCAGCCCTGCGCCGAGCTGCTGGAGCGGCTCGCCCGGACTTCCTTCGGCGGACACGTCGTGATCGAGGTCAACACCCGCCGCGCGATGTCCTCCGCCGAGCGCGAGGCCGACCTCGCCGAGGCACTGGCCTTCACCCGGCTCCACCTCGCGGCCACCGCCGCCCCGATCAGGACCCCCCGGCCGTGACCGAACCCGTCAAGCCGCGCCGCGGACCCGGCCGACCCCGCCAGGACGAGGCCGACGGGGGTCCCGGCACCCAGGAGCGGATCCGGCTCGCCGCCCGCGACGTGTTCGCTGAGCGCGGGTACGACAAGACGTCCGTGCGCGGCATCGCGAAGGTCGCGGGCGTGGACCCGGCGCTGGTCCACCACTACTTCGGCAGCAAGGACGACCTCTTCGCCGCCGCCATCGAGGTCACGATGGAGCCCGCCCTCGTCGTCCCCGCCATCGTGGGGGAGGGCCCCGAGGGCATCGGGGAGCGGCTGGCCCGCTATTTCCTGGGCATCTGGGAGAACCCGGTCACCCGGGCGCCCCTGCTCGCCGTCATCCGCTCCGCCCTCACCCACGAGGCCGCGGCGGCGGTGCTGCGCCGGCTGGTGCTGCGCCGGGTCCTGGAGCGGGTCGCGGCCGACCTCGACGTCCCCGACCCCACCTTCCGCGCCGAGCTCGCCGCCTCCCACATGATCGGCATCGCGCTCCTGCGGTACGTGGTCCAGGTCGAGCCCCTGGCGTCCGCCGACCCGGAGGACATCGTCACCCTGGTGGCGCCCACCCTTCAGCGCTACCTGACCGGGGAATGACCGGGGAACGGCCGAAGAACGACCGGAGAACGACCGAGGAATGAGCCGCCCGTATCGACATGCGGACGACCTGTCCGTATCGCGGGCCGGAAGCGTAGCCTCGTAACCGAGCCATATCCACAGTCGCGGCGGGCGTGCGAACGCCGCCGCACTCATGGGGAGTGAACCCGATGCCCGAGCTGAGGTCCCGCACCGTCACCCACGGCCGCAACATGGCGGGCGCACGCGCCCTAATGCGTGCGTCGGGCGTAGCGAGCGCGGACATCGGGAAGCCGATCATCGCGGTCGCCAACTCCTTCACCGAGTTCGTCCCCGGCCACACCCACCTGGCCCCCGTCGGCCGGATCGTCTCCGACGCCATCCGCGCCGCTGGCGCGATCCCGCGCGAGTTCAACACCATCGCGGTCGACGACGGCATCGCCATGGGGCACGGCGGCATGCTGTACTCCCTGCCCTCCCGCGACCTGATCGCGGACAGCGTGGAGTACATGGTCGAGGCGCACTGCGCCGACGCGCTCATCTGCATCTCCAACTGCGACAAGATCACCCCCGGCATGCTGATGGCCGCCATGCGCCTCAACATCCCGGTCGTGTTCGTGTCGGGCGGCCCGATGGAGGCCGGCCAGGCCGTCCTCGTCGACGGCACCGTCCGCAAGCTCGACCTGATCGACGCCATGGTCGACGCCTCCAACGAGAACGTCTCCGACGAGGACGTGCTGCGGATCGAGGAGAACGCCTGTCCGACCTGCGGGTCGTGCAGCGGCATGTTCACCGCCAACTCCATGAACTGCCTCGCCGAGGCCATCGGCCTCGCGCTCCCCGGCAACGGCTCCGTCCTCGCCACGCACACCGCCCGCCGCGCCCTGTACGAGGACGCCGGCCGGACGGTCGTCGAGATCACCAAGCGGTACTACGAGCAGGACGACCACTCGGTCCTGCCGCGCTCCATCGCGACCCGCCAGGCCTTCGAGAACGCCATGGCCCTCGACATCGCGATGGGCGGCTCGACGAACACGATCCTGCACCTGCTGGCCGCCGCGCAGGAGGCGGGCCTGGAGTACGACCTCACCGACATCGACGAGGTGTCGAGGCGGGTCCCGTGCCTGGCCAAGGTCGCGCCGAACGTGGCGCCCGGCGGTACGTATTACATGGAGGACATCCACCGCGCCGGCGGCATCCCCGCCATCCTCGGCGAGCTGCACCGCGGCGGACTCCTGAACAAGGACGTCACGACGGTCCACTCGGAGAACCTGGAGGACTGGCTGGCGAAGTGGGACGCGCGCAGCGGCACGGCGAGCGAGACGGCCATGGAGCTGTGGCACGCGGCCCCGGGCTGCGTGCGCTCCGCCACCGCCTTCTCGCAGTCCGAACGCTGGGACACCCTCGACCTGGACGCCGAGGGCGGCTGCATCCGGTCGGTGCAGCACGCGTACTCCAAGGACGGCGGCCTGGCGGTCCTGCGCGGCAACATCGCGGTGGACGGGTGCGTCGTGAAGACGGCGGGCGTCGACGAGTCGATCTGGACCTTCGAGGGCCCGGCGGTCGTCTGCGAATCGCAGGACGAGGCGGTCGACAAGATCCTCCGCAAGGAGATCAAGGCGGGCGACGTCGTCGTCATCCGGTACGAGGGCCCGCGCGGCGGCCCCGGCATGCAGGAGATGCTCTACCCGACGTCGTTCCTGAAGGGGCGCGGGCTCGGCAAGGTCTGCGCGCTGGTGACGGACGGCCGCTTCTCCGGAGGCACCTCGGGCCTGTCCATCGGCCACGCCTCCCCGGAGGCGGCCTCGGGCGGGGACATCGCCGTCGTCGAGGACGGCGACCGCATCCGCATCGACATCCCGAACCGCTCGATCGAGCTGCTGGTGGACGAGGCCACGCTGGCCGCCCGCCACGCGGCCCTGGGCGGCGTCTACGCCCCGAAGAACCGCGAACGCAAGGTCTCGGCGGCGCTGCGCGCCTACGCGGCGATGGCGACGAGCGCCGACAAGGGCGCGGTCCGCGACGTGAGCAAGCTGGGCGTCTGACGCCCCCCGCGCCGGATCCGCTCCGAACCCCGTCGGGAATCCCCGGCGGGGCCGGAGCCGGTCACCATCCGGCGGGGTCGGCGGCGTCGACCGCGAAGACCGAGCCGTCCGGTGCCGTTCCGTAGACCCGGCCTCCGGCCGATACCGGGGCGGGCAGGGTCGCCGTGAAACCGTCGCGGCCGTCGCCCGGTCGCGGCCGCGTCTGGCCCACCAGCCGGCCGGTCGCGGCATCCACCGCCAGCAGCCGGCCGTCCGGCGCCGTCAGGTGGATCCGGCCGTCGGCCGCCACCGGACGCGACGTCACGGCCAGGCCCGTCTCCAGCCGCCACTGCTCCCGCTCGGCGCCCACCGCGATCAGCGCACCCGAGACCCCGACCGCGTACACGACGCCGTCCGGGCCCACCGCCGCCTCCGCGTCGAACAGCGGCACCGACAGCCGGACCCGCCGTACCGCCTGTGTCGCCGTATCCACCCGGACCACCGCGCCGGTCTTGCCCTCCGTATCGACGTCCAGCAGGTACAGCCCGCCCCGCGCGGCCCCGACCGGCCGCAGCCGGCCCGCCGTCCGCAGCTGCCGGCGCACCGCCCCGTTCGCGGGGTCCACCTCCAGCAGCTGCGAACTCCCGCCGCTGCCGTCCGGCGTGGACACGTACACCGCCGCGCCGTCGCCCCACCATGCGGAACCCACCCCGCCGAGCTGCTTCGTCCACCGCACGGCCCCGCTCGCCGCGTCGAGCGCCGTCACGTTCCCGTTCGGCGGGACGAGGAACACCTGCCCGCCCGCCGCCGCCAACCGCGCGCCGTCCGGCAGTTTCCGCTGCCAGCGCTCGGCGCCCGTACCCGGATCCAGTGCCTGCAGCGTCCCGCTGCCCGGTGCGGCCGCGAGCACCAGGCCGCCCGCGTGCAGCGGCGCACCGTCCGCCGCCGTCCGGGCCGCCGGGCCGGCCGCCTTCACCGACCACACCACCGTTCCGTCGGCGGGGTCGAGCCGGGCCGCCGCCACTCCGGGTCCCGCGCAGTACAGGGCCGCCGCCTCCCCCGGGGAGCAGGCCCCGGTCCGGCTGCCCGTCCTCGGCTCGCCCAGCGCGACCGCCCACGGCACGAAGGGCTTCGCCGGCGCCGGATCCGACTTCGCGGCGATCTGCCCCGGCGGTCCGGCCCCGGCCCCGTAGTGCAGGTACCCGCCCACGGCCCCGCCCGTCAGCAGCAGCCCGACCGCCGCCGCCACCACCGCCCGCGCCCCGCGCCGCCCCCGGCCGCCGTCACCGGCGTGATCGGCGGGAGCGGACCGACCGGCTTCGACGCCGATCCGCTCCCGCCGGTGGGTGGCTTCGGCGGCCGACCCCGCCTCGACCGGCCGCCGCGGCTGCGGAACGAACACCTGCGTGTCCTCGGAGGTCGGGTACGCCACCGCCCGCATCTCCGCGATCAGCTGCTCCGCGGTGGGCCGGTCCGCCGGCTCCTTCGCCAGGCACCGCGCCACGAGCGGCACGAGCTGCTCCGGCAGCCCGGTCAGATCGGGCTCGGCGTGCACGACCTGGTACGCCACCAGGTAGTGGCTGTCGGAGTCGAACGGCCCGTGCCCCGTCGCCGCGTGGACGAGCACGGCGCCCAGCGCGAAGACGTCCGCGGCCGAGCCCACCTCCCGCGGCCGCTGGAACTGCTCCGGCGCCATGTACGGCGGCGTCCCGATCAGCTTTCCCGTCTCGGTCCGCAGATCGCTGTCCGCCGGCCGCGAGATGCCGAAGTCGATGACCCGCACCCCGTCCGGGGCCATCAGGACGTTGCTGGGCTTGAGGTCCCGGTGGACGACCCCCGCCCGGTGGATGTCCCGCAGCGCCTCCGCCAGCCCGGCGGCGAGCCGGGCCAGCTCGACGGGGTCCAGCACCCGCTCCCGTACGCGCTCGGCCAGCGTCGGGGCGTCGATGAACAGCGTGGCCATCCAGGGCCGTTCGGCATCCGGATCGGCGTCCACGACGGGCGCGGTGAAGGCCCCGCTCACCCGCCGCGCGGCGGCGACCTCCTGCCGGAAGCGGGCCCGGAACTCCGGATCGACCGCGTGCTCGGCATGCACGATCTTGACGGCGAGTTTCAGCCCCGAACCGGAGGTGGCCAGATGGACGACGCCCATCCCGCCGGAACCGAGCACCGATTCCAGCCGGTACTGCCCGGCGTATTCCGGAAAGCCCACGTAGTCCGCGCGCAGCGAATGCACCGCTCAACCACCCCCGCCGGAGCCTAGTCGATGGGCCGTACGAATCTCCAAGGGTCCTGCTACCCTGCGCGAGTTGCGCACCGCAACACCTGTGGGGGGAGATTTCGCATGTCCGTGGAGAACGATTCCAGCCAAGTCCAGAGCCTCGCCGCCGACTCGGGATTCCAGACGTTCGCGGTCGCTCCGGGGTACCGCGTGAACGTCCGCAGCGGCCCGGGGACGAACTACTCGGTCATCGACACCCTGCCGTACGGCGCGAGCGTCACGATCCGCTGCCAGTGCGACGGCACGACCGTCTCGGGCCCGTACGGCACGACGGACATCTGGGACTGCATCGGCAACGGCCGCTTCGTCTCCGACGCGTACGTCAAGACCGGCAGCGACGGCTACGTCGCGAACCGCTGCAGCTAGCTCCCGGGGCTCCCGGGGCTCCCGGGGCTCCCGGGGAGCCCCAGGCCGTCCGCCGTCCGTCTGCCACGTGAGACGACCCCGGCCAGGTCGGCGCGGCGGGGGATAATCGCCGGTGTGAGCGACGACGACCAGCGAGACCAGACCCCCGCCGAACCGGCCGCGCAGGCCCCCGCCGCCCCCGCCGGGCCCGAGCCCGAGCCGATCCCGTTCTTCGGCACCACCTGGGTGAACCACGACGGCGGCTACGCCCTGCGCCGCGCCGCCCTCGCCGCCGGCTCGCTCGTGACCGCCGTCGCCGCGGCCGTGCTGCTCCGCCTCTCCTACGAGGGGCTGGAGATCGGCAACGTCGGCCCGTTCCTCAGCATCTCCGTCGTCGTCCTCTTCGCGATCGCCAGCGCCATCGCCTTCGCCAAGACCTGGGACGCCTTCAGCCGCCGTCCCGCCCCGTCCTCCGACGAGGCCGCCCTCAAGGGCCTGAAGATGATCGGCTTCATCGGCTCCCTCATCGCGTACTTCCTGCGCTGCTTCTTCGAAGCCCCCGGTGAGAAGCTGCGCCGCGCCGAGTACGAGCGCGCCGTCTCCGAGTTCGCCCGCCGCCGCAGCACCCGTACGGGCAACCCGGCCGCGCGCCGCCCCAAGCGGAAGAAGTAACCCCGCCCGGTCCCGGCCTGTTGACGCCCCGGCACAGCCAGGAGCATTATTCATCACATGATGAATAACCCGGAGGCGCCGCCCAGCGAGTCCGCCCCACCCGCCGTCCACGCCCGCGGGCTCACCGTCCGCCGCGGCACCGGCCGCAATCCCCGCACCGTCCTCGACTCCCTCGCCTTCGACGTCCCCCGCGGCCGCATCACCGGCCTCCTCGGCCCTTCCGGCTGCGGCAAATCCACCCTGATGCGCTCCGTCGTCGGCACCCAGGCCCACGTCACCGGCACCCTCGACGTACTCGGCCGCCCCGCCGGCGCCCCCGAGCTCCGCGCCCGCATCGGCTACGTCACCCAGGCGCCCTCCGTCTACGACGACCTCACCGTCCGCCAGAACCTCGACTACTTCGCCGCCGTCCTCGATCCCGGCCGCGCCGCCGCCGACCGCCGCCGCTCCACCGTCACCCGCGCCATCGCCGACGTCGACCTCACCACCCACGCCGGCGCCCTCGCCGGCAACCTCTCCGGCGGCCAGCGCAGCCGCGTCTCCCTCGCCGTCGCGCTCCTCGGCGCCCCCGAGCTCCTCGTACTCGACGAGCCCACCGTCGGCCTCGACCCCGTCCTGCGCCGCGACCTGTGGAACCTCTTCCACGACATCGCCGCCACCCGCGGCGCCACGATCCTCGTCTCCTCCCACGTCATGGACGAGGCCGAGCGCTGCCACGACCTGCTCCTCATGCGCGAGGGCCGCATCCTCGCCCAGGACACCCCCGACGCACTGCGCACCCGTACGCAATCCGCCACCGTCGAGGAGGGCTTCCTGCGCCTCGTCGACGCGGCCAACGCCGAAGCGAAGTCCGAGGTCACCCGATGAGCACCGCCCGCACCGCCGCCACCGCCGCCCGCGTCCTGCGCCAGCTGCGGCACGACCCGCGCTCCATCGCGCTGATGCTGCTGGTACCCGTACTGATGCTGACGCTGCTGCGCTTCGTCTTCGACGGCAGCCCGCGCACCTTCGACGGCATCGGCGCGTCCCTCCTCGGGATCTTCCCGCTCATCACCATGTTCCTGGTGACCTCGATCGCCACCCTGCGCGAGCGCACCTCCGGCACCCTCGAACGGCTCCTCGCCATGCCGCTGGGCAAGGGCGACCTCATCGCCGGCTACGCCCTCGCCTTCGGCGCCGTCGCCGTCGTCCAGTCCCTCCTCGCGACCGGCCTCGCCCTCTGGCTCCTCGGCCTCGACGTCGTGGGCTCGGCCTGGCTGCTCCTGCTCGTCGCCCTGCTCGACGCGCTCCTCGGCACCGCCCTCGGCCTGTTCGTCTCCGCCTTCGCCGCGTCCGAGTTCCAGGCCGTCCAGTTCATGCCGGCCGTGATCTTCCCGCAGCTCCTGCTGTGCGGCCTGTTCGCGGCGCGCGACACGATGCAGCCCGTCCTCGAAGGCATCTCGGACGTGCTGCCCATGTCGTACGCCGTCGACGGCATGAGCCAGGTCCTGACCCACACCGACATGACCGCCGACTTCGTCCGCGACGCCGTGATCGTCGCCGGCTGCGCGCTGCTCGTCCTCGCCCTCGGCGCGGCCACCCTCCGCCGCCGTACGCCCTGACGGGGGCCCTGACCGCTCTGCGGACAGCGCCTCGTCGTTCGTCTCACGAGTGAAAGGATGAGGAGGCAAACGCATCACGCGTGAGAGAACCGTTCGGCGAGGTGAATCGGGCATGACCCAGACAGTCGCAGTCCTCGGTACCGGCAAGATCGGCGAGGCCCTGCTCAGCGGAATGATCCGCGGCGGCCGACCCGCCTCCAAGCTCCTCGTCACCGCCCGCCGCCCCGAACGCGCCGAGGAGCTCCGCGCCCGCTACGGCGTCGAGGCCGTCAGCAACGCCGAAGCCGCCAAGCGCGCCGACACCCTCATCCTCACCGTCAAGCCGCAGGACATGGGCAAGCTCCTCGAAGAGCTCGCCCCGCACATCCCCGCCGACCGCCTGGTCATCAGCGGCGCCGCCGGCATCCCCACCTCCTTCTTCGAGGAGCGGCTCGCCCCCGGCACGCCCGTCGTCCGCGTCATGACGAACACCCCCGCCCTGGTCGACGAGGCCATGTCCGTCATCTCGGCCGGCAGCCACGCCACCGCCGAACACCTCGCCCACACCGAGGAGATCTTCGGCGGAGTCGGCAAGACCCTGCGCGTCCCCGAGTCCCAGCAAGACGCCGCCACCGCCCTCTCCGGCTCCGGACCGGCGTACTTCTACTTCCTCGTCGAGGCGATGACCGACGCCGGCATCCTCCTCGGCCTGCCCCGCGCCCAGGCCCACGACCTCATCGTCCAGGCCGCCATCGGCGCCGCCGTGATGCTCCGCGACAGCGGCGAGCACCCGGTCAAGCTCCGCGAGGCCGTCACTTCCCCGGCCGGCACCACCATCAACGCGATCGTCGAGCTCGAACGGCACGGCGTACGGGCCGCCCTGATCGCAGCCCTGGAAGCGGCCCGCGACCGCAGCCGCGAACTCGCCTCCGGCAACAGCTAGGGGTTTCCGGCAGAGGGCGGCGGTAGGGGCACCCGCGCGAGCGGGGCCCCTACGACCCGGTGTCCTTCAGGGCTCCAGCAGCCCGATGGCCCGGTACGCCCGGTCCACGATCGGCCGCGCCACCGCCCGCGCCCGCCCGGCTCCGTCCCGCAGCACCTTCTCCACTGCTGCCGGATCGGCCGCCAGCTCGGCGTGCCGCTCCTGAACCGGCCGCAGCAGCTCGACCACCGCGTCGGCGACATCCCGCTTGAGCGCCCCGTACCCGCTGTACCCCTCCGCGAGGGCGGCCGGATCCCCGCCGGTGCAGGCGGCCAGCACGTCCAGCAGGTTCGCGACCCCCGGCCGCGCCTCCCGGTCGTAGACGACCCCGCCGTCCCCGCTGTCGGTCACGGCCCGCATGACCTTCTTCCGGATCACCCCGGGCTCGTCCAGCATGAACACCACCCCGGGCCCCGCCCCGCCGGACTTCCCCATCTTCGACGTCGGATCCTGAAGGTCCATGACCCGCGCGGCCACCTCCGGCAGCGTCACCTTCGGCACGGTGAACGTCTGCCCGTACCGCTGGTTGAACCGCACCGCCAGATCCCGGGCCAGCTCCACGTGCTGCCGCTGGTCCTCACCGACGGGGACCTCCTCGGTCCCGTACGCCAGGATGTCGGCGGCCATCAGCACGGGGTACGTCAGCAGCGACAGCCGTACGCCCTCCCCGGAGGCCTGCGCCTGCGCGGACTTCTCCTTGTACTGGATCATCCGGCGCATCTCCCCGTCGGTGGCGGTGCACTCCAGTACGTACGAGAGGCGGGTGTGCTCGTCCACGTGGCTCTGCATGAACAGGGTGCATTTCTCCGGGTCCAGCCCGGAGGCGAGGAACAGGGTCGCCACCTGCCTGCTGAGCCGGCGTACCCGAGCGGGATCGTGTTCGACGGTCAGTGCGTGGAGGTCCACGACGCAGAACAGCGCCTCGTCGGGCCCCTGGTCGGCGGCGACCCACTGCCGGACGGCCCCCAGGTAGTTCCCCAGCGTCAGGTGCCCGGTCGGCTTGATCCCGCTGAAGATCCTCGTCATGTCCTGTCTCCCTGTTCGTGGCTGGTGTCGGGACCGCCGCCTCGGGCGACCGAGCCACTCCCGGGAGGGGAGAAACAGAAACGGCCGCCGTAAGCGGCGGCCGTGAGCGCGTGCGTGCTCGCGTGGAAGGTCGGCCGCCGTCAGGCGGCCCACCAGCGAAGGCTGGACGTGAGCGCATGCGTAGTCATGGGGATCAGGCTAGCCCTTCTGGCGGCCCCTGTCCCGGGGTTGACACACCCATCCGGGGTCCGTAAGGTTCTTCGAGTTGTCCGACGTGAGCGCCGACTCCGGTCGGTCCCCGGGCAGCCATCCCGCACTACACATTCGAACGAACGACGCACTGTGTCGTCTTGTTTTCATGCGTATTTGCGAATGAGGAATCCGTGTCCGAGGACGCGGCCGCCGATTAGGTTCGGGGGCAAGGAATCCGCTACTGTCTCACTCGCCGCAAGGGCCCAACAGCCCAAGCGGCGGAACCCGCTGACTGGGAGTCAGGCCCGAAAGGATCTGATAGAGTCGGAATCGCCGGAAAGGGAAAGCGCGAAAGCGAAGACCCCGGAAAGCAAGCGGGACCGACTCTGATAGAGTCGGAAACGCAAGAACGAAGAGCGAAAGCCCGGAGGAAAGCCCGAGAGGGTGAGTACAAAGGAAGCGTCCGTTCCTTGAGAACTCAACAGCGTGCCAAAAATCAACGCCAGAAGTTGATACCCCGTCCACTTCGGTGGATGAGGTTCCTTTGAAAAAGACCTGTGAGGTCGCCTTCGGGTGATGCTTGCAGGCAATTACACAGCGAGGACGCAGTGGTCAGTCGGTCATATTCCGACATGATTGACCCGCTCAACGTGTGTGTGCACCGGATTACCGGTAAACATTCATGGAGAGTTTGATCCTGGCTCAGGACGAACGCTGGCGGCGTGCTTAACACATGCAAGTCGAACGATGAAGCCCTTCGGGGTGGA